>JBCBSH010000081.1:0-18032 GCA_039819285.1 Pseudomonadota bacterium
GAGGTGCACAAGACGATCCTGGCGGTCGAACAGGATTTCGAGGGGTTTCGCCTTAACCGTGCCGTTGCCAGGCTGCGCGAGCTGACCAACGCCATTGCCGGCCTCAAAGGGACGGGCGACGGCGAGGCCTGGGCGATGCGCGAAGCGCTGGAGGCGCTGACGTTGATGATCGCGCCCGTGATGCCGCACTTCGCTGAGGAGGCGTGGACGATGCTGGGACATCAGAGCATCGTCGCGGAAACGCCGTGGCCGGTGGCCGACCCGACCCTGGCGGCCGACGAACAGATTACCATCGGCGTTCAAGTCAATGGTAAGCTGCGCGGAACGGTGACGCTGCCGAAGGATGCCGGCCAAACAGCGGCGGAAGGAGCCGCGCTGGCGGAGCCGAATGTGCAGCGCGCGCTGGACGGCAAAACCGTGCGCAAGGTGATTGTGGTGCCCAATAGGATCGTGAATGTCGTTGCCGCGTAGCCTGGTCAGCCGACGCCTGTTCCTTGCCGGCGCCGGTGTGCTGACCCTGTCCGGATGCGGCTTTCGTCCGCTCTATGGCGATCGCCAGGCATTCGGGCCGGTGGCCGACGAGTTGGCCAGCATTGATGTGGGCGTCATTGCCAACCGGCCCGGTCAGTTGCTGCGCACCTATCTGATCCAACAGTTGAATCCAAACGGGCGCCCGGCCGACCCGGCCTATACCCTGGAGGTTGGCCTGGATGAAACCATCACCAATCTTGGTATTCAGCGAGATGATACGGCGACGCGGTCCAATCTCCGCATCGAGGCGGTCTATACGCTGACGAGCACCGCCGACGGCCAGGCCGTGTACCTGAACACCACGGAAGTGATTACCAGCTACAACATCCTGGACGATCAGTTCGCCACCGTCGTTGCCGAGCGGTCGGCCCAGGAGGGCGCCTTGCGCGAATTGAGCGAGCGCATTCGAACCGACCTCGCCCTATTCTTCGCACGCTCGGCCTAAGCCTTCCCGTGAAAATCAGCGCGACCAGGGCCGACGGTTTCATTAAGGACCCCGACCCGGCAATCGCGGTTGTCTTGCTGTACGGCCCGGATGCGGGCCTGGTGCGGGAACGCGCGGTGAAGCTGGTCGAGACGACGGTCGATGATCCGAAGGACCCGTTTCGGGTCGCCGAGCTGGCCGGGCCGGAGCTGGCAAAGGATCCGGCACGACTGGCCGATGAGGCCAGCGCCCTATCGATGATCGGCGGCCGGCGTGCCGTGCGGGTTCGTGATGCCGCCGATGGGTTGGCGGGCGCGGTGAAGACCCTGGTCGCCGACCCTGCGCCGGATGTCTCGCTGGTCATCCTGGAGGCCGGCGACCTGCCGCCCCGGTCCCCCTTGCGCAAGCTGTGCGAGGGTGAGGCGGCGGCGGCGTCCGTCCCCTGCTATCTTCCCGATGCCGGGGCCATCGCCGACATGGCGCGCGACATGGTCCATGATGCCGGCTTGCGCATCAACGACGAGGCCTTAGCCTATGTCGCGGAAAACCTGCAAGGCGATCGACAGCTCGCACGGCGCGAACTGGACAAGCTGATCGCCTATGCGGGCGAAGCCGAGACGATCACCGGAGACGACGCAAGGGCCTGCATCGGCGACAGTACCGAACAGTCGGTCGACGACGCGCTGATGGCGGTGGCCAGCGGCCGCATTGACGAGGCCGACCGGGTAATCGAGAAGCTGTGGGCCGAAGGGGCGAACAGCGTCGCGGTTCTGCGTTCCGCACAGCGGCATTTCGGCCGGCTGCATCAGGCGCGTATCGACATGGAAAACGGCGCCACCGTCGATCAAGCCATCGGCCGCCTTCGGCCGCCGGTATTCTTCAAGATGCAAACGCCGGTGCGCCAGCAATTGCGCCTTTGGTCTCAAGGCGCGCTCGCCAGGGCCTTGGAAAGGCTGTTGGAGACCGAAGCGGCCTGCAAGCGAACCGGCGCGCCGGCGGAACTGCTGACCAGTCGGACGCTGTACGGCCTTGCGGTTCAGGCGGCGCGGACGCGCTGATCTCTTAGCCGTCCGGACGGCCTAGAGCCGACCCACTTTCGCAATCAGATCGTCGAGCTGTTCCAACGAACGGTAGCCGATCGACAAGGCGCCGGATCCGTCGGGTTGATGGCGGATGTCGACCCTCAGCCCCAGCCGATCCGACAAGCGGCGCTCCAGATCGATGGTATCGGCATCTTTGGCGCCGACCCCCTTGCGGGCACGTCTCCGCACCGTCGGCGTCGCACCGGCGCGGGCCAGTGCCTCGGTCTGGCGCACCGATAACCCCTTGGCGATAACCGTTTCGGCCAACCCGACCGGGTCCGGCGTGCCAATCAGCGCTCGCGCGTGGCCGGCGCTTAACGCGCCTGTTTCGACCTTGGCCTGAACGGATGTTGGCAGGTCCAACAGGCGTAGGGTATTGGCGATGTGCGGCCGGCTTTTGCCAATCGCCCGCGCCAACCGGTCCTGCGTGTGGCCGAACTGGTCGATCAAGCGCCGATAGCCGCGTGCCTCTTCCACAGGCGACAGGTCCTCGCGCTGAACATTCTCGATGATCGCGATTTCCAAGGTTTCCAGATCGTCCAGCGATCGGACGATAACGGGCACCTCATGCAGCCGGGCCCTTTGCGCCGCGCGCCACCGCCGCTCGCCGGCCACGATCTGATAGCGATCATCGGCGGCCGGATCCGGTCGCACGAGAATTGGTTGTAATATTCCCTTTTTCGAAATCGACTCCGCGAGGCTGGCAAGTTCTTCGGTGCCGAAACGGCGCCTGGGCTGATCTGGATTGGGGCTCAGATGCTCGATGGGCAAGGTCAGAGGATTCTCGGCGCCTTCAGAGGGCGTCGCGCCATCTTCGTCGAAGCTGACCGTTTCACGGATCAGACTGTCAAGGCCTCGGCCCAGGGTCGGTCGCTTCGCGGCCTTTGCCATCAGGCGGCCCTCTCATCTTCGCGTTTCAGCAGCTCTCTCGCCATGCGGATATAGGCCTGGCTTCCAGGGCAGTTCAGGTCGTAGACCAGGGCCGGCTTGCCATGGGATGGCGCCTCCGAAACCCTTACATTTCTTGGGATCATGGTCTTGAAGACCTTGTCGCCGAAATAGCCGCGAACGTCCTGCGCGACAAGCTGCGACAGGTTGTTGCGGCCGTCAAACATGGTCAACACGACACCTTGAATTTCAAGTTTTGGATTAATCGCACGTCTTACCTTCTCGATCGTACGCATCAGATGGCTGAGGCCCTCCAGCGCGTAAAACTCGCATTGCAACGGCACAAGCACCGCGTCCGCTGCAGCCAACGCGTTCAACGTCAACAGACCGAGCGCAGGCGGACAATCGATCAGAATGTAGTCGAAGCGCTGTATACCCTGACTGGATCCGACCAAACCGAAATGTGCTTGAATTGCTTTTTTTAGTCGAAATTCTCGTTTTGCGGTGGACACAAGCTCGATTTCCGCACCGGACAAGTCCGCCGAGGATGGCAGTATCGACATCCCGGGCACGGATGTCGGCTGCACCGCCTCACCAAGCGACGCCTCGGCAAAAAGCACCTGGTAAGTGCCAACGGCCCGCTGCGGCAGTTCAATGCCAAGCCCCGTGCTGGCGTTGCCCTGCGGATCCAGATCGACGATCAGCACGGATTGCTGATAGGCGGCAAGGGCCGTGCCGAGATTGATGGCCGTGGTGGTCTTGCCGACCCCGCCCTTCTGGTTGGCGAGCGCGATTATTCGGGGCGAGCGGTTCTTGGGTTCTGATCGCTCGTCGTTTGCCGGCGCTTCGTTTTCTGAACCCGAGGGCCGCACGAGAGTTTCATCCACGATCGATGAGTCCTCTAAGGCGCAGGATGGTCGCGGATGGGGCCGTCAAGCTCGGCATCCGTTCGACCTCCATCTTCATAGATTTTGTGGTTTCGGTCAACTCAGACTCCACATCTTGGCCCTTTAGGAACAGGCAAACGGAATCAGGCCCGACAAAGCGTTCTGCCAGGCCCAGCAGTTTCGGCAGCGGCGCCAAGGCCCTCGCGCTGATCACGTCGGCGACCATTGGGGACATCGTCTCGATCCGCTTGGCGTGCACCGTGATGTCCGTGTTTGTTTCACGTGAAACATGGCTGAGGAACGCGGCCTTTCTGTGGTCGCTCTCAACCAAATGCACGTCAGGAACACCCATCATGGCCAGCACCAACCCCGGAAACCCGGCACCACTGCCAAGATCAATGAGCGTTCTCGCCCCCTTCGGCAGCAACGGGTACAGTTGAGCGCTGTCCAACATATGTCGCCGCCAGACATCGGTGATCGTAAGCGGCCCGACCAGATTGATGGCCTTTTGCCATTTGATCAGCAGCCCGGCATACGTTGCCAGCTTTTCAAACACTTCATCATCAACGGGGACAGCCTGACGAAACTCATCAGGTCCGAACGGCTTAGGCACTCAGCCTGTCCGGCGCTCGACGAACGTAGCGCAAAAGCGCGACGATTGCCGCCGGCGTCACGCCCTCGATGCGCGATGCGGCGCCAATTGTCGGTGGACAAGCCTGCTCAAGCTTCTGGCGAACTTCGTTCGACAGGCTGCCGATGGCCGAAAAATCGATGCCGGACGGCAGCTTCAGATCCTCATCCCGACGAAACGCCCGGATATCGGCCTCCTGGCGCGACAGATAACCGGCATAGCGGGCCTTGATCTCCATCTGCTCCCTCACCTGACCCGATACGTCACCAAGCTGAGGCCAAATCGACACCAGCCGCTCAAACGTGACGTCCGGATAGCGCAACAGGTCGAACGCGGATCGCCGCCTTCCATCCTGATTGATCGTCAGGCCGCGCTTGCCGGCCTCTGGCGGCGTCATGTCGAGGGCTTCAAGCCGGCCCAGTGCTTCCGCTATCTCTTTGTTTTTCTTTATAAACCGGCCTTCTCGCTCCGACCCTACACATTGCCAGGCGAGCCCCCGTTCCGTCAGGCGCAGATCCGCATTATCTGCGCGCAGGTGCAGGCGGTATTCCGCCCGCGACGTGAACATCCGGTACGGTTCGCTGACGCCGCGACGGGTCAGATCATCGATCATCACACCGATATAGGCGTCCGCCCGGTCCAGAATGGCCGGTTCGGCCTCTCCGCTCGCGCGACGCGCGGCATTTATGCCGGCCATCAGGCCTTGCGCAGCAGCCTCTTCATAGCCGGTCGTGCCGTTTATCTGCCCGGCCAGGAAAAGACCCGGTATGCGGCGTGTCTCCAAACCCGCGGTCAACTCCCGGGGATCCACGTAATCATACTCAATGGCATAGCCCGGTCGCACGATCCGCGCCTTCTCAAGCCCGGGCATAGAAGCGACGACGGCTCGCTGCACGTCCTCCGGCAGCGACGTCGAGATACCGTTCGGGTAGACGATCGGGTCGTCGAGGCCCTCCGGTTCCAGGAAGACCTGATGCCGTGGCTTGTCGGCGAACCGCACCACCTTGTCTTCGATCGAGGGGCAATAGCGCGGCCCCGTGCTGTCGATCTGACCGGAATAAAGCGGTGCGCGATGCAGGTTGGCCCGAATCGCCTCGTGCGCCGCCGCATTCGTATGGGTGATGTGGCAGGAGACCTGCGGCACGGTGATGCGGTCGGTCATGGTCGAAAACGGTACCGGCGGGTCGTCGCCGACCTGTTCCTCAAGCACCGACCAATCGATTGTCCGGCCGTCAAGACGCGGCGGCGTGCCGGTCTTCAACCGGCCCATGGAGAATCCGGCGCCGTACAACGTATCGGCCAAGCCAATGGCAGGGGCCTCGCCGACACGACCGGCCGCCATTGTGCGGTCTCCGATATGAATCATGCCGCGCAGGAACGTTCCGGTGGTCAACACCACGGCGGGTGCATGCAACTCGGTGCCGTCACCCAAGATGAGCCCCACCGCAGCGCCGCTACCATTCCGGATCAGGTCCTCGGCTGACCCTTCAACGATGGTCAGCGCATCAATCTCCGCCAGTTCCGCCTGCATGGCTTGGCGGTAGAGTGCCCGGTCCGCCTGGGCCCGCGGACCGCGCACGGCCGGACCCTTTGAGCGGTTCAGAACGCGAAACTGAATGCCGGCGCGATCGATCACGCGCCCCATCAGGCCGTCGAGCGCGTCGATCTCGCGCACGAGATGACCCTTGCCCAAGCCACCGATCGCCGGATTGCAGGACATCTCACCGATGGTCGCGGACTTGTGGGTGACGAGGGCGGTGCGCGCGCCAACACGCGCGGCTGCGGCCGCCGCCTCGCAACCCGCGTGACCGCCACCGACGACGATGACGTCGTAGATGTTCTCTTGTCCCTTCATTGGCCGGAACCTAGTGGCAAGCCTCGGCAGAATCAATGCCGGCCGGCTCCGCGTTTCACGTGAAACACTGAAGCCCTCGCGAACCCCGCACCAAGGATTATATTCCTTCTTACTAGAGTTACAACGCCCAAGTCTGCCGCGACTGTCGCGTCGGCGTTAACATCCTGCGACAATTGTCCTATACTGCATCCATGCTGTTCCAACGCGCGTTTCTCGACGGGCTGGCGAACGGGTCGATCTCCTTGGCGTTCCGCCGTTGGCGACGGCCGACCGTTAAGGCGGGCGGCACGCTGACGACGCGGGCTGGCGTTCTCGCAATAGATGCCGTCGAGCAGGTCGCCGAAGACGCCATTTCAGAGGCCGACGCTCGGAGCGCCGGCTATCCAGATCGCGCGACCTTGATGGCTGCCTTGAACAGCCGGCCTGACGGATTGCTCTATCGCATCGAATTGCATCGCGCCGGCCCTGACCCGCGCATTGCCCTGCGCGCCTCCGACGCACTCGACGATGACGCCATCACCGATCTGGCGGCAAGACTGGCGCGCCTGGATAGCGCGAGCCTTCACGGGGCCTGGACACGCGAAACCCTGGCACTGATCGAGCGCCACCCGGCCAGGCGTGCGGTCGACCTGGCCGACATGGTCGGGCGCGCGAAACCGGACTTCAAACGCGACGTGCGCAAGCTGAAGGCGCTGGGCCTGACGGAGAGTCTCAAGGTCGGCTACCGCCTGTCGCCGCGCGGCAAGGCCTATCTGAAGGCCTCGGCCCTTACTGAATGACGAAATTGCCCGTCACGGAGGCGGGCGCGTCAAATTCGGCAGAGTACATGTCGTAATCCGTCGCGCCGCCCGAGGCCGCGATGTCCTGGAACCAGTCATCGTCGGTTATGACGACGTGGTAGCCGGAACCGAAATAGTTCTCATGCACATTGATCACGCCCTCTGGAAAGGCGCCCTGAAGCTCCTTCAGGCGGTCCAACGGCACCTCCGCCGGAATCGGCACGGCCGCGATGCTGCCGGCATTGAAGTTGTAACGATCGCAAAGCTGGACGCGCCAGGACAGGACCTGGAACGCGCGCCGGTCGCCTTCGTGGGGCAGGGCGCGAACGCGCACCATCGACATCATCGTGTAGCCGCCGAAGGCAACGGCCAGATCGTTCTCCATGCCCGGGGTGGGGGCGTACCCATCGTCCGTTTTTGTGAACGGCACCGCCCGCGCCGAGGTGCAATACCGCATGTCGGCCTCACTGCCGGGCCTGCGCAGCGAGTCCTTATGGCCCCGTTCCAGGCGCCTGCGGATACCGTCCTCGAAGGCCGGCCGCCAGATGTCTTGCAACTGGCGCATTACGCCGGCATCCGGATTGGCGAAGTCGAACTCCGACAAGGGGATCTGCCGCGTGGCGCCGCCGCCATCCAGCCAATGGCCCATATTGGCCACCGCGAGCGGGTAGGTGGACCGCAGACGCTCTATGGCGCGGCGAACACCCGCGACACGCTCGGCCAATGTCTGCGGGTCCAGCGACTTGCCGGCATTCGGCCCTTCAGCCTTTGCGTCGCACTTACCGCCAACACTCAGGTCGCAAATCTGGCGCTGAACACGCGGAAGACCCGTCGGCTCATGCCGTTGCTGAACCACATGGGCAAGCTCGTGGGCCAACAGCGCGTTGCCCTTGGTCGATCCTGGATTGTACTGGCCGTCGGCGAACACGATGCGCGACCCGTACGTGAACGCGTTCGCACCCAACCTGGCGGCCGCGTCGGATGCCTCGGTTCCCACATGAACCCTGACGTCATCGAATGCGTGCCCAAAGCGTGGCTCCATGAACGCGCGCGCGGACGGGCTCAACGGCCGGCCCGGGGTTCGCAGCGCGGCGGCGACCACTGGCGGGGCGGTCTGGGCACTGTCGCGCCGCCCGATCGAAAGAGGACTCGTCGACGCCTTAGCGGGCGACCGAAGAACAGCGCTTGCCATACGGTCGGCCTGCCGTTCCCGCCGCGATTGCGGCCCCTCAAGAGCCATTGCTGGATCTGCAGAGGTTCGCCGGATGCCGCCCCGTCCAGGCGGGCGCAACAGCGCGCGAATCTCCGCCGTCTGCCGTGAAACGACAGGGCCGATGGCCACAACGGGCGCCGCCGAACCCCGCTGGCGCGTCGATTCCTTGCCGATCAGCTTCCGCTTCATGCCGATCCTTTCGAATGCCGACACCACCGCATGTGATGGCTATTCTAACGCGAAAGCCACAAAGCGTATCGTGGAAGTGAAGATCCAGCGATCGGACCGGATGGCCAAGAGTTGGACAGCAGTCTAGAAACTCACTGTCGCCGGTAACGCCGAATTCCGACCCGAACGAAAGCGCTTCGCGTATGTCAACTGATTCGACGCCGACACTTACCCACCCAGACGCGATCGCCTTGCGCGCGGCCGCGCTCGCCTATCCCAAGACGGTCGAGGACTTCCCGTGGGGCTATCCCGCGTTCAAGGTCGACGGCAAGAAAGTCTTCTGCTTTCTGTCGGCGCGGGAGGATGGCGGGTTTGCTTGCTCGATGAAGCTGCCCTACCGGTCGGAAGACGCGCTGCGACTACCGTTTGCCGAGCCGACCGGGTACGGCCTTGGCCGGTCCGGCTGGGTTAGCTTCACGTTCACTGCGGACGACGACGTGCCCGCCGCCGAGCTGGCCGATTGGCTGGACGAAAGCTGGCGCGCAGTGGCGCCGAAAACGCTGTCCAAAAGCTTCCCGCCGCCGTTCGAGACGACGCGTTAGCTCTCGCGTGTATCTGCGATTATGGCGGCCACCGCTTCACCGGTCTCGTCATCCCAGTACTCGACTTGGTTCTTGGCATCCTCTTTGACCAAGAACCGCGCCCAGGGTTTGTCGGCGTAAGTGATCCGAACGCCGGTTTTCGCGGCGTCGGGATAACCCACCACCTCGGGCAGCACCATGGTGGAGATCGCCAGATAAACCAAGTCGTCGTCGCCCGTATTGACGAACTGATGCGCCAGTTCGGGGCCGCCGGGCGGAATGACGACATAGTCCTTTGGCCGCACCGGATAGGTGTCGCCCCCAAGCCGCAGGACGCCCGTGCCGCTCAGCATGAAGAAATGCTCCTCGTTGGCGTGATGATGGTGAAACGGAAAGGCGGCCTTGCCGGGCGGCACGCTGGTCACGTTGGCGCCGAGGCCTTTGGCGGCCAGCGGCTGGGCCAGTTCCTGCATGCGGTATTCGAACAAGTCGCCATGCCGGCCCGAGTGGCTCGGCGCCTCGTCAAGGTTGATCAGCGGTTTCATGGTCGTGCTCCGGCTGGGGTTGGTGGTCGGAAGGGTAGGTCTCAGAACCGCTCGACATGAAGCTGGATTATCGATCATCCGCCATGCGACGCTGGTGCCCATGCCGGAAATCTGGATCGCATTGCTGCGTGGCGTCAATGTCGGCGGCGGCAACAAACTGCCCATGGCCTCCTTGCGCGCCATCCTCGATCGCGTGGGCGCCACGGACGTTCAGACGTACATCCAAAGCGGCAACGCGGTCTTTGGGCACGCCGAAACCGATGCGGCAAAGGTTGGCAACATGATCGGAAGCGGCGTCCAAAAGCGGCATGGCTTTCGGCCGAAGGTTCTGGCGATGACCGCCGCTGAGATGGCGCGGGCCGCGGAAGCAAATCCCTTTCCGAGCGCCGAGGCTGAACCGAAGACCCTGCACCTCTATTTCCTGGCGGAACCGAGCGCGACCCCGGACATCGACACGATATGCGCGCTCGCATCCGGCAGCGAGACGTTCACGCTGACGGACAGCGTGTTCTACCTCCATGCCCCCGACGGGATCGGACGATCAAAACTGGCGCAGCGGGTGGAACGTTTGCTGGGCGTCGAGGCCACGGCCCGCAACTGGCGCACCGTCGCCAATGTCTTGGCAATGGCGCGGTCAACCGAGGCAGCAAGCGACCTCAGCGCCTAAATCAACGTACGCGTACGGCTGACAGTGTACGCTTCGGCAGTTGCCTCGGTTCAAGAACCGGCTCGAAAGACCGCATCCGCGGCCCGATTGCACCCTTGCTGGCCGCCGCTGGTCAGCGGAGCCTCGCACCAGCCTCGTTGAACAGGCGTACCTTGTCAGGCGCAAAGGTGAAGCACAGGCGCTCGCCGGAACGGACGGGGCTGAAGCCCTTCTGCTTGATGGCCACCGGGTCGCCATGCCGGGACCGCGCGTGGATCAGGCAGGACGCGCCCAGCTGCTCCGTCACTTCGGTGTCCAGCTCGATGGCAAACTTCGTGTCGTTCGCGGGCGTGACGTGTTCCGGGCGAATCCCCAATGTCAGAGGTGTCCCCGGTTTCAAAAGAGGATGTTGCATGGGAACGGTGATCTCGGATGCTTCCAGACCGGCCAGGGCAACGCGCACGGTACCGCCTCTTGAGCCACGAGCAACAGCCGGCAGGAAGTTCATGGCAGGCGAACCGATGAAACCCGCAACGAACTGGGTATCCGGGTTCTCATAGAGATCCAGCGGCGAACCCATCTGCTCGATCTGGCCATCGCGCATCACCACGACCAAATCCGCCAGCGCCATCGCCTCGGTCTGGTCGCTTGTCACGTACAGGGCCGTGAAGCCCCGTTCGCGATGGAGCTTGGCGATCTCAAGCCGCGTTCTGGCACGAAGGTCGGCGTCCAGGTTCGACATCGGCTCGTCGAACAGGACGATGTCGCGTTCGCGGATGATCGAGCGGCCGACGGCAACACCTTGCTTCTCGCCGCCTGAGAGGGCCTGCGGCCATCGCCCCAGCAGGTCCTGCAACGCCAAGACCCGGGCCGTTCCGTCGACCCGCTCGCGCACTTCCTCCCTCGATTTGTGCTCGACCTTCAGGCCGAATGAGAGGTTCTGTTCGACCGTCATATGCTGATAGAGCGCGTAGTCCTGGAAGACCATGGCGATGCCCCGATCGGCCGGGTCGATGTCGTTGGCAAGGCGGCCGTCAATGATCACCGCGCCCTCGGTGACATTCTCCAGCCCGGCGATCATGCGCAGCACGCTGGACTTGCCGCAGCCCGACGGCCCCACGATCGCACAGAAGGCGCCTTCCGGTATGCTGAACGTCACGCCACGAACGGCCTCGACGGTGCCGTAGCGCTTCACCACATGGTCGAGCCTGAGCCCAGGCATGTCCTGTTCCCCAATCGGTTGATCGCACTCGGGCGCCGTTGTTCCCCTGTTAGGGCCGTCTAGGCCGCTGGAACCCGGTCGCGCGAGGGTTGGTTATTCTAGCACATCAACCCGACGGTTCGAAGATCAACCGGCGGCTGAATCCAGATGGTAGCTCGGCAACACGCTTTCCAAGGCCGTCGGTTCAATGCCCAGATCGCCAAGCGAAGGCATGCCGCCGGAAACGATGTTGTCCGTGCGCATCAAGGTGACCTGGGCCTCCGTAATGGGCGGGTTTGGCAACATGGCGCTCACGGCCGCAACAAGATCCCACAGCGCAAACGGTACGGGCACCATCGGCCGGCGCTTGCCCATTGCGTCGAGAACCAGTGCCAGTAGGCCCCCATATGTGTAGATGCGCGGACCGCCAAGCTCAAACACCTTCCCGAGCGTGGCCAGCGATGCCAAAGCGCTGCACACCGCGCGCGCCACGTCGCCGACATAGACGGGCTGAAGCCGGGTCTGTCCGCGCCCGAACAGCGGGACAAACGGCGCCCGGCGCGCCAGATGCGCGAGACCGTTGATCAAGCCATCGTCGGGGCCGAACAGGGCGCTTGGCCGCAGGATGGTCGCCGCCGGATAGGCCTCTTGCACCAGCGCGTCGCCTCTGCCTCGGGCCCGTACATAGCTTGATCGCGACGCCGGATCAGCGCCGATGCCGGAGATATGGACGAGGTGCTTCACGCCCTGTTGCGCGGCCTGTCGGGCCACAATGCGCGCGCCCCGTTCGTGCGTGGCCTCGAAACGCTCGGTCTTCGATTCCGCATAGAGACCGACGGCATTGACGACTGCGACGCATCCCTCGATCACCCCGGCCACCGAGGCTTCGTCGCGAATGTCGGACTGTCGCCATTCGACATTGTCGGCGTGATCGGTTGCGCGGCGGGTGGCAATGCGCACGGCGTGGCCGGCGTCGGCCAAACAGGCGACGATTGCCCGGCCCAGAAAGCCAGAGCCACCGAAAACCACGATGGGCTGATCCGAGGAAGACACCAAACCCCTGCCGCTGAGTGATCCAGCCGATATCCCTGTACCTGGAAACGAACGTGGGGGCGGACAAGGCCAGCGGGCTTCCGTCAGCCGTTGATCGCTCTTGGTCGGCCGACCGCGCCCTTGCTAGTGTTCCACATCAACCTAAACACCCGATGGAGGCACGGCATGGCGTTGGCAAACAGGGCGGCTGGACTCGCCGTTGCGGCAGTGGTCGCAGCTTTCTCCGCACACCCAGCGTCAGCGACCGAGACCTGTCAGGTCGTGCTGACCGTCTTTGGCGAGATATCCAACAGCAATCGAGGGCCGATCGACCCGTTCGACGATGTTTTGATCTACAACTTAGGCGCTGACTTCGAAGCGGCGTACGGGTTCTGCCAAGACGATCTGACGGCCCTGCCTCAGGTCACGATTACGGCGGACTACAACAATTTCGATGACGGCCCGGTCACGGCCACGGGGCCCACGCTGGCATCTGTGCTTGAGGCCGCCGGCGCCTCTTCATCCCTCAACGACGTCGTGCTGACCGCCTTTGACGGCTATCAGTATGTCGTCCAGGCCGGCGCCGACATGTCGCAGGTGCTGGCGGCGATCGAGGCGGACGGCGCGGTGCTGGATTTCGGCGGTCGGGGCCCGGTCTGGATCTTCGCCGAGCCGGGCGTAATCAACGATGCCTCCGGGGAGCTGGACGAAGGCCTCGTCTGGGCGCTTGTGATGGTCGAGGTGGAATAGGCACTACTTACCGATACAGAAGTCGCGGAAGACCACATCCAGCAAGTCCTCGACATCCACGCGGCCCGTGATACGGCCAATCGCGCGGACGGAAAGCCGTACGTCTTCGGCAACCAGCTCGGGCGAGTGCGCGGTCATCGCGCGGTCGAGCGCCGCTTTCGCGTCCTCCAGCGCGGCACGATGACGGGCGCGTGTCAGCGCCGGCCCGCTGCCCGCGAGGCGGGAGGCCACCGCCTCGGCCAGACGGTCGAGCAGATCGTCCAGGCCCGCGCCCGTCACGGTGCTGATCGCTAAGGGAAGATCGTCGGTCGCGGGCAGGAGGTCGGCCTTGGCCACGATCTCGATCGCATCGCCATCGCGCAGATCCGCCGTGGTCGCGTCCTTCGCCGGCCACAAGGCCCCGTCATAGAGCAGCAGCTTCAGGTCAGCGCGTTCCGCCCGGGCCAGCGCACGGCGAACGCCCTCATCCTCAATCCGATCGGCGGTCTCCCTAAGCCCCGCCGTGTCCGCCAGAACCACGGGGAAGCCCTTCAGGTCCAGATGGACCTCGATCACGTCGCGCGTCGTCCCGGCGATGTCGGACACGATGGCGGCGTCCCGCCGGGCCAACGCGTTCAGCAGGCTGGACTTGCCGGCATTGGGCGCGCCCAGGATGGCGACCTCGACTCCGCTTCGCAGCCGCTCGCCCCGTCGATTGTCGCTGAGATGTTTGGTGATTTCGTCCAGGGTTCGGCGCAGCGTGGGGCGGGTCTGGTCCGCGACGCCATGGGGCAGGTCTTCATCCGGGAAGTCCAGGTCGGCCTCCAGATGGGCCAGCGCGTGCACAAGATCGTGCGCCCAAGCCTCATAGAGCAGCCCCAGGGCGCCGTCTAGCTGCCGCAGGGCCTGACGCTGCTGGGCCCGTGTTTCGGCGTCGACCAGGTCGGCGATCGCCTCCGCCTTGGTCAGGTCCAGCTTGCCGTTCAGGAAGGCGCGTTTCGAGAACTCGCCCGGTTCGGCTGGGCGGAGGCGTGGCAGGGCGCCGAGAGCGTCCATGATGGCGGCGCTCACCGCCCGGCCGCCGTGCAGGTGAAGCTCTACGACGTCCTCGCCGGTGAAGCTGGCGGGTGCGGGAAAGTACAGCGCCAGCCCATGATCAAGCAGGTCGCCCTTGGCATCCCGGTAGGTCGCCCGGGCCGCGAACCGAGGTGCGGGCGGCGGCCGCCCAGTCAACGCCGTCAGGGCCGCCGCGGCATCGGGCCCGGACAGCCGAATGATGGCGACGCCGGCGCGGCCCTGCGCCGTCGCGGGCGCGAAAATCGTGTCAGTCATGTCGCCATCATGTCGCCGTGGGGGCGCCTATTCGTCGTCGCGCTTCGTGCCGCCCGTCATCTGCGACCAAAAGGCGCGCTGCAGCTGTTCCAACCCGGCCATGCCCTGGGGCAGCCAGGTCTTGAACAGGGCCTCGGGGTCGGCGGCGTTCAGGGCCGCTTCCATGCGGTCCTGGATCTGCTGCATCAGCGCCTCCTGCATCGGCGCGACATCGGGCAGGCCCAGAAACGTGCGCGCCTCCTCCGGCGTACAATCGATCTCGATATTGAATTTCATCGGCCCACTCTCCCGCTGACGCGTTGGTGCGTGTTCATACCGCCCTATATGGTGGCGGGTGCCAATCGGCGAAGGCAAGGGGGAAGGACGGGGCATGGACGGTGCGGCAGGCAACCTGTTGGGCGAGGAAACCAGCCCGTATCTGCTGCAACATGCCGACAACCCCGTTCACTGGCGCGCCTGGGGCGAACCGGCCTTGGCCGAGGCACGGGCCGGCAACAAGCCGATCCTGCTGTCCGTCGGCTACGCAGCCTGCCATTGGTGCCACGTCATGGCGCATGAGAGCTTCGAGAACGAAGCGATCGCGGCGCAAATGAATGACGGCTTCGTCAACATCAAGGTCGACCGCGAGGAACGGCCGGACATCGACCAGATCTATCAGCATGCGCTGGCCTTGCTGGGAGAGCAGGGCGGCTGGCCCCTGACCATGTTCCTGACCCCGGACGGCGAGCCGTTTTGGGGCGGCACCTACTTCCCGCCGACATCGCGCTGGGGCCGACCGGGCTTTCCCGACGTGCTGCGCGCCATCGCCGATACGTACCAGCGCGAGCCCGAGAAGGTGACCAAGAACGTCACCGCGCTGCGCGACGCGCTGGCGAAGGTCAGCACCAACCGGGCGGGGGACGGTGTGACGACCGCGCTGCTGGACCAGATTGCGACCCGCCTCATCGGTGAGATCGATCCGGTTTGGGGTGGCGTCGGCCGCGCGCCGAAGTTTCCACAGACCTACGTCATGGACGTGCTGTGGCGTGCCTGGCGACGGACCAAGGATGAGCGCTTCCACGCGGCCGTCACCAACACGCTGACCCATATGTGCCAGGGCGGCATCTACGACCATCTGGGCGGCGGGTTTGCGCGCTATTCCACCGATACCGAATGGCTGGCGCCTCACTTCGAGAAGATGCTGTACGACAATGCCCAGCTGATCGACCTCTTGAGCCTCGTCGGCAAGACGACTGGCGCGCCGCTCTATCGCCAGCGGCTTGAAGACACGGTCGGCTGGGTCTTGCGCGAGATGGTGGCCGAGGGCGGCGGTTTCGCCGCCACCCTGGATGCGGACAGCGAGGGCGAGGAAGGCCGGTTCTATGTCTGGAACGAGGCAGAGATCGACGCGCTGCTGGGCGACCGCGCACCGCTGTTCAAGCAACACTACGAGGTGACGGCGGACGGCAACTGGGAAGGCAAAACAATCCTGAACCGGCGGCGCAGCGGCGGTCTGGAACAGCCCGAGGTCGAGGCTCAGCTCGCAGACGCGCGGGCGACGCTCTTGGCCGCGCGGGACAAACGGATTTGGCCCGGCTGGGATGACAAGGTGTTGGCCGACTGGAACGGCCTGATGATCGCCGCACTGGCCGAGGCGGGCATGGTCTGGGACCGGCCGGACTGGCTGGCGGCCGCGCGCACAGCCTACGATTTCGTGACCACCGAGATGCAGCGCGATGGGCGCCTGCTTCACGCCTGGCGGCACGGTCGGGTGCAACACGCCGCGATGCTGGACGACTATGTCAACATGACACGCGCTGCCTTGCGGCTCTACGAGGCCACCGGCGGCGACGGATTTCTGGCCCAGGCCGAAAGCTGGGTGGCGGTTCTCCACCAACACTATTGGGACGACGCAGACGGCGGCTATTTCTACACCGCGGACGACGCAGAGGCGCTGATCGTGCGAACCAAGACGGCCCACGACAATGCCGTACCGTCCGGCAACGGGACCATGATTGCGGTGCTGAGCGACCTGTCATTGTTGACCGGCAAGGAGGCCTATCGCGACCGGGCCGAGGCGATCGTGAAGTCCTTTGCGGGTGAGGTGAACCGCAATTTCTTCCCGCTGGCAACGTTGCTGAACGGCGCCGAACGGCTGGCGCGCGGACTGCAGATCGTGATCGTCGGCGATCGCGAAGACGCGTCAACGACGGACTTGATGCGGGCGGTGTTGGACCAGGCGCTGCCCGATCGCCTCATGCTAGTCATCTCACCGGACGACGACCTCCCCACCGGTCATCCGGCCGCCGGCAAGGGCTTGGTGAATGGCAAGCCGGCGGCCTATATTTGTGAGCATATGACCTGCCAGGCGCCCTTGACCGAGCCGAACGCCATTGCCGGAGCCCTCACCCCATGACCTCTCTTGCAACCGACCTGAACCTGGAGCCCCGCTTTGACACCCGTCCGGACCCGTCGCTCACGCCGTTCGGCAGTGTCGACGGCCACCAGCTCGCGATCGAAACGCCGGCCGGGTGGATCACGTTGACAGCGGTGGGCGACAAACTCGACACGCTGAATTTCGGCCATGCTGAGGGGGGCGACCGCCCGAACGAGGTGCTGCGCGAAGCTGCACGGCAGTTAGCGGCCTACTTCGATGGCGACCTCAAAGCGTTCGGCCTGCCGATGACCGACGCGCCGACGCCCCATGCCGAAGCCGTCCGACAGGCGATGCTGGACATTCCTTATGGCGGTACGGGCAGTTATGGCGGCATCGCCCAGGCCTACGGCGGGTCACCGCGGTCGGTCGGCAATGCCTGCCGGAACAACAAGATCGCGATCATCGTGCCTTGTCACCGCGTGCTCGGCGCGGGCGGCAAGATTGGCGGGTTCGGCGGGTCGACCGACCCGAACGGCCCGGCGCTGAACCGAAAGCGCTGGCTGTTGGCCCATGAAGGCGCCACGCTGCTTTAGACCAAGAATAGCAATACCGACGACTGGAGGTTTCCCACCATGGCCACCGTGACGATCAATGCTGCCGATGGCGGCCAGTTCAGCGGCTATCTCGCTTTGCCAGAGGGCAGGCGCGGCCCGGGCGTGCTGGTCATTCAGGAAATCTTCGGCGTCAACAAGGTCATGCGCGACATCTGCGACGACTATGCCGCGCGCGGCTATGTCGCGCTTTGTCCCGACCTGTTCTGGCGCATCGAACCCGGCATCGACATCACCGACCAGTCGGAAGCCGAGTGGCAAAGGGCGTTCGAGCTGTACACCGCATTTGATGTCGATAAAGGCATGGAGGACCTGATCTCAACGCTGGCGTTCCTGCGCGGGCACGACGCCTGTACCGGCAAGGTTGGCAGCGTCGGCTACTGCCTTGGCGGCAAGCTGGCGTACCTCATGGCGACGCGTAGCGACGCGGATGCGTCCGTTGGCTTTTACGGCGTCGGCATCGAGGGTGACCTGGACGAGGCGGGCAAGATCTCCGCGCCGTTGATGCTGCATATCGCGGGCGAGGACCAGTTCGTGCCCA
>JBCBSH010000082.1:0-17655 GCA_039819285.1 Pseudomonadota bacterium
AGCGAATCGTGCGCTTCACCCGGACGGAGGATGGACTAGAGCGGGAGGAGTTGTGGCCAGTTCGTTTCGTACCCTTGCTGCCGGACATGCCGGAAGACGAGGTGGCTGGCGCCTAGCAACCCTGGTGGTCGCGTCCCTTGGGTTGGCGGGCTGCAATGCGATCTTCTCGGTTCCGGACGACTATCAGCCCTGGCGTCCGCCGCCGGCAAACGCGACGGCCGAGGTGCCGGTCGCAAGCCCGCCGGCGCCGGTGACGGCAACACCGCTGGGCGAGGTAACGCCGGAGCAAACGGCGTTTTCCGCCCAGGCGACCTACACGGTCGTTGCCGGCGACGACCTTGACCAGATCGCGGCGCGCTACCGCGTGGCACCGGAGTCGATTGCCGTCTTGAACGGCCTGCAACCGCCCTATGAGTTGATGCCGGGCCAGCGGCTGCTGTTGCCGGCCGTCGCTGCGCCGGGCCCAACCGTTACATCGACACCTGCGGTGCCCGCGCCGGGGCTTGTGTCGCCCACGGCGGCTACGCTCGGTTCGCCTGTAGCGACACCGTTGCCGCCGGTCGAGGCAGCGCCAGGCGCGGGCCAGCCCGTGCCATTGGTCCAGCCTCCGGCGGTACAAGAGACGATTACCGAAACGGTTACGGTTGCAACGGTTGAGGCGCCGGACACGACAACTGCGTCGACCCCACCGGGCCCGATACCCGCCGACCCGTCGGCGACGCCTGGGCCAGCGCCCAGCCCCACCTCGGAGCCACCAAGCGGGCAGTTCCTGTGGCCGTTGGTCGGGCCGATCGTCTCAGGTTACGGCCCGACCGATGACGGGCTGACCAATGAAGGTGTGAACATCTCAGCCGACCGGGGCACGACGATCCGGGCCGCCCAGGCGGGAACGGTGGCCTATGCCGGTAATGAGCTGCGTGGCTATGGCAACCTTGTGCTGATTCGCCATGAGGATGGTTGGGTGACCGCCTATGCGCACGCCGACAGCATCATGGTCCAACGTGGTCAGGAGGTACAGGCCGGCCAGCCCATCGCGACCGTCGGGGATACAGGCAGCGTCACGACGCCGCAGCTTCACTTCGAGATCAGACAGGGCAGCGACGCAATCGACCCGATGTCCCGGCTGCCCGCCCTCTAGAAGGCTGCCGGGCCGTCGAGCCTACGCCCCAGTTGGCCCGCAAGGTCCTGCACGAACTGCCAGGCGACGCGACCCGACCGGGAGCCGCGCGTGATTGACCATTCGCGCGCCGCCGCCTGCCATTCGTCCGGGTCGATGTCCAGCGCGTAGGCCTCGACATACCCTTCGATCATCGACAGGTAGGTTTCCTGATTGCAGGCGTGAAAGCCGAGCCAAAGGCCGAAGCGGTCGCTCAGCGAGATCTTCTCCTCAACCGCCTCGCCGGCGATGATAGCCGTCGACTGTTCATTGTCGATCATGTCGCGGGGCATCAGATGGCGACGGTTTGACGTGGCGTAGAACACGACATTGTCCGGTCGGCCCTCGATGCCGCCTTCCAGCACGGCCTTCAGCGACTTGTAACTGGTATCCGCCTGATCGAACGACAAATCGTCGCAAAACAGGATGAAGCGGCGCGCGCTGGCGCGCAGCAGGCCCAGCAGGCGGGGCAGGGTCTCCAGATCCTCGCGGTGGATCTCGACCAGGGCCAGGGGCGGCGTGCGTTCGCGGTTGACGTCGGCGTGCACGGCCTTCACCAGCGAGCTTTTGCCCATGCCGCGCGCGCCCCACAACAGCGCATTGTTGGCCGGCAGTCCGTCGGCGAAGCGCCTGGTGTTCTCGACGAGCAGATCGCGCTGCAAGGCAATACCGCGCAGCAGCACCATGTCGACATGCGCGACCTGCTCGACCGGTTGCAAGATGCCGCTTGATTGCCAGACGAAGGCATCGGCAACGCCCAGGTCAATCGGTGGCGCCGTTGCGGGCCCCAGACGCTCCAACGCCTCAGCAATCCGATTGAGAAGCGGAATCAACTCTTGGTCCGTCAAGATATCGTCCTCATTTACCACCGACGGGCGGGCGCGGGAGAATGCCGCCGTTCGGGTTTCCATTGCAAGTCAGCCCGCAGTGGCTATAGTCCCGCGCGAACCCGCATCGGGTCTGAATTTTGGAGATCTCTGAATGCTTATCACGCCCGCCTACGCGCAGGATGCGGCCGCCGGTGGCGGTTCGTTCATCGTGACGCTGCTGCCGCTGATCCTGATTTTTGTCGTCTTCTATTTTCTTTTGATCCGGCCCCAGCAAAAGCGCATGAAAGATCACCGCGCCATGTTGGGTTCTGTCCGGCGCGGCGACAAGGTTGTGACTGGCGGCGGCATCATCGGTACGGTGACGCGGGTTCGCGATGATGAGCTGACCATCCAGGTGGCCCAGGGCGTAAAGGTCAAAGTCGTGCGCAGCACGCTGACCAACATCCTGGCCAAGTACCAGCCACCTGAAGAGGACGACGACGATGACGATGACATCGTGCTGGAGGACGAGCCGCATGATGAGGCCGACGAGCATGATGATGAGCGCGACGACCATGATGATCGCGACCGCAGTGACGAGCACGACGAGCATGAGGAAGCGGACGAAGCCGACGATCGCAGAAGGCGCCAGTCCTAGACAACACTCCCGTTGGTCGCGGCGGCACCGGCCGTCGAGATTGTAGATTACGATGCTGCATTTTCCGCGTTGGAAGAAGATCCTGGTCGTCGCCATCTGTGCGCTCGGCATCATCTATGCCTTCCCGAACGCCATCGATCGCTCAACCGTCGACGAATGGGCGGTAACGATGCCGAGCTGGCTGCCAGTGCAGCAGCTCAATCTGGGCCTCGATCTGCGCGGCGGGTCGCATCTGCTGTTGCGGGTCGAGTACGAACAGATCATCGCCGACCGGTTGGAGGCGATCGTCGGCGGGCTGCGCACGGAGCTTCGGCGCGCGGACATCGGCTATACCGGTCTCGGTGTCGTTGGCTCGGCGGCCACGTTGACGGTTCGCGACGATGCCGATGAGAACGGCGTCGTAAGGCTGATCGAGGAACAGGACCCCAACGTCAACGTCAATGTCGGCGACAATGGCGAGGTGACGATCACCTTCGACGAGGTTGAGCTGACCCAGATCCGGGACAATGCCATCGTCCAGTCGATCGAGATCGTCCGGCGGCGCATCGACGAACTAGGCACGACCGAGCCGATCATCCAGCGCCAGGGTCTGGATCGCATTCTGGTGCAGGTGCCGGGCATCGACGATTCAAGCGCGTTGATAAACCTGCTGGGTCAGACGGCGCGGCTGTCCTTCCATCTGTTGGACGAAACGGTCACGGTCTCGGGACCCAACGATCCTGTGCCGGCCGGGTCGCGCGTCTACCCGGACAATGACGTCGACGCCAACGGCAACCCGATCGCCTATTATGCGGTCGAACGTCGGCCGATCGTCAGCGGCGAATCCCTGACCGATGCACGGCCCTCGTTCCAGGACGGCGCCCCGATCGTCAGTTTTCGCTTCGATTCCGTCGGCGCCCGCCGTTTCGGCGAGACCACCGGCAACAATGTCGGCCGCCGTCTGGCGATCCTGTTGGACGAGGAGATCATCAGCGCACCGGTAATCCGCGCGCGCATTGCCGAAAGCGGCATCATCGAAGGCGGCTTTACGGTCGAGACGGCCAATGAGCTGGCCATCCTGCTGCGTGCCGGTGCTTTGCCCGCGGAACTGACGGTTCTGGAAGAACGCACGGTTGGCCCTGGCCTTGGCCAGGACAGCATCGATGCGGGCATGTCAGCGGCACTGATCGGCCTTGCGCTGGTCATCGTCTTCATGATCGCGGTCTATGGTTGGTTCGGTTTGGCGGCGGTGGTCGCGCTGTTGATCAACCTGGCCTTGATCATGGCAGCCCTATCGCTTTTGCAGGCCACGCTGACGTTGCCGGGCATTGCCGGCATCGTCTTGACGGTCGGCATGGCGGTGGACGCCAACGTGCTGATCTTCGAGCGGATCCGCGAGGAGATCCGCAACGGTCGAACGCCCATGTCCGCCATCGATGCCGGCTACAGCCGTGCGTTCACCACCATCATCGACAGTAATCTGACCACGCTGATCGCCGCCATCCTGCTGTTCGCGATGGGGGCGGGACCCGTGCGCGGCTTTGCCGTCACCCTGTCGATCGGCATTCTGGCGTCTATGTTCACCGCCATCATGGTGACCCGCCTGATGATCGTGACCTGGCTGATGCGCGCCCGGCCCAAGACGCTGGCGGTGTAGGAGAGAGCCATGCGGCTGCAACTGGTCAAACCCGGCACCAACATCAACTTCCTCAGCGCGCGGAAGATTGCCTTTGTCTTCTCGGCCCTGCTTTTGGCCGGCTCGATCGTCGTTACGGCTGTGGTTGGCCTAAACTTTGGCATCGATTTCCGTGGCGGCATCCTGATCGAGATCCAGACCGAAGGCCCGGCGGATATCTCGACACTGCGCAACGACCTCAACGGGCTGGGCTTGGGCGAGGTCAGCCTGCAAGAGTTCGGCGCCCCCAATGACGTTCTGATCCGCATTCAGCGCCAAGAGGGCGAAGAGGCGGAGCAGATGGCCGCCATCGATATCGTGCGCGGGGTCTTGGGCGACGGGGTCGAATACCGACGAACGGAATTCGTGGGGCCGACGGTCGGCGCGGAGCTGATCGAGGCCGGCGCGACCGCCGTGATCTTGGCGATGGCGGCGATCCTGGTCTACATCTGGTTCCGGTTCGAGTGGCAGTTCGGCGTCTGCGCCGTCGCCGCCCTGTTGCACGACATCATCTCCACCATCGGCCTGTTTGCGCTGATCCAGCACGAGTTCAACTTGGCCACGGTTGCGGCCTTGCTGACCATCGCGGGATATTCGATCAACGACACCGTCGTCGTGTTCGACAGGGTGCGCGAAAACCTGCGCCGATACAGGAAGGCGGGGATGATCGAAATCCTGAACCGCAGCCTGAACGAGACCCTGTCGCGCACGATCATGACCAGTGTGACGACCCTGCTGGCGCTGCTGGCGCTCTATTTCTTCGGCGGCGAGATCATCCGCGATTTTGCCTTCGCCATGATGTGGGGCATTGTGATCGGCACCTATTCCTCGATCTTCATCGCCGTGCCGCTGCTGCTGCAGGTCAACCTGCGCCGCCCGGACGAAAAGAAGGTCGAGGAATCTGCCGAGGCGAAGTTCGCCAACCGCGGCTAGGGTTCGCCGGCCCATGGACATCACACCGATCATCCCGGGCGACCGGATGATCATCGAGGCCTATGGCCCGGGCCGGTTCCGCATCTCCGGCCAGGTCCACGAAACGCCCGTGATGGTGTTCCTTGACGATGTGACGACCTGGTCGCCTACCGAAGCCGGCGACATCGACGCCGAGAGCCTAGCTCACGTCGCAAAAAAGGGCGTGGAGGTTCTGCTGATTGGCACGGGCGCCAAGATGCACCTGCTGCCGCCGGACGTCAGACGCGCATTGCGTGAGCAGGGCATCGGCATTGAGGTGATGGACACGGGCGCCGCGTGTCGAACCTTCAACATCCTGATGGCAGAAAGCCGTCAGGTCGCGGCCGCCCTGTTGCCGATCACTTAACGACTGGCACGTTCCTCCAATGAAAACGGGGCCGCACAGCGGCGGCCCCATCCAAGTCGTGACGATGACCTTCTAGGAAGCGTTCGCGTATAGCTCCGCGACATACTCCCAGTTAACCAGATTGTTCAGGAACGCTTCGAGATATTTCGGCCGGGCGTTGCGATAGTCGATGTAATAGGAGTGTTCCCAGACGTCGCAGCCGAGCAGGGCGGTCTTGCCATGCGCCAGCGGATTTTCAGCATTCGGCGTCTTCATGGTGGTGAGCTTGCCGTTGTCGAGGATCAGCCAGGCCCAGCCGGAGCCGAACTGGGTCACGCCGGCCTGGGTGAACGCTTCCTTAAACGCGTCGACGCTGCCGAAATCCTCGTTGATCTTGCTTTCCAGTTCGCCCGGAATGGAGCCGCCGCCATTCGGCATCATCCAGTTCCAGAAATGATTGTGGTTCCAGGCTTGGCCGGCATTGTTGAAGATACCCTGCTTGGACGCATCGCCGAAGCTGCCGGTGACAACCTCCTCCAGCTCCTTACCGGCCAGGTTGCTGCCTTCCAGCAGCTTGTTCAGCGTCACCACATAGGTGTTGTGGTGCTTGTCGTGATGGAACTCCAACGTCTCCTGGCTCATATACGGGCCGAGCGCGTCGTAGGCGTAGGGCAAGTCGGGAAGGGTGAAGGTCATGAGGTTCCTCGTTCGATGATCTTGGGCGTTCGCCGCGACGGTCCCCGACGCGACGCTCCACGGCTCGATGTAGGGCGGACGCCCTGGGTTGTGAAGGGAACAAGCTAGCCGATAGTGGCAAAACCTGAAAGCCGCCCTATGGTTCCGGCCAACGTTCCCTCAACCGAGCATCGAATCTTGTCATCTTCGGCCGCCCAACGCCTGTCCTACTGCGGACGCCAAGCTTACGAGCATGATCGTGACAGGTTTCTCACCACCTTGTTCTCGCCGGCCGATCGGCGCGAGGCGTTGTTCGCGCTGATCGCCTTCAATATCGAAATCGCCAAGACGCGCGAGGTGGTCAGCGAGGCGCTGCTCGGCCAGATCCGTCTGCAATGGTGGCGGGATGCTATCGCCGAAATCTATGACGGCACGCCCCGACGGCACGAGGTGATCGCACCCTTGGCCGAGGCCGTCGAACGCTGGCACCTGGACCGGCGCCGCTTCGATACGCTCATCGATGCCCGCGAGGACGATCTGACCGAGACCGCGCCGCCGACCTTGCAAGCCTTGGAGGAGTATTGCGCCCGGTCCAGCGCGCCGCTTATCCGACTTCAGTTACAGGCTCTCGGCATCGCGGAAGGGCCGGCGCATGAGGCAGCCGAACCCTTAGGGACTGCGTGGGCCATGACCGGCCTGATGCGGGCCGTGCCGTTTCACGCGCGTCAACGCCGGGTCTATCTGCCGACAGCGGTTGTCGAGGAGGTCGCGGTGGAGATGGGTGAGTTGTTTGAACTGCGGCCCCATGCCGGGCTGGCAAGAGCGATAGAACGCCTGGTTGAGCGGGCACGCGATCATTTGCGATCCGGTCGCAGTATGGCGCGCCGGGCGGGCAGGGCGGCGCTCCCCCCCTTGTTGGTGTCGGCGCTCTGCGACGGCTATCTCAAGGCCATCGAGCGCTCCGGCTTTGACGTCTTTTCGGCCCGGGTTCAGACGCCCGACAGGCTGCGCCAGTGGCGCCTGTTGTGGCGGTCCCTGCGCGGCCGCTGCTAGGCGACTAAGCTGCCCGCAGCCGTACGTTCTCTGGATCGTACGGACTTTCGGCCACAATCGTGGCGCTCCGCACGGAACCCAGCACGTCGACCGAGAGCTCGGTGCCCAGCACCGCCAGCTCCGGCCGCACCATGCCTAGAGCGAGGGTCTTGCCCAGCCGGAAGCCGTAATTGCCGCCGGTGGTACGGCCGACCAGTTCGCCATCCAGCGTGATCGGGTTGTTGCCCAGCGGGTCGGCATCGTTGGCGCTTTGCACCTCTAGGGTGACGAAGGCGTTGTCAACGCCGCGTTCCTGCCAGGCGAGCAAGGCGTCGCGACCGATGAAGTCGCCCTTGTCCGGCCGCACGAACCGGTCGAGGCCGGATTCGAAGGCGCTGTATTCGATCGATAGTTCCGCGCCGATCATGCGGTAGGATTTCTCGATCCGCAGGCTGTCCATGGCGCGGATGCCGAACGGCTTGAGGCCGAGGTCCTCGCCGCCCTGCATCAGCGCATCGAATATGTGGTTTTGGTACTCGATCGGGTGATGCAGCTCCCAACCCAGCTCGCCGACGAAGTTGACGCGCAGGGCCTTGGTGGGGGCGAGGCCGATTTCCGCGTCCTGGCCGGACAGCCAGGGCAGGGACCAGTCGCCCTGACCGACCCGCGACAGTAGCTCGCGCGCGTTCGGGCCGGCGACCACCAGCACACCCATGGCGCCGGTCAGGTTCTGATACGTGACCGAGCCGTCTGCGGGCATGTGCTTCAACAGCCAGTCATGGTCCAGCCGCTGAAACGCGCCGGCCGACACAAGGTAGAAACTGTCGTCCGCTTCGCGCTGGATGGTGAATTCCGAATGCACGCCGCCATTCGAGTTCAGCGCGTGGCAAAGCCCGACGCGGCCCCGCTTCTGCGGCAAGCGGTTGGCCACCAGCCGGTTGAGAAAGCGCTCGGCGCCAGGGCCGGCGATGCGGCACTTGGCGAAGGCGGTCATGTCCAACAGGCCGACATCCCGCTCGACCGTCCGGCATTCCTTACCGATCGCCTCGAACCATTTGGAGCGGCGGAAGGACCAATCGTCCTTCTGTTCCAGGCCGTCGGTGGCAAACCAGTTCGGCCGCTCCCAGCCGAATTTCTGGCCGAATACGGCGCCCAGCGCCTTCATCCGGTCATAACACGGTGCCTGGCGTAGCGGCCGCGCCGCCGGCCTTTCCTCGTCCGGATAATGCACGGTAAAGACGTTGGCGTAGGCCTCCTCGTTCTTGGCGATCAGATAGCCGCGCGTGGCGTAGTCGCCGAAGCGGCGCGGCTCGACGCCCAGCATGTCGATCGTGGGCTCGCCCTCGACGATCCATTCCGCCAGCTGCCAGCCGGCGCCGCCGGCAGCCGTGATGCCGAAACTGTGGCCCTCGTTGAGCCAGAAATTCTTCAAGCCCCAGGCCGGCCCGATGATCGGGCTGCCATCCGGCGTATAGGCTATGGCCCCGTTATAGACTTCCTTCACACCCAGCTCGCCAAACGCCGGCACCCGGTTAATCGCCGACTCTATGTGCGGGTCCAGACGGTCGATGTCCGGGTTGAACAGCTCGTACTCGCTGTCCGCGTCAGGGCCGTCGACATAGCAGCACGGCGCGCCCTTTTCGTACGGACCGAGCAACAGGCCGCCATTTTCCTCGCGCATGTACCAGGAGCCGTCGGATTCCCGCAGCACGCCCATTTCCGGCAGCCCAACGGCCCGGCGCTGCCGGATCTCGGCATGCGGTTCGGTGACTATGAACTGGTGTTCGACCGGGATAACCGGCACGTCGAGACCGACCATCGCGCCGGTCTTGCGAGCGAAGTTGCCGGTGGCGGAGACCACATGCTCACAAGTGATCGTGCCCTTGTCCGTCTCGACGTGCCACTCGCCGGTAGCGGTTTGCGATATGCCCAAAACCGTGGTGCTGCGATGGATCGTGGCACCGCGGCTGCGCGCACCCTTGGCCAGCGCGGAGGTCAGATCCGCCGGCTGAATATAGCCGTCCTCCGGGTGACGAATGGCGCCGATCAGGCCGTCCGTGACGCACATCGGCCACAGGGCCTTGACCTCGTCCGGGGTTAGGAATTCGACCTCTACGCCAATGGTGCGCGCGACGCCGGCATATTGCCGGTACTCGTCCATCCGGTCCGGCGTCATGGCCAGTCGGATATTGCCGACCTTGCGAAGGCCAACGTCCTGGCCGGTCTCCTCCTCAAGCGTCTGATAGAATCTGACGGAGTATTTGTGAATCTGGCCGACCGAATAGCTCATGTTGAACAGCGGCAGCAGGCCGGCGGCATGCCAGGTAGAGCCGGAGGTCAGTTCCTTGCGCTCCAGCAACATAACGTCCGACCAGCCCTTGGCCGCGAGGTGATAGAGCGTCGACACCCCGACGACACCGCCGCCGATGACGACCACGCGGGCATGGCTGTTCATGTTAGCCCCTCCAGAAGCGAAGCGGTTTGGCCTATGAGAGGCCGTGCACAGTGCCGTCCGGGTCGACGCTCATCGACAGCGCGGCCGGCTGGCGCGGCAGCCCGGGCATGGTCATCACGTCGCCGCAGATGGCCACGACAAACCCGGCCCCGGCCGCAAGCCGCGCCTCGCGCACCGGCAGCGTGTGGCCGGTCGGCGCACCCTTCAGCGTCGGATCGGCCGAGAAGCTGTACTGCGTCTTAGCGATGCAGACCGGCAGGTCGCCATAACCAAGCTCGGTAAACTCTGCCAGCGATCTGGCCGCTGCCGGCGACAGGCTGATATCCTCCGCCCGATAGAACCGCCTGGCGACAGCGCGGATCTTGTCTTCCAGCGGCAATACATCGTCGTACAGCAGGTCGACGGGGGCAGGGTCCCGTTCCAACTCAGCCGCGATCAAGCGGCCCAGCGCCTCGGCGCCCTGACCGCCCTCTGCCCAGTGTTTGCACACAGCAATCGGCACCTCTTGCGCCTGACAAAGCTCTCTAATGGCGTCGAATTCGGCATCCGTGTCCGTTTGGAAATGATTGACGGCAACCACCGGGCGTAGCCCGACCGACTTCAGGTTCTCGATATGCCGGCGCAGGTTCTCGCCGCCTCGGCGTACGGCCTCCGGGTCCGGCGTCGAAAGGTCCGCTGCCGCCACTCCGCCATGCATCTTCAAGGCCCGCACCGTCGCCACGACGACCACGGCATCGGGCCGCAGACCGGACTGACGGCACTTGATGTCGAGGAACTTCTCCGCGCCAAGATCCGCGCCAAAGCCCGCCTCGGTCACGACCACATCGCTCAACGCCATCGCCGTCTTCGTGGCGATGACCGAGTTGCAGCCATGGGCGATGTTGGCGAACGGCCCGCCATGGATGAAGGCGGGGTTGTGCTCGATCGATTGCACGAGGTTAGGCGCCAAGGCGTCCTTCAAGAGCACCAGCATGGCACCCTCGGCGCCCAGATCGCGGACGCGCACCGGCGCGCGCTTGCGCGTGCGGCCGATGATGATGGCGCCCAGCCGCCTTTCCAGATCCGCCAGGTCCGACGCCAGGCACAAGATCGCCATCAGTTCTGAGGCGACGGTGATGTCGAACCCGTCCTCACGCGGCACACCATTGCCCGGGCCGCCCAGGCCACAGACGATGTCGCGCAGCGCCCGGTCGTTCATGTCCAACACGCGCCGCCAGGCAATCCGACGCGGGTCGATATCGAGCGCGTTGCCCCATTGCAGATGATTGTCGATCAGGGCGGCAAGTAGGTTGTGCGCGGCTGTAATGGCATGGAAGTCGCCGTTGAAATGGAGGTTGATGTCCTCCATCGGCAACACCTGCGCGCGCCCGCCGCCTGCCGCGCCGCCCTTCATGCCGAAGCACGGCCCCAGCGAAGGTTCGCGCAGGCAAACGGTGGAGGAATAGCCAAGACGGTTGAGCGCGTCGCTCAGCCCCACGCTGGTGGTCGTCTTGCCTTCACCGGCCGGTGTCGGCGTGATGGCGGTGACCAGAACGAGCTTTCCCGGCTTTCTGTCGGCCAGTGTCTGGACGTAGTCCAGCGACAGCTTGGCCTTGTAATGGCCGTAGGGCACGAGCGCCGAGGCAGGCACGTCGAGGCGCTGTTCGGCCAGTTGAATGATCGGCCGCATCGAAGCGGCCCGCGCGATGTCGATATCCGGCGCGCCAGGCGGGGGCAGGCCGTTCGTCGCGGTTTCGCTGTTAGGCACGGGTGCGAGATCTCTTGTCAGTGTATCCATCAATGCCTGCCCAAATTCGATGCCGGGTCAACTGAATTGTCACTTGGCGCACTCGTTACTGTGAAGCCGTTGCCCTCGGGGGCGCGTTGAATACGGCCTTGCCGGACGGCGTCGAACCATTTGATGGAGCGCTGAAAACCGCCGAAAGAAAACACATGGATGCACGGCTGATTGGCCGGCAGGACTTCAGCGATATGTGCTGCCAAGTCGCCGAGGATTTCCGCCGGCGTCCAATGGCGGGCGAGGCGCGCCACCTCCCACGGCCGGCGGCGCAGCGCGCGCACCGAATTGCCGACCCCGCATTGCAGGGCGAAGGACAAGAGCGCCCGCACCGAGGACGGGCCGGGCACGCCGATACGAATACTGACCTCTGGCGCCGCCTCTTCGATGTAGCGCAGCCAGCTCAAAATCGGCACGCTGGAAAAGGCGAACTGGGTCACCAGGCCGATCCGGATCTGGCGGGATCGCGCGTAATCTCGCTTGGCGGCCAGCGCCTCGGTCACCGCCTCCGGCGTCGCCGTCGGCAGACCTTCCGGATGGCCGGCGAAGCGCAGCCGGTCGAAGCCCCAGCGCTCCAAAAGTCCCGCGTCCAGGATATCGACCGTACTGGCGAACGGGCCATGCGGCTTCGGCACGTCGCCGGCGATCAGCAACAGATCGCGAATACCCAGTCCAGCCAGCCGCTCGAGACGCTCGGAAAGCTCGTCACGGCCGGTCAGCGAACGGGCAACCAGATGCGGCACCGGCACCATGCCCTCGTTCGACAGGCGTCTGGCCAAACTCTCTTGATCCGCCGGCCCGCTGCCAGGCGGGTAGGGGATGAAGACCCTTGTACCGGGCGGCAGCAAATCGGAGAAGCTGTCGATCCTGGCCGCCGCGTGCGGCATCACCTCGATCGACAGATCCGCCAGCAGGGTGCGCAGACCATTCACATCGCCGGCCAACCCCGGCCCGCCATCGGGCATCAGGTCAACGGCCATGGCATAGGATCCAGCGCGGCCCCGTGCGCCTGCACTAATGCGCGTGGTCGCGGCCCTTGGCCTGGGCAATTTCGCGGGCGTTGGGGTTGACCGACGGCCGGAACGGTACCTCGACCACCTGCGCGTCGACCGGCACGCCCGGCTCGCTGGCATACTCGTCCGGCAGCCAGACCTTCAGCTCCGTCCCCACCGCGCTCATGCCGACCGGCACGTGGCAAAGGGCGATGTTGGTCTCCAGTTCCGGCGAGTACCAGGGCGAGGTGACATAACCGACCGGATCGCCGCCATCGGCCCCCGAGATCAGCCAGAAATCCGGCGCATAGTCGGTGATCGGTTTGCCGCCGAGTGTGATGCCGACCAGCGTGTTCTTGAACGGCGGACGCCCGGCCTCGATCTCGGCCCGAACCGCTTCCAGCCGCTCCTTGCCAATATAATCGGCCGTTTTCTTGCGCGGCACCTGATAGCCGAGATTGCATTGGAACGGCAGTGTCTCTTGGTCCAAATCCTGGCCCCAGGACAGGATGCCGGCGGCGATGCGCCGATGGTGGGCCGGCGCGATGACCATCAGATTATGCGCCTTGCCGGCCTCCAAGACCGCGTTCCACATGTCTTCGGCGTGCAAAGACGCGTCGCGCAGATAAATCTCGTAACCCTTCTCGCCGGTAAAGCCGGTCTGCGAAACGATCACGGGATGACCGGCGACCTCGCCCTCCATCAGACCGTAGAACGGGATCTCGCGCACCGCATCGCCGAACAGGTCGGCCATCAGATCTTCGGATTTCGGCCCCTGGATCTGCACCGGGCAGACATCGATCTCGCCGATCGAGACGTCGAACTTCTTGCCCACATTCACGCCGCGCAGCCACCATTCCAGGTCGCTGTCCGACAGCGAAAACCAGAACTCGTCGCGCGACAGGCGCAACAGCACCGGATCGTTCAGCACACCGCCGGCCTCGTTGCACAGGATGACGTACTTACCGTGCATCGGCTGGATGCGCGTGGCGTCGCGGGTGATGACATAGTTCACGAATGCCTCGGCGTCCGGCCCCTTGACCTGGATCTGCCGTTCGACCGCGACGTTCCACATGGTGACGTGGTTGACGAGCGCGTCGTACTCGACCATGGCGCCGCCATCCTCCGGCTTTACATAGCCGCGTGGATGATAAATCCGGTTATAGACCGTGGCGCGCCAGCAGCCGGCATCGTGCGACAGATGCCAATAGGGCGACTTGCGCACCCGAGTGGAAATGAGCATCTCCACCGGCGTCCGGCCGGACTGGCGCAGATTGATCGGCACCTTGCGGTCGCTCTGGTCGACTGTTGTGCACTGCCGGTGGGACCGGCCGTTTTGGCTGGACGCGGGCTCGGCAACGGCGTCGGAGGCGGCCGCCCCCAGCGAACTCTCGGTCATGGCGCGCTCACTCACATGGATTCGGTTCCCGAAGGACCCTATTCTGGCGTCATGGCAAATGACGGCTGTTCCAAAACCGACATCGACTGCAACGAATCCGTCAGGTCGACAGGATTTGTGCCACCGGCGAATTCCTCTCAAGACGCCACCTTGGGTGTCGAAACACGACGCTCCGCGCGAAAAGCATGACCATTGACTGCGGCAACTTCCTGCTGACCGGCACCGCCGCGGCGGTCAGCGCGATGCTGCTGGGTGCGGCGATTGCACAAACCGCTGCCGAACCTGGCTTTTTTTGGAGTGATTGGCAGTGACCAACCGGTCCTAGGCCGCAAAATTGTGATGCCGGCACACCAGAAAGGCGGCGGACGTGATTTGAAGCGTTGCGCGTAATAGCCGCGCACCTATACTCATAAGAGAAATCAGGCCACCCCTCCTTCTTACACTTCTCGTTACGCAGCCAATATCTACGCAGCGGACCAATAGGCAGAATGAAAAAACCAACAACCAGCAGGTTAAGCCTCTCCCGCCGCCAGTGCATCGTTGCGGCAACGACGGTTCTGGCTGTCAGCCTGAACCGTACGCTCGCCACCGCGCAAGACGGCGCCAACGTCTTCGTCTTTTCGCGCAGCGGTCGGTTCACGCCGATGGTTCTTGGGCCCGTGCTGCTGGGTGGTTTCGTGGTGCCGAAAGCGATCGAGGCAGAGGTTGAGGCCGCGCTGGAACAGCGGGCACGCGATATTGCTTTCGGCGTGCCGCTGACCTACGGCACGAACAGGCAAAATCCGGTCTATCTGCGGCAAGCGCTCGACGTCCTGTCGGACTACCCCGTCGCCTTCGTCGGCGCGACGATCGATGTCGAAGGCTGGCAGGCTGAATCCGACGCCGTTCCCGCCTTGAGACAAGAGGCCGAGGCCGCCTTCCTGTCAGATGCCCTGGAGCTGACTTCAGTCGAATTGGCGTCCGTGCGACACGCCCGGCAACAGGATGACGAGATTTACGCGGCCCTTGAGCAGCAGCTCGGCATGGCGCCGACCCGCTTCTATGACTCCCATGACGACAGCACGCGCCTATACCAGGTTGCTTCAACGGTCGTGAAATGCTTCGGCAGCCTGTATGGCCAACGCCCAGTCGGAGGGGCGAAGCGCGACATGGTTGATGCTGTTCTGGAGTTCTTTGGCGTCGATGAACAGCCCGCCAGTTGGCACACGGACCGGCTGCAGATCGATAATGTAGTGGTCAACCTCTAGGTCAGGAACCTAGGAAAAATCAGCGGGTACTAGCTCTGGCTCGTACCCTTGCAGGATAGCGCGCAATCGTCGCTTGACCAAGCGGTTTCTTGGCCGCCGCCTACGCTCCCCAACGGCATTGAGATCCTACCATTCGACAACATGCAATTGCGGCCAGATCTCTCTCCAGCGGCCGATTTTCGCCTCGTAGACCTCACGCGTGATTTGTCGCTTGTTGGCGCGGACACGCAAGTTCAGCAGATCGCTTAGACCAAACGGCGCGATCACCTCGATGCGTCCGTGGTTCGATCTGATACCGATTGCGGTGGCCGTTGTAGGGAAGGTGGCGATAGCATCTTCGACCGAACGATAGGGCGCAATCGGGTAGCCGAACCGGTCCTCGTACCAGAGATGGACGCGCGCCTCGTTCTTGACGTCGAACGAGGCGGAGGCGTCGCCGAACTGCGATCGGATGCGGGTCTCTTCGCGCCGTTCGCTTTCGTGGTCGAGCGTGTTCTGATCGAAATACACGAGATCGACGTCTCGTATGCCATGGTCCAGGGCATTGCCGAGCTTGACGTTCCAAACCGTCTGCGCGACGGCGCCGGCGACGAGCCAACAGTTCGGCAGCGCAATGCTGTCCCAGCGATCCAGAACCGGGCGGAGCAGGGGACTAGAAAGGGCGGCGGCCGCCACTTCCTGTTCGGCAGTGGTGTGCATGCCTCTTCTTATCATGATCACGTCTCGGACCTTTAAGGCGGCCCTGTACCGGCGTTAGGCCGCCGGGTCGCGCAACGCCATCGCGTCCATAAGCCAGCCGGCCAGATAGCGCGCGAAAGAGTTCCGCACCCAGATCTCAAACGCCGGTTCGACCGAGACCTGGCGCAGCAGGATACGGGACTTGGCGAGCATCGTTTGGGCGCAATGGTCGACGTCGAACACGCGCGGGTGCACGTCGAGCGGGCAGCCACTGGCGAGCACGTCGCGGGCGCTTGTGCCGCCCAGGCGTAGTCCGGTGGAGTTGTGGGAGACGTCGACGATAGACAGCCACGGGTCCTCGGGTCGGGCGGCACGTAAGGCGGCCTCCAAGGGCGCCTCCGTGCCCGCGGCCGCGATCACCAGCCATTCGTCCGGGCCAAGCCAGTAGATGGTTTGGACCGCACCATCGCCCTCGGTCGTCGTTGATCGGCAGCGGTTCGGCTCGGTCGGCAGGTCGAGGCCAAGCGCGGTGCGGATCGCGTCGACAAAGCTGGGATCGCCGGCACGGCCGCGCAGGTTCAAGATCGCTTTCGGCTCGATGATCTCCAGCCGGATGTCCGGCCCGCCGGCGGCGGCCAGACGGTCACGATGGCCGTCCAGGGGCCGGACGGCCAACGGTCCGGTGGCGGTCGCGTCAGTCCCCATCACGCCGCGCCCCTTCCTTGTCGTAGAAAACCGGGTCGACGATGCGGGCCAGCGCCGGGCCATCCTTCAGGGCCACCTCGATAACGTCGCTGTGGCGCGCCCGGCCGCGTTCAACCAGGGCCAGGCCAAAGTTCGTTTCCAGTGCCGCACTCCAATAGCTGGATGTGACGAAGCCGATCATCGGGATCGGCGGCGGCCGTTTGGAATGATCGACCTCGACCAGTTGGCTGCCCTCTGGGACCTTCTGGGCGGGGTTCTCGGGCAGCAGTCCGACAAGTTGCTTGCGGTCGGGCCGCAGGCAGTCCGCCCGGCTGAGCGAGCGTTTGCCGATGAAATCCTTCTTGGCCGAGACCATGCGGCCGAGCCCCAGATCGTCCGGCGTCGTGGTGCCGTCGGTTTCCTGGCCAACGATGATGAAGCCTTTTTCAGCACGCAGCACGTGCATGGTCTCCGTGCCGTAAGGCGTGATGCCGAACGGCTCGCCCGCCGTCATCGCCGCATCCCACAGGGCCTGGCCGAAATGCCAGGGCACGTTGATTTCGTATTGCAGCTCGCCGGTGAAGCTGACCCGAAAGACGCGCGCCTCCAAACCGGCGACCTTGGCGTCGCGCCATTGCAAGAAGCCAAAGCCTTCTGGCGACAGGTCCAGGTCCGGCGCCAGCGCGGCCAGCACGTCGCGGCTGCGTGGGCCGGCCAGGCTGACATTGGCCCATTGCTCCGTCACCGAGGTCAGGCGCACGCGCAAGTCGGGCCATTCGGTCTGCAGAAACTCCTCCAGATGGTCCAGAACGCCGGCCGCGCCGCCGGTCGTGGTGGTCATGAAATAGCGCTGGTCGGACAGGCGCGCGGTGGTGCCGTCGTCGAACACCATGCCGTCCTCGCCGCACATGATGCCGTAGCGCGCCTTGCCGACTTGCAGGGTCTTCCAGCCATTGGTGTAGATCCGGTTCAGGAACTCCACCGCGTCCGGCCCTTGGATATCGATCTTGCCCAAGGTGGAGGCGTCGAAGATGCCGACACTGTCGCGCGTCGCCTTGCACTCGCGCGCCACGGCCGTCGTCATGTCTTCGCCGGATTTGGGGAAATAGCGTGGCCGCTTCCACTGGCCGACATCCTCGAAC
>JBCBSH010000083.1:0-17588 GCA_039819285.1 Pseudomonadota bacterium
GGGCTGGTGATCGGCAACGGCTCCGGCCACGAGCCGATCGCTGTCGGCTGGGTCGGCGACGGCATGCTGGACGCCAACGCGGTCGGCGACATTTTCGCCGCACCGCCGCCTGAGCTGATTTGCGATGCCATCCGGGCCGCCGATACCGGTGCCGGCGTGCTGCTCCTGATCTCCAACCATGCCGGCGACGTCATGAACGGCGAGGCCGGGGCCGACTTGGCGCGCGAGGCCGGCATCGAGGTCGAGACGCTGTGGATGTATGACGACATCTCCTCAGCCCCGCGCGATCAGCTCGACCGGCGGCGCGGCGCGCCCGGCACGACCTTCATCTACAAGATCGTCGGCGCCCGGGCCGAACAGGGCGCCGGCCTGCAAGAACTGAAGACCCTTGGGGAGACCGTGCGCGACGCCACCTGCACGCTCGCCGCGTCGCTAACACCCGGCGTCTCGCCGCTGACCCGCCTGCCGATGTTCACCCTGCCGGAGAACGAGGTCTTCGTCGGCATGGGCGTCCATGGCGAGCCGGGCGTCGCCAGCATGCCGGCCGGCGCCGCCGACGACATCGTCGCCTTCATGGCCGGCAAGATCCTGGACGATCTGCCCTTCCGCAACGGCGACAGTGTTCTCGCCATGGTCAACGGCATGGGCGGCACGACCTTGATGGAACTGCTGGTGATTTACCGCAAGTTCGCCGAGTGCCTTGGCGAACGCGGTGTCGAACTGGCCGCCGACCCATTGATCGGTACCTATGTCACGACCCAGGAAATGGGCGGCTTCTCCCTGTCCCTGTGTCGGGTGGAGCCGTCAATGATCGCCCTTTGGAACGAACCGCAGGGCGCCCCGTTCTTTGCAATGTAACGGTGCGGCCCGAACAGCCCGTCAGAACAGAATGATCGCCAACAGGAAGATCACATAGAGGCCGACGAAAACCATCGGCACGATCGCCTCTTGGCGGGCGATGGATTTGTATTCGCTGTAGGCGGGGCCCTTCTTGATCATCCGCCATTCGTCGGTGTAAGGCGCGACGGGAAAGCGCGCCTCCATCTCCGTGATGACGTCGAAGCGGGCCTTGGTCAGGATGCGATAGGACCGGGTCAACAGCCACCAGACGGCGCACACGATGATGCCAGCGATCGGCAGGGCGACCAGCCAGAACTGACCCCCAGGCTCCAGTTCCAACAACGCGCCGGTGACGCTCGAGATGCCTGCGTTTACGGTCAGGAAGTAGCGGCTGTTGGCACCGCGCCGATTGATCAAGGCTTCGGTCTGACCGGCATAATACAGGTAGAGCTTCATCAGCATCGACCCGTCGGCGTCCGGGAACTTCTCGACCGTCATCGCGGCCTCGTCGGCCGCTTGTTCTCCGTCACTCATTCAATGTCCTCACAACCTTCGACGCGCAGATTGTACTCGCACTCTTCCGCAGGCGAGAGCGGGTCCAGCAGGTCCGCGACAGAGACCGCATAATCCCAAAGCTCATCCATCGATTGGAAGTTCCGCCAAATTCTGGCCGTGCGATCGCGCGACGCGGTCACGATCAACGTGCCGTCGCCGGAAAACGCCGCCGACAGGACCGGGCCGCTATGCCCCGCCATGACCGCGATCAGTTCGCCGCCTTCGACATCCCACAGCCGCACGGTCTCATCCGTCGACGCGGTGACGAGGCGATCGCCGTTGGGCGAGAATGCGACCGAATGAACGGCCGCGTCATGGTCGGACAAGACCTGCTCCTGGCCACCCGCAACAGCGTCCCACAGCCGGGCAGTGCCATCGGTGGAGGCCGTTGCGACACGGCTGCCGTCGGGCGAGAAGGTTGCAGCGGTCACGGCCCCTTCATGGCCTTCCAGACGCAGGACCTCCGACCCGTCGTCGGCGCTCCAAAGTCTCGCGCTGTTGTCGGACGAAGTCGTCAGGACCCGGTCGCCATCTGGCGAAAACGACACCGACGTGACCTGATCCCCGTGACCGTCCAGAACCGCGCGTTCGCTGCCATCAGCCACATCCCAGAGCCGGGCAGTACCGTCCTGTGCACCGGTCACGATCTGGCTGCCGTCCGGTGAGAAGGCGGCGCGGTTGATCGCGCCTTCGTGGCCATTGAGCGCAGCGATCTCGCCTCCCGTCGCGACGCTCCACAGCCGCGCGGAACGGTCGCGGGAGGTCGTGACCAATTGCTGCCCATCCGGCGAGAAGACCGCGTTGGAGATGTCTGCGCCATGGCCCGCGAGGGTGGCGATCGGTTCTCCGGTCTCGGCGTTCCACAGCCGCGCAGTGTCGTCCTGAGCGGCGGTAACGATCGTCGCACCATCGGGCGAGAACAGCGCGGTTGTCAGCGGCTCCGCGTGTCCATTGAGCTCCGCCAAGGTGCGTTGCTCGGCGATGTTCCAGACGCGCGCGGCATTGTCCGGCAACGCGGTGATGATGTGCCGGCCATCAGGGGACAGAGAGACCGCCGATGCCGTGCCAACGAAATCGTCGATCAGCGTCACCTCCGTCCCGTCCGCCGCGTCCCAGATCCTTGCCGCGTCGTCACGACCAGCGGTGACGACGCGGCTGCCGTCGGGCGAAAACGCGGCCGTAACCACATCGTCGTCATGGCCGCGCAAGACTGCGATCTGCAATCCGGTCCGCGCGTTCCAAACCCGCGCCGTATCGTCCCACGAGCTGGTTACCACGCGGGCCTCGTCGGTCGAGAACGCGGCGTTGGAGACGATGTCCGAGTGGCCGCGCAAGACGGCCTGGCGCGCGCCAGTGACCGCATCCCAAATGCGCGCCGTGTCATCGGCAGAAACGGTCGCGACCAAGCGCCCACCGGGCGAGAACCGCACTGCAAGGATATCGGCCTCGTGGCCGCGCAGCACGGCGATGAGCCCGGCATCCCGCGCGTCCCACAGGCGCGCCGTGTTGTCAGAGGCGACCGTGATGATCCTGGTGCCGTCCGGCGAGAATGCGGCTTGCGTCAAGCTGGCCCGATGGCCGCCGAGTATAGCGAGCTCCTCGCCGTCGTCGGCCGCCCACACCCGCGCCGTCTCGTCCTTCGAGGTGGTGACCAGCCGCGAACCGTCAGGCGAAAAAGCGGCAAACGTCACCGAACCGGCGTGGCCCTCAAGCCGGTTCGCCTCATCGCCGGTTTCCATGTCCCAAAGGCGCACGGAGCCGTCCGATGCGGCGCTGGCGGCGATGGACTCCGCCGGCGCATAGGCCATGAAGCCCTGATCGGCTGGCACCTCCAGCGACGTGGTCACCGCTGATCCGTCCGCGGTCCAGGTTTGCACGGTGCCGTCATCAGCGGCAGTGATGATCTCCGCGCCATCGGCAGAAAAGCCCACCCAACTCATCGGCAGATCATGGTCGCCCAGCATGGCCAGTTCCGCGCCGCTATCGGCGTCCCACAAGCGCGCCGTGCCATCCCAAGATGCGGTCAGAACCCGAGAGCCGTCCGGTGAAAACCGCGCTGACGTAACGAAATTCTCATGACCGCGCAGCACCATGGTCTCGCGCCGGTCCAAGAGGGCAGCGGCGAGCACGCGCGGCACCTCCATTATCTCGGCAATGTCGGGCCAGCCATCCGGATTGGCCTGCGGCATGGCCCGAAGCGCGACGTCGATGGCCTCGCCGATGTCGCCGTCCCTGAACAGCATTTCGGCCAGGATTGCACGCGATCGGGCTTGCTCGACCTGAGACTGATACAACGCAACTTCGGCCGAATCGCGCTGCTGTTCGGCAACCACCGCCTGCCACGCGGCTGCAGCTGAAAACACGACCAGCAAAAGAATGGCCGCCGCCGCCGACCAGCGAATCCATTTGCGCTGACGCTCGCGCTTCATTCGGGCCCGGTCGGCCTGATCGATGCTGCGGTCGATAAAGTCCCGGTTCGCGTCGGATAGTTCGTCGCCGCGTTGGGCGCGCCACTCGCGCGCCGTCGTCAAGGCCAGTCCCATCAGCAGCGCCTGGTCCTTCTGGTCCTTGTCGGCGTCTTCCCAAGCCAGACGCGCTGTCTCAAGCTGGCCCTTCCAGATCAGGAACTCCCGTTCCGCATCCAGCCATTGAGACAGGCGTGGCCAGTGACGCAACAGCGCCTCATGGGCCACTTCGGCGACGGGTTCCTCGTCCGCATCGCTGGTGGTGAGCAATCGCCAGTCGCTGCCGGCCAGCTCGTCCGCCAGGGCCCATTCTGCGTCGGTGCAATCCGATCGCTGTGCGCGCCGCCGTACCGGCTGTCCCTCGCGCGGCACATGGGCAAGGCGCAGCGTCAACAGGCGGCGCAGCGTGTCGGTATCGTCGGGATGCAGCTCCAGGAACCGTTCGGCCCGGTCGACCAGGGGCCGGCTGACATCGACCACGCGGAATGGAAAATGCAGCGTGCCGGTCGACGCGTCATCCCGGCGCATCTCCTCCCACGCGTCCTGCATCAGATAGGACAGCATCGGCAGGCCACCCGGCTCCTTATAGGTCGCCTCGGCGATCACCGACACGATGTCCGGGTTTTCGAACCCCACGCCCAGCCGCTCTGCGGGTTCTCGCACAACCCGCTCGATCTGCTGCTTGGTCAGCGGCGGCACGTCGATGCGATCGCCGTTGGCGAAGAACGGCTCATCGGCTTGCCACTGACCGTAATAGTCGGCGCGCAGACTGGCCATCACCATAATGTCCGGATGGCTGACCGCGCCCCCGATCAACCGCGAAAAGACAGCGGCGTCATCTGGCTCGGCCCTGGTGTAAAGCTCCTCGCCCTGGTCGACATAAAGAATGGCCTTGGCCGGCGGCTCGGCGCCCGTCCGGTGGGCGATTTCCTCGCGCGCGGCCCGTGCCAGCTCGGTCAGGTCGGACCCCTCGCGAAACAGCTTCGCCCAGGCACTGGCTTCGCGCTCGATCTCGCTGGGCGAATCCAGCCAGGTGCGCGCGATCGATCGCGCAAGCTCCTTGCACGGCTTGACCCCCGGGGTCACGACGACTGGCAGCCAGCCAGGGCTGGTTTCCATGTCGGCCGGCCACTCCCGGTCAAGGTCGCCCGGCCACATGCGGCTGCGCAACGCCGCCAGCACACCGGCAAAGGCGACGGAAGACTTGCCGACGCCAGAGCTGCCGATCAACGTGTGGATGCGATCCGGCCTCTGCCTGAGCGCCTCCAGGATCTCGCCCGTCAACGCCTCGCGGCCGACGAAAAAGGCCGAATCCTCGGTCTTCATCGCCGGCAAGCCGGCATAAGGGTTGACCTGGCGCCACAACGGTTCCGCCTCGGCGCCCGCCGGTATGCCGGCGCCGTCCATGGCGGACAGGATCTGCCCGATCAGCTCCTCAAACGGATGTCGCTCGAAAATCAGCCGGTGGAAATGGTCGAGAAACGGCAGGCCCGGCAAGCGCTCGGCCAGGGCAATGGGCGCGATCAGTGGTCGTCCCGCCTTGCGGTTGCGCTTCAGCGCGTCGTAGTACTCGATCTCCTGCCAATCGCCGACCCGGTCGCCCAGCAGCAGCACAACCGCGTCGGCCTGGGCCAGTTCTTGGCCCAGCAGATCCATCCAATAGGCGCCGACCTGATTGCGTTCCGGCGCGAAGTAGATGTCAAGATCAGGGCGTGCCTGCTTCAGCGCTTCGCAGATGCGCTCGGCGATCCGACGATCGCGATTATTATAGCTCAAGAAGACATGCATCGGCGTCATCATGTCATCTTTTGGCCGACCGGTCGCGCAGTATATCCAGGCAATCGAATACCGGCCAAGTCGTGGGTATGACCGACATTTACACGCATAACGTCAGCGTGTCGTGAATTCGCCCCGACGCTGGGTCAGCCGCAAACGGTTGTTGAGCGCCCGCTCAAGACGGGACCGTCAGTCTTTTTGGATTGATCGCCACGACATCGAAGAGGTCATCCGATATCTGAAGCGGCGTCAGTTTGGCATCCGGCTGGCGGTCCGACAGCCGAAATAGCCGAAAGCCCTGCGATTCCAGATAGCCTGTCATCTCCAGGAAGCGGGCGAGACCCTCCGACGTCTTTGTTACGTGCCCTTTCTCAACGATCAACGCCTTCACGACACCGGATGCAAGCAGCTCCTTACCACCCGCCACCACCTCCGGCTCAAGCCCCTCGACATCGACCTTAACAACAAGCGGTCGGTCCTTCAGCTTTGGTCGCAGTCTGGGCAGCACATCTAAAGACAGCGTCGGCACCAACAGTTCGGGCGGACGCTTGGCTTGTTCTGGTGAGTTGCGGCCAAGGACACTGTGTCCCATGGTACCCATGCCGCCCATCAGGGGTGCCAGGCCAATGCCGTTGCCCGCAGCCGCCGCAATCGGTGTGACGCGCCGGCCCAGGCGATTGACCTCGATCGCCGTCGTTAGAACCGTCAGGTTCAAGGGATGCGGCTCTACAGGCACGACGTAGACATCGCGAGGCCCCACCGTCGCAACGGTAAGCGAGTAAATGCCCCAATGGGCGCCGATGTCGATGAAAGCGTCACCTGCAGCCAAAGCCTTAAGGACGACACGCCGCAAAGCAATTTCGTAACCGCCCTTGCTCTGCTCTTGAAGCGCCAGGGCACGCCCACCCGGATCCTTCTCAAAACCAGGCGGCAGCACGAGCTTAAAGGCTGGCGCGCCCGTTCCGTCAGTGAAGGTGGACCGAAGCAAGAGATAGTTGCCTGGGCCCTTTTCCAGGTTGAAGTTGGCCATTGAGCGACCCAAGCGGTGAGTGCGTGCCGAAAGCAGATGCGCCAGACCCTATCCCGGCCCATTCAACCGGACAAGGACACTGATCGCGACCTGGATCTAGGCCGCGGCGACGCCTGAATGGCGCTTCAGAAACGGCAGGAACTGCGGAAACACCTCGTCGGCCACCCGCTCGCCCATGAATGGGTCTTGGTGGCCATAGCCGGCCAGGATCAAACGGTCGTGCGGGTTGTCGGGCACACGCTCCAGCAACCGGTTGTAGCAAACCAGATTGGAATCGGTGAACACCTTGTTGGTTTCGCCGGTGACGAACAGCACGGGCGTTGAGATGTCTTTCGCGTGCTCGAAGTAATCGTTCGGCAGCGCTGAGTATTCGGGCTTTCTGGGATACATCTTGACCGCCGTATTACCGCGCTTGATCATTTTCAGCACGTGACGGTGATAGTTCATGCTGGTGCCGCCATAAAGGTCGGCGCCGCGCCGGTGTGTGACGTCGGCCAGGTTTTTGTGTTCATAGAGCGCGGGCCAGCCCGTGCCCCACATGAGGCTCAGCATATGGCAGGCCGGCACGTCGCATTCGCGGTGAAACAGCGACACGATCCAACTGAGTGAGCGGCCGAAGGTTAGGGTTGGATCCTGGCTCCAGGACGGGCTGACGTAAGGCACGCTGAGCAAGTATTCCAGCATGAACGGGAAGACGGTTAGCTTGACCCGCGACCAGCCGGGTACGCGCGGCGTCAGGGTCACGGAGTTGGCGATGACACTGGCGATGCCCTCGACCTGCTTGGCGAACAGGCTCATGACAAAGGACATGGAGCCAAGGCAGTGGCAGATGACGTGGATCCGCTTATCGCCGCCGACGATCTCGCGCACCGCCTCGATGCCGGCCGGGTGATCATAGAGCGCGCAATCATCCATGCTGTAGCGGTGCGGCCGCAGATTATAGCTGTGCCGGTTGCTCATGCGAAAATCGAAGGTGAAGACGTCGGTAAAGCCCTGCTCGTGCAGCCAAACGACCAGGTTTTTGTGCTCCGGCATGATGAACATGTCCGACGAGGTGGTCAGCCCGTGGATGATCACCACGACATCGTCGCAATCCGCCTTCCAGAACCGTAACAGGCTGAGACCGAGCTTGTCGGCTGTGGTCACTGGATGGGTCGTAATCCGTGCCTCGGGCACGCCGTCCAAGGTGTAAAGTGCGATTTCGCGTTTCATGTCGGCCTCCTTTCGAGACAGACGCCTAAGCGGCCAGGCGCTCCGCAGCGATGTGTTCCGCGATGGCGGCGATGGTGCGCGAGGGGTTCAGGCCGACGGCCCGCGGGATGATCGCGCCGTCGACCACGTAAAGGCCGTCATAGCCAAACACCCGTCCGCGATGGTCGACCACACCGTCGGCCGCCGATGTTCCCATATTGCAGCCGCCCAGCGGGTGTGGCGTGACCAGGTATTTCATCAAGCTCCAGCTCGGCGGTACAAGAGGGATCCCGCCGGTCGCCTGGGACAGCTTCAGATGCATGTCAACGAGGGCCTGCACCGCATCCTCAGAAGGGCCGGGGTCCCAGTCGAGGTCGAGTTCGAAGTCGCCAAGGCCGAAGAATTTGCGCCCTAGCTTCATCCGGCCGACCGACTGATCGACCGCCTGACCGAACCAGGGCATCAGGGACGTCATCGGATCGCAGTCTCGTGCCAGCCGCGCCACCCCTTGGGCGATGCCGGCGAAGAAGCCTTGGAACATGGCGTTCTCGCCGCCGATATTCTCGATCGCGTTGCCCAGCAGATCGGGGAAGCCGCCGTCCTGGACGAAGAATTCCTGGCCATCGACCGCGCCGTCGAGGAACGAGATCGTGCCCGTGATCGTCGGTCCCCGTGTCGGCGAGACCGTTCGGCCGGGATACAGGGTCGGCGTCAGAAAATCGCCATTGGAACACCAGCCGTAACCCAGCTTGGCGCTCAGACCCGGCAAGGTGCGATGCTCATCGCGACAGCGCAGCAGCAACTCTGTCGAGCCCAGGGACCCCGCCGCAAGGTAGACCTCCAATCCCTCTACGGTGCCAGGCTCCAAGACGCCATCACCGACCTTGTCGAAGCTGACGAGATAGCCATTGCTAAGCGCGCGCAGTTGTCGCACCAAATGCAGGGGCCGGATCTCGGCCCCGTTGGCCTTGGCCTCGGCCAGATAGTTGAGATCCAGCGTGTTCTTGGCCTGGACCGGACAGCCGATGTCGCAATTGCCGCAATGGATGCAGGTGCCCTGTTCGCAGCCTTGCGCGTTCTGGAACCGCTTCGATTTATCGGCGTTGTGGGGATCGTCGAGACCGTAATGCCAGTCTTCGTCGAAGCTGACCGCCAGGTCCAGCTTACGAAACCGGTCGCCATGGCCGGCCTTTTCGGCACCTTCACGGACCAGCTTGAACCGTTCCGTCAACTGGCCGTCCGGCAACTGCTGAACCGCCAGCATGTCGCCGGTCGCCTCAAAATGTGGCTTCAGCCTGTCCTTGGTGATCTCCGTCGGCCAACCGCCGTCGAAGGCGTTGTCTTCCGGCTCAATGAAGACGTTGGCATAGATCAGCGAGCCCCCGCCGACGCCAGCACCCTGCACCACCGCCATGCGCGGAAAGATGCGCATGTCGATCCAGCCATTCTGGTTTTCCGGCTCGTCGACGTCATAGATCCAATCGTCTTGCGTGACGCTGGGATACGTATCGGGCGACCAGTCGCGCCCGCGTTCCAGAACCAGGACCGAACGCCCGGCCTGTGCCAGGCGGCAGGCCAGAACCGAACCGCCGAACCCGCTGCCTATGATGACCGCATCGAACCGTTCGGGCATGGCGTCATCCCCTATCGGACCTTGGGCCCGTACCGGTCCCACAGCTCGCCCATGAAGAACCGGCCGAACTTGGCCATGGCCGCGGACTTGTCGATCAGATCGTCGGTGCCGGTGACGCGGATGGTCGAGACCAGCTTCATCAGATCGACCAGGCCCAGGCTCAACACGCCGGCGCCCGCGATCGCGCCAGACTTGTCCTGGCCCTCATACAGTTTGGTGAACAGGGTCGTCGTGTCGGGCCAAAGGTCGAACGGCCGGTCGTTGTGAACGACCTTGTGTCCGGCCAGATAGAACGGCTTGCCCTCGTGTTCGAAGGCAAGCTCGTAAATCATGTGCTTGGTGTCCGGGTGATCGGTCGGCGAGAACAGGTTGAAGACGCCGCTTTCCGCCTTCAGGCCGTTGCCGAACGGCCCGAAGTCGATCGTGCCGGTCAGGCTGCCCAGATGGTTCGGGTCGGCAACGAAGGCGTCGACATCATCGATCGCCACGCTGGCGTGCATCGAAAGCGTCGTCTTGTCTGACTTGCCGCGGTCGGCACCCTCGTTCGTATCCGTCGCACCCAACGCGAACGGTCCGGCCATGGTCTCGTCGAAGCGGATGCCGTGGGCTGCCATGATGTGCTGTCCTTCTTTCCGGTTTTCTGTGCGGTTTTGAGCGTCCTACCAAGGGATCAGATCAAGTTTGGCATCAAGGGGCCGTTTATTGCCCCTGTCATCCTCCTCCTCGACCACGTCGCCGCGCCGATCATAGGTGCGCACCCGCAGTTGGTGGGCTGCGCGATCGACCGAAAGCCGGCAGAAATTGTCCTCCTGGGTGAAGTTGCCGGCCTTGTAATCCATGGCGCAGGCATTGCCCGCACTGTCTTCAAACGGGAACGTGTCTCTCTGGCCCTCGGCCTTGGAGTCGTGGACGAAGTCGGAGGGTTCGCCGTCGGCGAACGGGAACGGCCAATAGAACGCCGACGATGTGACCGCGTGAAAGACCAAAGGATCGCTCTCGCCCGCCACGTCGATCGATGCCTTGGCAACGTTGGCGCAATGAATGTCGCCCGACAGAAAGACGACGTTCTGCACCTTGTTGTCGACCAGGCAGCGCAGGATCGCCTCGCGCGTGTTCGGGAAGCCCGGCCAGGAGTCGCCCTTTTCCTTTTCCAGGTCGCTGCGGTCGGCCTTGGCCGACATCGAACTTGGGATGAACACGCTGGAGGTGACGATGAATTTCGGCACGTTACCATGCTGTTCCTGCTGCGCTTTCAGCCAGTTCAGCAGCCGTTGCAGTTGGCCCGGCGGGCTGCCGGGCAGGGTCGGGCGGCCCAGCATGTGGTTGTCCCTAAGGTCTCCATCGTCGCCCTCCAGATAGCGCTGCGTGCGCGTGTCGACGACGAAGAAGGGATAGCCGCCGAAGTCGAAGGAGTAGTAGAGCCGCTTGCCGAAATTGCGCGGCCCGTGGCTCCACTGATAGCTGAGATAGGCGTCGATCGCGATGGTGAACAGCAGGTGCGAGGCGTTGCGGCGCAGCCGGTCCTGGGTCCAATTGTCCTCGATCTCGTGGTCGTCCAGGATCATGTAAACCGGCGCGTGGCGCATCAGCCGGCGGATGTTGGGCGAGCTAAACGCGGTCAGATAGCGGTCCCGGAACTCCTTATAAGTGTCGGCACGGCCGACCGGTACCGCCCGGTGAAACATGTCGGCATAGATCTGGTCACCGACCATCAGCGTGAAGCGCGGGGGCGACGGATCCTGGTCGTCGGCCACCTGCCGGGCCATCGGGGCGAAAATCCGGTCCGCGTGGCGGACCTTCCACAGCAGACCCGGATAACGGCAGGAGCCGAGGAGGAAATCGAGACGATCGGTTGGCTCAGCCGGGAAGGTGCGAAATCTCGCCTCGGACCGGCCCTCTGGCAATTCCTGCAAATCCTCGCGCCACGCGTCGGGCGTTGGCAGGCGTGATTGCAGCCGCTGCCAGCCGATGCCTTCATCGTCATCGATTGGATCGTCGAGCAGCAGGGTTCCCGCGCGAACGACATAGGCCTGATCGGCGTCAAGCGCCGTAGTGCCCTCATCCGCGCCGAGATTGATCGTGCCGCTGCGGTCGAACTCGCGGCGAAGGCGGAAGTAGTAGCAGGTTGCATCTTCGGGCTTTGCCGCCGCATGCCGTACCGAGAGCACGCCGATCGTTCTGGTCTGCGAGTCGAGGTCCGAACTTGAGTCCGTGCGCGGATCGGCCCGAACCCAGATGCGGGCGCTGGTCGCCGTCGTGTGCCCAACGATGGGGCCGAGACCGGCCGGCCGAAGACTTGACATGTACAGACCCTCGCTTGGCTAATGCAGCAGGCTAACGACCCTCAACACATCAAATAAAAAGTCTAGGCGAATTCACGAAAACAGGAAAGACAGCCGAAAAATTGATTAACGGAACAATAACGTCGGCAGCCAAAGCGCGATGCCGGGTATTGCCGTCAGCAGGGCCACCATGACCAGCATGATGGCCCAATAGGGGATCGCACCGCGCGCGGCGCCGGAGATCGAGACATCGCGGCCGGCGATTGCCGTCAGGACATAGAGGTTCAGGCCGACCGGCGGCGTGATGAGGCCGATTTCAACCATAATGGTGATGATCACGCCCAGCCAGATCGGGTCGAAGCCCAGCCCCGTCAACAGCGGGAAAACCACGGGCAGCGTCATGATCATGATCGACAGGCCGTCGAAAACGCAGCCAAGCGCGAGGTAAAGCAGCGCGATGACGGCGAACAGCAGATAGGGGTGAAAGCCGGCCGCCGAGACGCCCTCGACCATCTCGCGCGCAATGCCGAGAATGGCGACCGACTGGCCCAGGATCAGGGCGCCGACAAAGATGAAGCCGATCGAGGTGAAGGTGACGACAGAGGCAAGAAGCGCACGGTAAAGCCGGGTCAGGGTCAGGTCGCCAGCAAAAAAGCCGATCAGAACGGACGCGACGACGCCGACAGCGGCGGCCTCGGTCGGCGTCGCCAGGCCGAAAAAAATGCTGCCCATCACCGCAAAGAACAAGAGCACGAGCGGCCAAAGGCTCAACAGCATTACGAGTGCGCGGCCAAACGGATGATGCTCGCCCTCGGTCTCGGTTGGCGCGCCACGCAACCGTACGCGCAGATAGATGAAGGCCATGAACAGAACCGCCATCAGCACGCCCGGCACCAGACCGGCCGCGAAAAGCTGGCCGATCGACGTTTCGGTCAGGGCGCCGTAGATCAGCAGCGACAGGCTTGGCGGGATCAAGAGGCCCAGCGTGCCGCCGGCCGCGATTGACCCGATCACCTGACGCGGCTCATAGCCCCGCGCCTTCATCTCCGGATAGGCCACGGAGCCGACAGCCGCCGCGGTCGAAATCGACGAGCCGCTGACGGCCGAAAACGCGGCCGAAACGGCAATGTTGGTGTGCAGCAGCGAGCCGGGCACCCGATCGAACATGGGCGCGATCGCCGTGTAGGCCCGACGGCTGATGCCGCTGGCCATCAGGATCTCGCCCATGAAGATGAACAGCGGAATGGCCGTAAGCGTGAACGAGTTCAGGGTGTTCCAGACCGTGTTGATCGCCAATCCGGCGGCGTTGCCGGCGACGAACTGAAGGATGACCAGCCCGGTCAGGCCCAAGGCCGCGCCCAGAGCCATGCCGGTCAGGGCAGTCACGGACAGCACGGCAAGGAAGGTCGGCCAGAACATCGCGTCCGCTTCGGATCGGGGTCAGCTTGGAGAGCGCAGAATCAAGACGGTCTTGTGCAGGATCGCCAGCGCGGTGAGGGCCATTGAGACGGGTAGGATCAGCATCCAGGGGATCAGTTCAACACGCAAGACGATCGTTCGCGGGTTGACGCGCTGGGCGAATTCCAGCCACGGCACCGTCAGCCAGATGAACCAGAGGCAGAACACCACCACCAGCAGGTTTGCAACCACGGCCGCGACCCGTTTCCAGCGCGCGTTCAAGAGCTGGGTCACAAGGGTCACGCTGACATGCCGGTCGAAGAAGGTGACAAAGGGGATGCTAAGGAAGAACAGGGATACGAAGAACAGGCCCGACATCTCCGACGTCCAAGAGATGGGGCTGTTCAGCAAATAGCGCCGGACGACGCTGGCCGAAATCAGCAGGGCCAGGCTGGCAAGCGCGACCCCGGCCAGCACCAGCAAGGCCCAATAGACCACCGCAATGCCGGATGGTCTTCCGGTCCGCGCAACGGCACCGGACGACACGTCGGCCGAGGCGCCTTGATCAGCGGCGTCAGTCATATACGGCCCGGCGGCCGGCGCGGTCGGTCGGCCGCGCCGGCCCGCGCCTCGCTATCGGCCCAGCGCTTCCAAAATCCGCTGGCGGTATTCCGGCGCCGGCGGCCCAACCTCTTCAACCCGCACGCGCCAGACCTCGGCCGCGGCGTCGGTAAAGGCGCTGCGGTCTTCCTCGGGGAACGACCCCAGCCACTCGACCCCGGCGTCCGCCAAGCCGTCAACGGCGGCTTGGTCCTGATCGGCGGCGTCGGAATAGTCCGACGAGGCCGCCCACAGCCGGTCGGTGGCGTCGAGCACGACCTGCTGAAGGTCTTCCGGCAGCGCGTCCCAGGCATCCTGATTGACCGAAATGACGTATGGGATGGCGGTCACCGGATAGAGATAGGCGGCGTAGTCCGACGCCTCCTGCAAGGACACGGTGTGGGCCAGCCGCGGCGGGTAGAGCGCGCAGTCCACCACGCCCGTCGTCAGCGCGACATAGATCTCCTCTTGGGGAATGATCTCCGCCGCGACGCCCAGCTGTTCGAACGTCGTGACCTGATCGGCCGCCCAGACGCGCAGCCGCTTCTCGCGCAGCTCGTCAAGCGTGTCGACCGCATCGTCCTGGCAGAAGATGGCCACACCCAGCGGCGGCAGGCCCATATAGCCGACGATCTGAATGTTGAAGGGCGGCAGCGCCTCCTCGAAAATCGCCTGCAATTCCGGGATGGCCAGCGCCATCTCCTCGTCACTGCCGACCACGCCTTGAGTCAGCGCCAACTGCAGGGCCGGCGCGTCGCGGCCCAGGAAGTTGGCGTAGACGAAGCCGGACTCCACCGCGCCGCTTCCCAACCACTGCAGTACGTCGGCATCCGCCAGCCCCATCGACCCGCCGCTATGGACGGTGATGTCGAGACGGCCGCCGGAACTTTCGCGGATATCGTCGGCCCAGGCCTCCAGATAGCCGGTTTCGTCGCGGGCGATGGCGTAGTTGTTGTTGAAATCCCACGCGACCTCTTGGGCCACCGCCGTTCCAACCAAGCCAAAAGCCAGTACGCCGCCCAACAGCAAGCGGGTCGTGCCGAAGTGCAAGTTCATGAAGCCTCTCCCTCTCCGCGAAACCCGGCCAGTCGGGTTCCGGTGTTCCCTTGTGCAGCGCTAACCTGTCGCGGACCGGCCGTCCGGTCAAACTGATTTCCCGGTTTCGCCCGCGGGCCTGGTTTGCGGATTCCCCCTTCGATCGAGGTCACAGCTCGGCCGCAAGCGCCTCGATCAGCCGTTCAATGTCCGCATGCGCGTTGTAGATGTGCGGGGCAATCCGCAGGCAGCCGCCCCGCATCGTGACGTGGACATCGCGCGCCACAAGCCGTTGCGGCAGGTCCGCCGGCAATCCGCGCGGACGGCGCAGGCCGATCATGTGGCGGCTTCGGCCCGGCGCCGGGGTCGGGATAAGCCCCAGCCGAGCGACCTCCTCGGCGGTCATATCGATCAGCGGCGCGATGTGTTCCTCAATCGCAGCCGGCGTCCATTCAACGATCCGCTCCAAAGCCTCAATCGCCATGGGGAGGGTGACATAGTTGCCTTTCTCGCCCATGTCGAAGCGCCGCGCGCCTGGCTGATAGCGCTCTCGATAATCGACCAGATTGTCGTAGTCCTCCGCTTGCTCGCGGTTCATCCAACCGAACTCGATCGGTATGCCCTGCCGGTGCCTTGGCGCAATATAGAGAAAGGCAAGCTGATAGGGACCGAGCAGCCATTTCTCCGTGACCGCGACCATGAAATCGGGCTCGACCTCACGGACATCGAAAGGCACCGCACCCAGCGACTGGCTGAGGTCGAGCACCAGCGCCGTGCCGGTTTCACGACAGCGCTTGCCCACAACAGCCAGGTCGACCCGGCTGGCGTCGGTCCAATGAACCGCCGGCAGCGCCGCCACGGCGGTCTTGTCCGAAATCGCGGCCAGCGTCCCGGCCGTCCAGTCCCCATCGTCGGGATAAGGCACGGTAACGAGGGTGCCACCCGTGCGCCGGATCGCATCGGTCCAGGGATAGACGTTGGACGGAAACTGCCCTTCCAGGATGACGACGTCGCGACCTTCGCCAATGGGCAGGTTGCGCGCGGCGGTCGACAGCCCATAGCTGGCCGACGGGCAGAGCGCAATGTCGTCCGCCCGGGCGCCGATCAGCCGGGCGAATAGGGTGCGCGCGCGCTCACCAGCCCCAAAAGTGTCGTCGGCTCCAATGGTCCAAGGTTGGCTCTTCTTGGCAACGCCGATCACCCCTGCCTCGCGCACCGGGCACATCAGCGGGGTCGCCGAACACGCCTTCAGATAGCTGACGCCGGCCGGCAGGTCGAACAGGTCGCGGGCATCGATCATCGCCGGTACGGGTTTCCTAGTCGTCGGGTTGGTCGGTTCGTCCATCGGTCGGCCGAACCCCGAACGAAACGCCGCGCGGCGTCTCATCGACGCGCAGGTCGAAGATGTCCGGACGCGCATAATGGCCGACCACGTCCAAGTCATAGCGGGCGCGCGCCAGATCGGCGAGATCGATCTCCGCCGCCACGATGCCTTCGCGGCCATACAGGGGCGGCGCCAGCGTTTCGCCCAAGGGTGAGACGATCGTACTGCCCCCTCTGATCAGGGGTTTGCCCGCGGGCCAATCGAACCCGGCATCCGGCTCGGGCGGTGGCAGGTACTGACAGGCGCTTACCAAGAAGCAGCGGCCTTCATAGGCGATGTGCCGCATGCTGGCCTGCCAGATGTCCCGCTCGTCGACCGTCGGCGCACACCAGACGTCGACGCCTTTGGCGTAAAGCGCGGTGCGGAACAAGGGCATGTAGTTTTCCCAGCAGATCGCGGCGCTGATCCGGCCGGCCTTGGTGTCGACCACCGGCATGGTCGAGCCGTCGCCCTGGCCCCAGATCAGCCGCTCGCACCCTGTCGGAACCAGTTTCCGGTGCTTGGCGGCAAGGCTGCCGTCGGCCTGGAACATGAGCGCCGTGCAATAGAGCGTCGAGCCGCCCCGCTCGATAACACCGACGACCAGGGCCGAGCCGCAGGTTCTCGCGAAGTCGGCAAGCGCCGCCACCTCCGGCCCGTCCAGATCGATCGCGGCCTGCCAGTATTCGCGAAACCGGTCGCGGCCGGGGTCGGTGCGATAGCCGACGCGGGTGCCGAAATCCTCGCCCTTTGGATAGCCCCCGAGCAGGGCCTCCGGCAGAACGACGAGATCGGCGCCGACGCCACGAACCTCATCGCCGAACGAGACGATCTTGTCCACGGTCGCCGGCGTTCCGTGCGGATCCGACCCCAATTGTAAGGCGGCTAGCGTTGTCACGATCGCTCCTCTCATGTTCACCGATCAGACGGTCGGTTTCGGCCAAACAGACGCACAGCGTTTCCTGCAGCCTGCCGCATCCGAGGCTGCGCCGGTCCCTTGCGACTACCAGCCAAGGCGCGGTCAGGGAATCTTCGAATTCGGATGACCGCCGTCAATGCAGTTGTAACGCAGCCCTGCTAGGCTTCGTCTCGCCGTTCCAAGCCATGGAGCATGGAGACAGCAATGACGAAGCAACAGTCCTCGAACTTCGACTGGAACAGCACGGCGAACGATCAGATGGCCACGCTGGCGGCGGCAAACGGCGCGTTTGTCAAGGCCATGGCCAAGGCATCGCAAAGCTACATCGAAGGTGTGGGCGAGTTGACGCGGGAGTTTTCGGACTTCCTGAACACGCGCCTGAAGCACGATGTCGAACTCGGCGAAACCATGTCCAGTGCTAAGGACTGGGGCCAGGTTGCGGAAGCCCAGCAAGAATGGGTGCGGCAGGCTGGCGAGGAGTATATGGTCGAGGCCCAAAAG
>JBCBSH010000084.1:0-17239 GCA_039819285.1 Pseudomonadota bacterium
GGCTGAAGACACCGGGCCGCGAGCGCAGGGCTATCGGGCTTTTCCCGAATGCCACAGCCGCGCGGCCTCGGTTCTGTTGTCCGCGCCCAGCCGTTTGAGAATGGTCGAGACGTGAAGTTTCACGGTTCCCTCCGACAGCCCTAACCGCACCGCAACGTCCCGGTTCGACAAACCCTCGGCGACCAGGTCCATGATCTCGCCCTGGCGCTTGGTCAGTCGCGCGCGCGCGGTGCCACTGCCCTTTCCGATCGCCTCAGCCTGCTGCACGACCAGGTTTTGGGTCGCGGCGAGCGTCCGTTCGAACTCCCCAAACATGCGCACAACCGTTTCCACGGGCCGCGTCCCTTGAACCTCGGGATCGGCGGCCATGCGGTCCACGGCCTGCTTTAGAGCGGCAAAATGGTTCGAGACATCGCGGGCGGCGATATGGCTGAAGCTGCCGTCGGAGGCCTCCTTCATGCGCACGCTCAAAAGCGCCCTTTCCAGCGCCTCCAGCGCCTCGCGCCTTTCGGTCACATCCAGCGCGACGCCGTCCCAGACAATCGTTCCGTCCCCAAGCCGCCTTGGGCGTCCAAGCGACCGGACCCAGCGATAGCTGCCGTCCGGCCGACGCACGCGAACCTCCTCGTCCAGCGGGCCCAGACTGTCGGCCGATCGTTCCAACGCATCGACGAAGCGCTGCCGGTCGTCGTCATGGACCCAGCCGTGATCGACGGACGGCAGCCTGACCAGCGCCTCCGGGTCCAGCCCGAGCATATCCTTCACGCCGGGGCTGACATAGCTGTAGCGGTAGCGCCCATCCGGCGTTCGCACGCGCTGCATGGTGTGCCCGGCGAACGACTCGCCGAGAATACTCGCCACATCCAGGGCCGGATTTCGGCTCGATCGCTCCTCTCTCATATTTCTAAAGTTATATATTCGGCAAAAAAACTGCAACAGACATATAACTTCGGTCTAGATTTTTGTCGTGCGTTCGGCCATCGTTCGGAAAAACAACAATCGGACGGGAGGGACGTTCGATGGACAAGATCATCATCGAGGCGCGCGTCAACGAACTGGCGACGCGCAAGAACAACCCGCATGTGCCCTTTCTGCCGCGGGAGATCATCGCCGACGCCAAGGGCTGCTATGACGAAGGCGCGGCAATCGTGCATTTTCATGGCCGCACGGCGGACGGCGCGCCGGATCACGACCCTGCCTTCTACCTTGAGGCCAATGCCGGCATCCGCGCCCAGTCTGAAATTCTGATCCATCCGTCGCTGGGGTACGTCGCCAACGATGCCGACGCCAAGGGCCGCTTCGCTGCCATCGAGCAGATGATGCAATCGGCCGAGACCGCGCCGGATTTCGCGCCGATGGATTGCGGCAGCGTGAATGTGGACTGGTGGGACCCGGACGAGGGCCGCTACGAGACGACCGAGCTGATCTACAAGAACTCGACCGGCACCCTCATGTACTTCGCCGAGCGTATTCGTCACTACGGGCTGACACCCTATCTCGTTAGCTGGAACGTCAGCTTCACCCGGCAGATCGAGCAATTCCTGAAAATGGGCGTGCTGCCGGAGCCGGCTTACGTCTGCTTCTGCATGACCGACGAGATCATCTTCGCCGGCCACCCGGGCTCTGAGGCCGGCCTCGACGCCCATATCGCGTTCCTGCCGAAGGACTTCCGCACGGTCTGGACGGCCGTGAACTACAAGGGCGACCTGTTTCAGCTCACCGAAAAGATCATCCTGGGCGGCGGCCACATATCCATCGGGCTGGGCGACTACGCCTACACCGAGGGCGGGCGGAACCTGCGCAATGACGAGGTCATCGCCAAGGTGGTCGCCCAGGCCCGTGCGCTCGGCCGCGAACCGGCCACGGTCGCCGAAACGCGCCAGATCCTGAACATGCCGACAATCCGGCTCGCGGCCTGAACCGCGGGCACATCCGAACAACAAGTGAGGACACCATGACACTGAAAACCGTTCTGCTGGGCACCACGCTCTGCCTGGTCGCAACGACCGCGACGGCCGAGGAATTCCGGATGCAGACCTTCCTCGGCGCAACCGCCGCCACGACTGTTGCGTTTGAGGAAATGGCCGCCGCACTGGCCGAGGCAACCAACGGGGAGGTTGAGATCACCGTTCTTCCCGGCGGCGCGGTGGTCGGCGCCTCGGAGACGATCGAGGCGATCCAGAACGGCCTGCTGGACGGGCAGTACACGGCGCCGTCTTACTTCGCCGGCTCCGACCCCGCGCTTGGCGTGCTGGGCGATACGCTGGCCGCCTATCCGGACAGCGCGACGCGCGATCGCTGGTTTACGGAAGGGGGCGGGCTGGACCTCGCGCGCGCGCTTTACGACCAGTACGACCTCCACTTCATCTGCCCGATCTACTGGCCACCGGAACAGATCCCGTCGACAGTGCCGATCACGACGGTTTCGGACTTCGAGGGGCTGCGCATGCGCGCGCCTGGCGGTCTTGCGTCTGACCTGTTGAGCCGCGCGGGCGCCTCGCTCGTCACGCTGGGTGTCGGCGAGAGCGTGACGGCGATGGAGACCGGCGTCCTGGACGCCACCGACCTCGCCAACGTGGCGCTGAACGTCGCCTTGGGCATGCACAACCAGGCCGACTACTCGATCCTCGCGCGCCATTCGATGGCCGTGACCGAGATGAGCGTATCGAACGACAAGTGGAACAGCCTGTCGCCCGAGGCGCAGGCCGCCTTCGAGGACGCCTGCAACGCCATGTCGGTCCAACTGCGCGCGACCTTGACCGAGCAGGACGCGGCGGCCGAGCAGCAGGCGCTGAACGAGCTGGGCGTCACCTTCATCGAGTTCGGCGAGGACGAGGCGGCGACCTTCCGGGGCATCACGCGTGATGTCTGGGCCGATTGGGGTGGCCGTAGCGACAATGCCCAAGCGATCGTGGACAGCCATCTGGCCTTCCTGGACCAGCTCGGCCTGAACTGACGGCGGGTTCGGGGCGGCAGGCGAAACCCAATCCGACCCGCCGCCCCGACGATCCAGAAGCCCTGACCCGTGCAGTTCCTCGACACCATTGCGCTTGGCGTGGGCCGGGCGGCGGCCTGGTGCTTCGGCGCCATCGTGCTGCTTATGGTCTACGAGGTCGTGGCCCGCTACGGCTTCAACGCGCCGACGATCTGGGCGCATGAGGCCTCGGTCGCGCTCGCCTCCTTCGCCTTCGTTTTCGGCGGTGCCTATTGCATGGCCGAGGGCACGCATATGCGGATCACCGTACTGGTCGAGAAGCACCCGGCGCTTGCGCGCCTGTCCCATTGGCTCAGCCTGATCGCCGGCGCGGTCTACCTATCGGGTCTGGCCTACGCCTCGTGGCGGATGGCCGAACGGGCGATTTGGCGGTTCTCACTGAACGGGGCGTGGAACCCGGAACGGTCTGGCAGCACGCTGAACGCGCCGCTGCCGGCCTATCTCAAAGGCCTGCTGTTCGTCGGCGCCGTCCTGTTTCTGCTGGTGCTGCTGCGCCGGGCTCTGCCGCGGAAGGACTGATGCGCGGTGGATATCGGCACGATCACCATTCTCATCGTTTTTGCGATGGCCGGTCTGTTGATGCTGGGCGTGCCGCTTGCCTTCGTGTCTGGCGCCATCGCGGTGGTTCTCGCGGTCTCGCAGTTCGGCCTCAACGCGCTGTTCATCGTCGGCAGCCGGACGGCGGACTTCCTCGACAGTTTCGCGCTGATCGCGGTGCCGATGTTCGTCATCATGGCCAGCTTCATGGAGAAGTCGGGCGTCGCCCGGGACCTCTACCGCGCCTTTCATGTCTGGACCGGCCGCCTCAGAGGCGGCACCGGTGTCGTGACGATCTTCGTCGCCGTCATCCTGGGCGCGACGACCGGCATTATCGGCGGCGAGATCGTGCTGCTGGGCCTGATCGCGCTGCCGCAGATGCTGAAGCTCGGCTACGACCGCAAGCTGGCGATCGGGATCATCACCGCCGGCGGGTCTCTCGGCACCATGATCCCGCCGTCGATCATCCTGATCTTCTATGGCCTGACGGCCGAGGTCTCGATCTCGCACCTGTTCCTCGCCACGCTGGTTCCCGGCCTGATGCTCGCCGGGTTCTATACCGCCTACGTCTTGATCCGCTGCCGGATACAGCCGTCGCTCGGGCCCGCCCTCGGCCCGGAGGAAGCGACCATGCCGCTGGGCGAAAAGCTGGCCCTGTTCAAGGGCGTGGCCTTGCCGATGGCGGTCGCGGCCGGCGTGCTGATCTCGATCTATGCCGGCTTTGCGTCCATCACGGAGAGTGCCGCGCTCGGCGCCTTCGGGGCCGGCTTGGCCACCTGGGCGCGCGGCGTCTTCACGCTGCAGCTGCTGAAGGACGTGCTGGTCCAGGCGCTGCGAACCTGCGGCATGGTCTTCTGGCTCGTCTTCGGCACCAACGCGCTGATCGGCGTCTACAACCTGATGGGCGGCATCGCGTTTGCCGGCGAGGTCCTGTCGGGCGCGTCGAACAATCCGGCCGTAATCCTGGCGATCATGGTCGGCGTCTTTATCCTGCTCGGCTTCTTTATCGACTGGATCGGCATTCTGTTCCTGACGATGCCGATCTTTCTGCCGGTCCTCAGCGCGCTGGGTTACGACCCAATCTGGTTCGGCATCGTCTTCAACCTGTCCATGCAGATCGCTTATCTGACGCCGCCTTTTGGGCCCGCCTGTTTCTACCTGAAAGGCGCAGCACCCGAAGGCGTGACCCTGCAGGACATCTTCGCCGCCCAATGGCCGTTTATCGGACTTCAGATCGTGGCGCTGATCATCGTTATTCTCTGGCCGGATTTGTCGCTCTGGCTGCCCGGACTGGTCTACGGCTAGCGCGCGATGGCTGACGTCTCCGTCCTCGACGCGCTGAACCATCGCCCGGCCTCAAACCTTCTGGGGCCTGAGGACCGGCGCGGTGCCTTGCGTTTGATGTTGCGCATCCGCCGCTTCGAAACCCGGGCGAAGGAGCTGTTCCTGCAAGGCGTGATCAAGGGCACGGCCCATTCCTCCGTCGGGCAGGAGGCGATCGCGGCGGGCGCGTGCCCGGTGCTGAACGACGGCGACTTCCTGCTGACCCACCATCGCGGCCATGGCCACACCCTGGCCAAAGGGGCCGACCCGCGCCTTATGTTTGCTGAGCTGATGGGCAAGGCCAGCGGCTATTGCGGCGGGCTTGGCGGGTCGATGCACATCGCGGATTTCGACAGCGGCATCCTGGGCGCCAACGGGATCATCGGTGCCGGTATGGGGCTTGGCTGCGGCGCGGCGCTGGCCGAGCAGCTCGACGGGTCGGGACATATCGGCATCGCCTTCTTCGGCGACGGAGCGGCCAATGAGGGGATCTTCCACGAGACGCTGAACCTGGCCGCGATCTGGAAACTGCCGCTGATCTTCTTCTGCGAGAACAACCATTACGGCCTGTCGACGCCGACCGGGATGGTGACCGCGGGCGGCACGATCGCGGCCCGAGGCGACGCTTACGGGATCCCCAACGATCGGGTCGACGGCAACGAACTCGCCCAGATCCGCAGCGCTGCGGAACGCGCCGCCCTGCGCGCACGGGCGGGCGAAGGCCCGACCCTGATCGAGGCACTGACCTACCGCTGGGACGACCATTCGATGCGCGCCAACCTGCCCGCCTACCGTACGGGCGAGGAGGAGGAGACGTGGAAGTCGGCCGACCCCATCATCCGCCTGGAAGCAGCGATGGCCGACCGTGATGGTTTTCTGAAACGCGACTATGACGCCATGGTCGTCGAAACCGAGGAAGAGATCGAGGCGGCCATCGACTGGGCGAAGGACCAGCCCGAGCCGGAGATGGAGACCGCCCTCTCGCTCGTGACGCCACCGCGCGCATCCTCGTCTGCCCCGCCGCCACAGGGCGATCGTGAGATCACCTATATCCAGGCCATCACCGAGGCGTTCGCGCAGGAAATGGCGCGGGACAAAAACGTGATCCTGATCGGCGAGGATATCGGCCGCATCGGTGGCATCTTCGGGCTGACCAGAGGTCTCCAGGAACGGTTCGGGCCGGCACGCGTGCGCGACACGCCGATCTCCGAAGGGGCCATCGCCTCTTGTGCGGTCGGCGCATCCATGCGCGGCAAGCGCGTCGTCGTCGAGGCCCAGCTATGGGACTTCGTGACCCTGATGATGGACGCCATCGTCAACCAGGCCGCCAAGGCGCGCTATATGCTGGGCGGCAAGGCACGTGTGCCGGTGGTGTTCCGAGGCCCGCAGGGTGCCGGCATCCGGCTCGCCGCCCAGCATACCCAAAGCCTGGAGATGCTCTTCGCCAACATTCCGGGCCTTGAGGTCTATGCGCCGTCGACCGCCTATGACGCCAAGGGGCTGATGACCGCCGCCATCCGCCATGACGGGCCGGTCGTCTTCCTTGAACACAAGCTGCTCTATCTCGGCCAGACCCAGCCGGTGCCCGAAACGCCCTATGCCATCGAGCCGGGGCGCGCCCGGATCGTGCGCGAAGGCAACGACTGCACCGTGATCGCCACCCTGGCGATGGTCGAACGCGCCGTTCAGGCGGCCGACCGACTGGCTCGCGAAGGCATCGGTGTCGAGGTCATCGACCCGCGCACGATCAAGCCGCTGGACATCGAGACCATCTGCGACAGCGTGCGCAAGACCAACCGCGCGGTCGTCGTCCACGAGGCGCCGCTGTTCGGCGGCTTCGGTGGCGAGATCGCGTCGTCGATCATGGAAAACGCCTTCGACTGGCTCGACGCGCCGGTCGCCCGCATCGGCGCCCCGGAAAGCCCGGTGCCGTACAACGATCGGTTGGAGCGGGAATACATGCCCGACAGCCGACGCATTGCCGATGCCGTGAAATCCGTCTGCTACAGGACCTGAGACCCATGCCCACCCGAAAGCTCATCGTCCCGGAAGGGATGGAGACTATCTACGACACCTACCATTACGCGCCCGGCATCCTGGTCGGCGATACGCTCTACATCTCCGGCCAGGTCGGTCGGGATGCCGATCTCAACGTCGTCGAGGGCGCCGAGGCGCAGTTCGCCCAAGCCTTCGACAATGTGGGCAAGGTGCTGTCCGCGGCCGGTGCGGGTTTCGACGATGTGGTCGAACTGGAGACCTGGTTCGCCGACGATATGGCGGACCTGAAAACCTTCATGGAGGTGAAGGACCGCTACTTCAGCCGTGTCTACCCGACCTGGACGGGCTTTGCAGTCAAAGGATTTTCGATGCCGGGCATTCTGGTCGAGATCAAATGCACGGCCGTCCTGGGTCTCAGCGCCCCATGACCCGCGATTTGAAGCGCTTGCTCGACGCGCCCGAACGGGTCGTCGGCACCTGGTCGCAGATCGCCGCGCCGGAGATGGTCGACATCATTGGCGGCAACGGCTTCGCCTTCACGATCATCGACTGCGAGCACGGCCATTTTGGCATCGAGACGGCGGAGAACCTGGCCCGCGCGGCCGACGCGAACGACATTGCCGCCGCCGCGCGCGTGCCCCGGAACGACCCGGTCGAGATCATGAAGGCGCTGGATGCCGGCATCCGGCACGTCGTCATCCCCAACCTGTCGTCGCGCGAGGAGGCGGAGCGCGCGGTGGCCGCGACCAGGTTCGGCCCGCACGGCTTGCGCGGCGCCTGCCCGTGCTGCCGATCCGGCGGTCACTTCATTCGCAACTGGGACGACTACGTGGCGGAGGAGGAGGCGCGGGTCGGCGCCATCGGCCTGGTCGAAACGGAGGCGGGCAGGCGCAACATCGACGACATCTGTGCCGTGACCGACCTTACCGCGCTGATGATCGGCCCCTTCGATCTCTCGGTGTCGATGGGACTGTCGGGCAACTGGCGCCACCCGCAGGTGGTCGCGGCCGTGCGCGATATGATCACGACTGCCGTCGCCGCGGGGCACCGGGTCATAATGCCGGTCTTCTCCCCGGACCGCGCCGAATGCAGCGACCTGATGGACGCGTACTCGGCCCTTGGCGTCAGCACTTTCGTGCTCGGCTCCGACAAGATCCTGGTCGCAACCGCGTTTGCCGATTGGGTGCGCGACCTGCGTCGATGACCAAACGGTCGACCGTAAGCGCCGGCCCTTTCCGTACATCCGCGCTCGCAACTTTCGCGCTCGCCGACAGCGGTTAATCCCCACGCATGCGGGGAACGGTGCCGCCGCTGTCGTGCAAGGCTTGCTTCTTCTCACGGCGTATGAGGATATGGATGGCCCGGCCGGTCGGGCATCCGAGACCCTCTTCAAGCTCGGCAGGGCTTGGCACGCTTCTGACGAGCTGATCAAGGATGATCGCTACCGCCATCGATACAGCCTCTGGAACGTGAGAATTGCCCGGACTGCTACGCCGGTTATCATCGAGACGCTCGCCAAGACGGAGCGACATCGGTGACAAGGGCGACTGACAAGACTCTCGCGATCCGCGCCCATTTACGTGGTCTGATCGCGGCGCGCGGGCCTGGGCAGCGGCTGCCAAGAGTCCGCGACTTGATGGCCAAGTATGGGACATCGCAGCGCGTCGTCCAGCGTGCGCTGAAGCCACTGGTCGAGGCGGGCGTTGTGCGGGCCCGCCGTGGCGCGGGACTGCGAGTCGCGGAAGCAAGCGCGCCCGAACCCGCACGGCACTACGCGACGGACTGCCTGATCCTCTATCGCAGCTCAGAAAGCCGGCTGGCGCAATCGGTGCTGCTGGAGCTTCAGCAGAGACTGCGCGCCTCGGGCCTGCACGTTACGCTCATGAGCTTCGACGACGAACCCTCGGCGATCGAGCGACTGGAACGACAGGGCCGCGCGCGCTGCTGCCTCGTTCAAATCAATTTCGAGATTGTCAGTATTGCGTTTCTGGCTTGCGTTCGCGCGCACGCCGATGCCTTGGTGATCGACGGTATTTCGGTCACCGGTATCGACGCTGACGTTATTGGCACCAACTGGCGCGAAGCGCTTTCGATCGCCTATCGCTCGCTCGTTGAAAAGGGGCATCGTCGGATTGCCTTCCTGACCTCATCACATGGCGCGCGACAAGTGGCGATGGCGCGGCGCGAGTTTCTGCTGCTGAGCGGCTGTCGCGATGCACCGGACCATCCGCTGTTGTTTCAAGTCGATGCGCTGCCTGGATCGTATCCGCGCGGGGCGATCGAGCGCGCCCTTCCACTCCCCAAGAGCGCGCGGCAACGTCCTGAGGACTACACGGCGCTGATCGTTTGGGGATTGGTCGACGGCTCACTGCTTGACGGCCCGCTGATAGAGCGCGGATTGAAGCTGGGGGTCGATTTAAGCGTCATGCTGCTCGGCTCGATCGACGTCCCATCTGAGCATCTGGCACGTTTTGACGTAATCGGTAACAGCCATGTCGAGAAACTTGACCTGTTCGAGCGGATCGTTCGGTCACGAATTGCGGGTGACCCAACGCCGCCACGCACCCACTACCTGCCGATACACTTCGTTGAGAACGGCTCGGTGCTCAGCTTCTAGGTGGCGCATGTCTTAGCATGTGAGTATAACTGGACTGGCGCCGCAAGTTATACCCACTCAGACTGACCGCTCAAAAGACGGGGGAGCGGCGGTCACGCGATGCAGCATGTCACGACGAATGCTGGAGTCGCCATCATCGGGGCGGGCGAGCGTGGCGTGCATTTCATTGGAAGCCGCATTGCGGAAGTCGCGCGCCATGGCGGACTGCGTGTCGTTGGCGTTTACGACCGTATCTCGGCGCGCGCCGAACTGGCCGCGGAGTATCTAAACGGGCTGTATGCCAAACAGGGTGCGCCCGACTGCGTGCAGGTCTTTCCGTCTTTGGAGGAAGCCGTAGGCGACCCCGCGGTGTCACTCGTCATCGTGACTACGCACACCGACGGCCACCGCGAACCGGTCGAACGCGCCGTGGCGCGCGGACGCCGGATCTATCTCGACAAACCGATCGCTGTCTCCTTGGCAGACGCGACGGCCATCGCCGCAGCCGAGAGGGCCTCGGGACAGCCGATCATGATGGGGTTCACCCGACGCTACGAACAGTCCTGGATTGAGGCGGTCAAGCTCGCCCATGGCGGGCGGATCGGCAAGCCGCGCATGGTGCTCTTGCGTTCCGTCATTCCCTACACGCGCTACCTGCAGCTTTGGCATCGCAACCAGGCGCGGTCTGGCGGAGCGCTGAACGACAAAGGCTCACATCATTTCGACGTGCTGAACTGGATAGCAGGCGAAGCACGCCCTGCGAGATTGAGTGCAATGGGCGGGCGATCGGGCATCTTCGCGCCCGACCCAGAGGCGCCCGCACGATGCCGCGACTGCGATCGCGACTGTCCCTATCGGCGGCATGAGACGCTGGTCGACCGCTTCGAAGGGAGCGGCCAAGGTCCAAATGCAAGCTGGATCAAAGCGGCCGAGGTTCGCGACCGCGACGACAACTGCGTCTACCTGCCAGGCGCCGATATCGACGATCATGCGGTGGTGACCGTGCACTACGACAGCGGCCTGGTCGCAACGCTTTTCTTCGCGATCTTTGGACCTTGGTCTGAGGATCAGGAGACGCTTGAGATCGTCGGCGACAGCGGGCGCCTCAGGATGGAGCGGCATAGCGGCGAGATCGATCTGGTCGAAAACTACGGCCACGCGCGCAACACGATCCGGTTTTCCAGTCCTGATCGCGACTCGTCCCACTACGGTGCGGATCGTGAACTGGTGCGGCGGATGCAAGCCTTCCTGGGCGGGGAGGAGCCCCCTGTGGGCGTGGCCGAGGGCGTTGCCTCGCTGCGCCTCGTACAGGCCGCGCTCGACAGCCTCCACCAGGGGGGGCAGGTGGTCGATCTGACCGATGGCGGGCATCCGGCATGACATTGAATGCACCCCTGCCCGATCGTTTGATGCCACGCGCCTCGTCGCTGGGCCTGCGTCCGTTCTATGGCGACATCCACAATCATTCCGACCTGTCGTACGGACATGGCGCTTTTCCCGATGCTCTGAAAAAGGCCGCGCTGCAGCTCGATTTCGCGTCGGTGACGGGCCATGCGCATTGGCCCGACATGCCGGTCGACGATCCATCCGTGGCCCATATCGTCGCTTTCCACGTCGAGGGATTTGCCAAGTTGCGCCGCAACTGGCCGGGGCATTTTGACGTCTTGCGCGCCGCCGATGAACCGGGGCGCTTCTCCGTCTTCGCAGGATACGAAATCCATTCCAGCGCCGATGGCGACTACACGATCATTCTGGCCGACCTTGACGGCGCGCCGCTCTGCCTTGCGGATGACCCTGCAGCGCTGAAGTCCGCGATCACGGCCCAGCACGGCGATCGCGCCTTGGCCTTCCCGCACCATATCGGCTACCGACAGGGCACCCGCGGCATCAACTGGGACAGTTTCGATCCGGAGCTTTCGCCCTTCATCGAGATGCTGTCGATGCATGGCTGCGCCGAGGCGTCCGAAAGCGAGCGGGGTTATCTTCATTCCATGGGGCCGGTCGACGGGCTTTCGACCATGGTCGACGGACTGGCGCAGGGGCATCGCTTCGGCATTGTGGGCAACACCGACCACCATAGCGGCTTTCCCGGCTCCTACGGTCATGGACGCATGGCACTCTATGCCGCCGCCCATGACCGAGAGGCGTTTTGGACGGCGATGCGCGCGCGACGGACAGGGGCGCAGAGCGGGGACCGCATTCACCTTCTGGCCGACATCGACGGCGTGATCCAGGGCAGCGAGATCGATGCCCGGGAGTCGGCCGAGATTGGCATCGAAGCGGTGGCAGGGGGCGCGATTGACTGTATCGACGTGATCCGTAACGGCCGGCTGTCGCACCGCGTCAGCCCCGCGATCACGCCCGCGCCCATCGATCCCAGTGACGGCGCCGAGACGCTGATCCATCTCGAGCTTGGGTGGGGCGCACGCGGCATCCGCCATTTCTGGGAGGGTGAAATCGCCCTGGATGACGGAGAGATTCTAGCCGTCGAGCCGCGCTTTCGAGGCCCGGAGATCGTCTCGCCCTTGGAGGGCGAAGACAGCGGCGCGCCGATCCCCGAGATCGCCAGCGAGGATGGGACAGTCAGGTTTGCCGCCACCGCTGAGGCCAATCCGAACAACAGCACGCCTGCAATGCAGGGCCTGATGGTCCGCGCTCGCCTCACGCCTGAGGCCATGATCCGTGCTTCGCTGTGCGGTCAGCACGTCACCATCCCGGCCGCGCGGCTCTATCGAGGTGCCAAAAGCGGCTGTCTTGGGCCCATAGACAGCCCTGCCTGGCGGTTCCACCAACTGCCGCGCCCGGAGGACTGGCAATGGCAGGGGCGCCAGCCCCTCGGCTCGCTTAGCGCGGGCGAAACGATCTATCTGCGACTGCGCCAGACAAGCGGGCAGATGGCATGGACCTCGCCGATTTTTGTGCGGTGAGGATGAAGCAACCCAAACGCAACCGTAAACAGGAGGAAACCATGAAAACGCTCAAACATGCGATGATAGGTGCGGCAGGCTTGGCGCTGCTGGCGACCGGTGCAATCGCCGAGGACCTGACCATTGTTCATGGCTCGATCGGGCGAGATCAGGAGGTGCTGCGCGCGCAGCTCGACCGCTTCGAGGCGGAAACCGGGCACGAGGTCACCATCGTCTCGATGCCGGAAAGCACGACCGATCAGTTCGGCCAGTATCGCCTGTGGCTCTCGGCACAATCGCCCGACATCGACGTCTATCGTCTCGACGTGATTTGGGCGCCGCAACTGGCGCAGCATTTCGTGGATCTGACCCCGCATGTCGAAGACATCATCGACGAATTCGTGCCCGCGGCGGTCGAAAGCCAGACCGTGGACGGCCGTCTGATCGCGCTGCCAATGTTTCTAGGCGCACCCGCGCTTTACTACCGCACCGACCTGCTGGAACAGTACGGCGAGGCCGTGCCGACGACCTGGCAGGAGATGACCGACACCGCGCAGCGCATCATGGAAGCCGAGCGGGCCGCCGGGAACGACGATATGTTCGGCTTCGTCTTCCAGGGTGCGGCCTATGAGGGGCTGACCTGCAATGCGCAGGAATGGATCGTCAGCTATGGCGGCGGCCGGATCGTAGAGCAGGACGGTTCCATCGAAATCAACAACCCCGCCGCCGCCGAGGCCCTGACGCTGGCGGCGAGTTGGGTTGGCGGTATCGCGCCCGAAGGCGTGCTGAACTACACAGAGGAGGACGCGCGCGGCATATTCCAGTCGGGCAACTCTGTCTTCATGCGCAACTGGAACTACGCCTATGCCCTAGCCGCCGGCGACGACAGCCCGGTGCGCGACAGTTTCGGCGTAACCACGCTGCCGACGGGCGGGGGCGAGGGCCAGGTGTCCGCCGCGACGCTCGGCGGCTGGCATTTGGGCGTGTCGCAATACTCAGAGCATCAGGATGCCGCGATCGAGCTCGTGCGCTTCCTCAACAACTATGAAAACCAAAAGGAACGCGCGATTGTGACATCGCGCCCGCCGACCCTGCTGGCCGTCTATGACGATCCTGACGTGGCGGTGGAGCAGGAGTTCATTCCGCTGTGGCGTCCGGTCGTCGAAAACGCGTTGCCGCGCCCATCGGCCGCGGTGGGCCGAAACTACAACGAGGTGTCTTCGGCCTTCTGGACGGCGGTTCACGACACGCTGTCGGGCAATGGCACCGCGGAGGAGAATCTGGCCGGGCTGGAACGCTCGCTGATGCGCCTGCGCGGGTCCGGCTGGTAAGACCTAGCTTCACCTTGACCCTCCGGGCGGCGTTGGCCGCCCGGAGCATCGCTGAGAGGCAACACCATAAGCAATCACGGTATTACCTCGCGCCTGTCACGCACGCGCACCCGCACGGCCGTGCTGTTCCTGGTCCCGATGCTGGTGACGTTGTTCGTCGTCGCGGCGTGGCCGCTGATGCGGACGATCTGGTTCAGCCTGACCGATGCCTCGCTCGACCTGATCTCGCAGGCCGAATGGGTCGGTTTTCGCAATTACCTAGAATATGTCGACTATGGCGATGGCGAAGGAGAGTATTTCGGCCTTCTGGTTGACCAGCGCTGGTGGCGCGCGGTCTGGAACACGGTCTGGTTTTCGGTCGTATCCGTCAGCTTCGAGACGCTGTTCGGCCTGATTATCGCCCTGGTCCTCCACCAGAAGTTCCTTGGTCGCGGGATCGTGCGGGCCGCGGTTTTGATCCCTTGGGCGATCCCCACCATCGTCTCGGCCCGGATGTGGGGCTGGATGATGCATGATCAGTTCGGCATTCTGAACGATATGGCCGAACGGCTTGGGTTGATATCCGAACCCATCGCCTGGACGGCATCGCCCGACACGGCAATGATCGCCGTTCTGATCGTGGATATCTGGAAGACGACGCCCTTCATGGCGCTGTTGATCCTGGCCGGTCTGCAGATGGTGCCGGACGATATTTACGAGGCGGCCAAACTCGACGGCGTGCCGGCCTTTCGCACCTTCCGCAAAGTGACGCTGCCGCTGATCTTGCCCGCGATCCTGGTGGCCGTCGTCTTCCGCGCGCTGGACGCACTGCGCATCTTCGACATCATCTACGTTCTGACCCCCAACACAGACGCGACGCGAACCATGTCGGTCTTCGCAAGAGAGAACCTCTTCGATTTCGACCAGTTCGCCTACGGCTCCGCCGCCTCGACGGTGCTGTTTCTGATCATCGCGGTGATCACCATCGCCTTCATCATGGCCACACGCATGGATCTGGAGGGCAAGCGGTCATGAAGCGAACGCCCCTTCAGAATGTGGGCCTCTATGCGCTGGTCATCGTCATCGTGCTGCAGGCCGTTTTTCCGTTCTATTACGCGATCCTGACATCGCTTGAAGACGGACAGGCTCTGTTCGAGGTGAACTACCTGCCCGAACAAGTGAACCTCGCCAATTACCGGTCGATGCTGACGGAAGGGGTCTTTGGCCGGCAGATCCTGAACTCGGTCTTCGTGGCCACCGTGGTGGTGCTGATCTCTCTGACGCTGGCCGTCACCGCGTCTTATGCGTTGTCGCGGATCCGGTTCCGGGGCCGGGGGCTGTTGCTGCTGACGATACTGTCCGTGTCGATGTTCCCGCAGATCGCCGTCCTGTCGGGTCTGTTCGAAGTGATCCGCTATTTCGGCCTGTTCAACTCGCTCTGGGCTCTGGTCTTCTCCTACATGATCTTCACCCTGCCGTTCACGGTCTGGGTGCTGACGGCCTTCATGCGCAACCTGCCGGTCGAGATCGAGGAGGCGGCGATCATGGACGGCGCCTCGTCGCTCACCATCATTCGCCGGGTGTTCCTGCCGCTGATGTGGCCCGCGATGGTGACGACCGGACTTCTGGCCTTCATCCACGCCTGGAACGAGTTTCTCTTCGCGCTCACGTTCCTGTCGACCGACAGCCAACGTACCGTGCCGGTCGCGATCGCGCTGATCTCCGGCCGCAGCGAATTCGAGATCCCCTGGGGCAACATCATGGCCGCGTCGGTCATCGTGACCTTGCCGCTCGTGATGCTCGTCTTGGTCTTTCAGCGCAAGATCGTGTCGGGCCTGACCGCCGGCGCCGTGAAGGGATAGAACGTGGCAACAGTCGAACTGATCAATGTCAGCAAGTCCTTCGGGTCGGTCGAGGTGCTGCACGACGTCAACCTGTCGCTTGAGCGGGGAGAGTTCGTGGTCTTTGTCGGCCCATCGGGCTGTGGCAAATCCACGTTGCTGCGGATGATCGCGGGGCTGGAGGACATCACGAGCGGCGAGCTGCGCATCGCGGATGTCGCCATGAACAATGTGATGCCGGCCAAGCGGGGCATCGCCATGGTGTTTCAGTCCTACGCGCTCTATCCGCACATGACCGCGTTTGAAAACATGGCCTTCGGTCTTGAGCAGGCCAAGCTTCCCTCAGACGAGATCCGCGAGCGCGTGATCAGCGCAGCCCGCATGCTGCAGATCGACGAGCTTCTCGACCGCAAGCCCAAGCAGCTCTCCGGCGGGCAGCGGCAACGTGTGGCCATCGGGCGTGCCATCACGCGCGACCCTCGCGTGTTCCTATTCGACGAGCCCTTGTCGAACCTCGACGCGGCACTGCGCGTCGATACGCGGTTGGAGATCGCGGCATTGCACGAACGCCTACCAGAGACGACGATGATCTACGTCACCCACGACCAGGTCGAGGCGATGACGCTGGCGGACAGAATCGTGGTGCTGAACGAAGGCAATATCGAGCAGGTCGGCACGCCGATGGCGCTTTACGAGGCACCAGCGAGCCTTTTCGTCGCGGGCTTTATCGGCTCACCACGCATGAATTTCCTGACCGGTACAGTGGCCGATGCCCACGGCGCGCAGACGTACGGGATCCGGCCCGAACACATTGCTCTGTCACGCGAGACAGGCGACTGGCAGGGCCGCGTGATGCTGACCGAGCGGTTGGGCAGCGACACCTTCGTGCATGTGGCTGTCGAAGGCGTCGGCCGGGTGAATGTTCGCGTCGAGGGCCGCACCGATATCAGCGCGCGGGCCGACGTGTTTCTGACGCCGGACCCGGCCTCAGTTCATCTTTTCGATGCCGGCGGCCGACCGGTCGCGCGCCGAGGATGACCCGATGATGGCGGCGGACATTCGGCGTTGCCGCGCAAGACTGGTCACGCTGGGCCGACACGCGAAGGGTTCGGCATGAATATCCTTCTGATGATCGCCGATGACCTCGGCCGTATGATCGGTTGTTATGGCGAGCCGAAAATCAACACCCCGCGCATCGATAGACTGGCGGCCGAGGGCACGCGGTTCGACATGGCCTTCACCTCCACAGCCTCCTGCTCGGCAAGCCGTTCGGTGATCTTCACCGGCCTCCATACCCATGAGACCGGGCAATACGGGTTGCACCACGACCACCACCATTTCATGACCTTTGCCGATGTCGCGACCGCACCGGCGCTCCTGAACGAAAGCGGCTGGCATACGGGCATCATCGGCAAGGTCCATGTGGGGCCTGAGACGGTCTATCCTTGGATCACCCGGGAAGAGAGTGCATCGCGTGACGTCGCCTGGGTGGCCGACCGCGCCCGCGCCTACTTCGCGGACCGCCGTGCCGATGCCAAGCCGTTCTTCCTGACCATCGGCTTCATCGACCCTCACCGCGACGAAACACGGGGCGGGTTCGGAAACGAGACCTGCGGCGCCGAGGGCCCAATGGTCTCGCCGGATGAAGTGGCCGTGCCGCCATTCCTGACCGATCTTCCCGAGGTGCGGCAAGAACTGGCCGACTATTACCGCTCCGTCCACCGCCTCGACCG
>JBCBSH010000085.1:0-17130 GCA_039819285.1 Pseudomonadota bacterium
GCCGAGCAGCGAGATTTCAACGCCGTCAAAGCCGATGGACTTGGCCGTCTCGGCGTAAGGCAAGATGTCGTCGGACCAGTCGCGGGTCCAAAGCGCCAGATGAACGCCCAGTTTCACCATGTCAGTGCGGCTCCCCACGATAATCGTCGGCGACCAGATAGGGTGCATAGGGCACCCGCCGAAACAGCCTTTGTCCGGTCCACGAGGCGAACTCGATCAATGCAGCGGCGTGGCGCCCCGGCACAAGGACGAAGTGGTGTTCCAGGCCATGGGCCATGGTGGTATGGACCACGTCCAGCAGCGAGGCGGCTTCGCCCGCGATCTCGAAATCGCGCAGCCAGCCGCGACAGCCGGCGAAACCGGACGGCGATCGGCCCTCGACCCGCGCCTGCATGGCAAACAGCGCGCCAGCGTCCTCGCCGACCCGAAAGGCCGTCACCGGACCGTCGCTGAAGACCAGGTCTGCAATGGCGCCGAAGCGCGCGCCTTCAGGGTCGCTGCGCCCCAGCATCGGGTGGTTGATCCAGCGGGCGCCGCCCTCGTCGGCCAGGTAGAGCGGTCCGCCGCCGCCATGCCACATCAGCAGCGCCTCGGCCTCCACGTCCGGGTCGGTCATGTCCAGCAGGTAGCCGGGCCGCCCGGTGATCGAGCGCGCGACGAGCTGACTGACGGCCCCCAAGACATCACCCTCGCTGACGACCGGCAGCCCGTCCTTTTCTTCCAGCCAGGTGAAGGCAGCGCCCGGATGCAAGCCGGGATTTTCCTGAAGCCTTGGCCAGTCGCTGACCGTAAGCGCGGTATGGCCGTGCTCCCGCGCCATGTCGCGCAGCGCCAGCGCCATGCGTGCCGACATCTCCATCGCGTCGTCGCTGACGCCTTCGGCGGGGGCGGCCGCCAACATGGCATCCCGCTCCGCCGCCGCGCGGGCCGCATCGATCCCGGCCAGCCGACCGGTGAACTCGTCCAGATCGTGGTAAACCACATCTACGCCAAGCCGTCGATGCAACGCGTTGGGCGAAACCTCCATATTGTAGAAGGTCGGAGCCAAGCCCCCGATCATGCCGATGCGGGCTTGGCTCATGGCCTTGATCGCCTTCAAGGCGGTGACCGTCGCCTTGAACCGGTCGGCGAACAGGGTCGAGTCCGGGGCGCCGTAGTACCATTGCACCGGCGCTTGGGAGAGATCCCGCAGCCGCCGGGCGATCGACAGGCTCATGTTCAGCGAGACGTAATTGTTCAGCTTGATGTCGCCCTCGCGCACCGGCTCGGGCGTTGCCCAGAAGCCTGCCCGCAGGCTGGATGCCGCCACCGCCCTGGCGACATCGCCCATGGTGAAGCCGCCATGCAGCAGGAGAACGAAATCGGCGCCCGCCGCCCGGCAGTTATCGAGACAGGCCTCGGTCTGGCGCCCATCCATGGGGACCTCGGCCTCGACGTGAAGGCGGAAGCCCTCGCTCGTTGCCAGCGTGGCCAAAGCGCGTTCGGCGGCGTCGAAGACACCGTAGTCGACCGGGAAATAGGTCGGCAGCGAGGCCTTGATCAGCGCAATTGTCGGTTGGGTATCGGTCATTGGCCGACGGCCTTCTGCATCGGTTTTTGGGTCAGCACTTCGCGCCGCACGGGCCGCAGTTCGAAACTGACCTTGTCCTTTCGAAACAGCTCTTCATGAAACACGATCGCCTCATCCGCATCAAAGGCTGTGCAGGCCTGGTTCAAGATCGGTGTGGCGACTTCGATCGACAACAGATCAGCGACGGGTTCGGGGGCCGCCAGGGAGCTGATTTCCTCACACGCCCAGGCCCAGTCGAGGCCAAAGCGCTCCTTGAGGATGCGCAGCATCGACTGTTCGGGCCCGTCTTCGGGGAAGTCCGACGGTTCGGCGGAAGCCGCAAGGGTGGCGGGCATCCAGGTACGCACGAGCATGGCCGGCTGTTGATCGATGCAGCGCAACCGCTCGATCCTCAAGAGGCTACTCGCCGACCTCAATCCGGCCGGAGCATCCTGGCTGTTCGCGCCCGTGACCCGCGCCAGGCCGACCAGCCGCGAGGAGGGCGTCTTGCCGGCCTTGTAGACCGCGTCGGTGAAGGACGAGAGGCAGTTGTGCTGGGGCGGCGACTGGGCCACGACGGTGTAACCGCTGCCTTGGCGACGGTCCAAGAAGCCCTCCGTGACCAGCTTTTCCAAGGCGTGACGCACGGTGATCCGGCTGACGGCGAAATCGATCGTCAACTGGCCTTCGCTTGGCAGGCGACTGCCGACCGTGTAGCGGCCGCCTTGGATCATGCGCCGCAGATCCTGATAGACAGCCAGATATTTGGGCGTGGCGGGCCGCATGGAAGGGCCTTAGAAGCTGACCGTCTCGCGCACGCGCCGCGCAATCCGCTCCGGCGATGGGATGAAATAGTCCTCCATCGGCGGGCTGAACGGCACCGGCGTGTGCGGCGCCGTGACCCGTGCGACCGGCGCCTTCAGCGATCCGAACGCCCGTTCGGCGGCCAGCGCGGCGATGTCGGCCGCCAGCGAGCAGCGGGGGTAGCTTTCGTCGACCACGACAAGCCGGCCGGTCTTGGCGACCGAGCCGAGGATCAAATCCTCGTCCAGCGGCGAATAGGTGCGCGGATCGATGATGTCCGCCTCGATGCCCTCTTGCGCCAGCGCCTCGGCCGCTTGAAGAGCGAACAGGTTCATGCGTTGCACGGCCACAATAGTGACGTCCTTGCCTTCGCGCCGGACCACGCCCTGGCCCAGCGGCAGCGGAGTCATCGCCTCGTCGACCGGTTCCTTTTCCATGTAGAGCCGTTTGTGTTCCAGAAAGACCACCGGGTCGTCATCCTGAATGGCGGCGATGATCAGCGCCTTGGCGTCGGCCGCGCTGTAGGGCGCGACCACCTTCAGGCCTGGAATATGGGCAAACAGGGAATAGAGCGTCTGGGAATGCTCCGCCGCCGCCCGGAACCCGGCGCCGACGACCGTGCGCATGACCATCGGCACGCGCTGCTTGCCGCCGAACATGTAGCGCATCTTGGCGGCCTGATTCATCATCTGGTCGAAGCAGACGCCGGCGAAATCGGCATACATCAGCTCGCAGACCGGGCGCATGCCGACCATGGCGGCACCGACGGCGGCGCCGAAGAAGCCGGCCTCGGCGATCGTCGTGTCACGCACCCGCTCGCGGCCGAACTGGGTGCACAATCCCTGTGTCACGCCAAACGGCCCGCCCCAGGCATCCATGGCGCCGGGATGGTCGTCACGGCCTTGCCCGCCGGCGATGTCTTCGCCGAACAGCACGACGTTGGGGTCCGCCTCCATGCACTGGCGCAGCCCCTCATTGATGGCGTCCTTCACGGTAAGCTCACGCATAGCGGATCTGCCCCTCCGGATAGTCGACATAGACGTCCTTCAAGGCGTCCTCGGGTTCCGGCCACGGGTCCTTTTCGGCGGCCGCGAAGGCGTCGTCGACCTCCTGGCGAACCTCGGCCTCCATTCTTGCCAGCGCGTCGGCGTTCAGGCCCATCTGGGCGGCGCGTTCGCGTGCCAGCAGGACCGGGTCGCGCTTCTTGGCTTCGGCGATTTCCTCCGGTGGTTGATAGGCCTGATTGTCGCCCTCATACTGGCCTGAGAAACGGTAGGACAGGAACTCGATCAGCTCCGGGCCGCCGCCGGCGCGCATCCGGTTGACGGCCGGTTTTGCCGCCGCATAGACCGTGAACATGTCCATGCCGTCGACCGTCTCGGCCGGGATGGCGTAGGCGGACATCATGTCGGCCACCGTGTCGGTGTTGAGATGCCAGTCGGTCGCCGTCGCTTCGGCATAGCCGTTGTTCTCGCAGACCAGCAGGACCGGCGCGTCCCACTGCTTGGCCAGGCCAGCGGCCTCGTGAAAAACGCCGTTATGGGGGGCGCCGTCGCCGAAGAACGAGGCGGCGATCCGATCGCTGCCGGACCGGCGTTCCTGCAACGCCGCGCCCAGCGCCAGCGGCGGGCCGGCGGCAACGATGCCGAGCGCGCCCAGCATGCCCTTGTCGAAGTCGGAGATGTGCATGCTGCCGCCGCGGCCTTGGCAGGTGCCGGTGGTACGGCCATGGATCTCAGCCGCGATCGAATAAAGCGAGACATTCTTGGCGATCGCATGGCCGTGGCTGCGATAGGTGGAGGTGATCCAGTCGTCCTGCCGCAGCGCGGCCATCACGCCGACGGCGATCGCCTCCGACCCCAGATAGGTGTGCAGATAGCCGGGCACCGCATTGGTGCGCGCCAGCTCCTGCACCCGGTCCTCGAAAAAGCGGATGCGAAACAAGGTCCGATACATCCACTCAACGGGCGCGTCGTCCAACATGCTCTCCCCCTTTGCTGGCCGCTAACGACCGTCCCGGCATCAGGAACCCGATGTCCGATACCGAATTGTTTGTATTGAATTGATTATAACAGATTTTGTCGACCGCTCAATGGCGGCGTGGTGGCGGCAACTTACTCGGCGACAGTGATCACCAGCCCGTCATGGGCGAGGGTCAGGCGCCCGTCATAGATCTCACGGATACGGCGTTCATAGGTGGCCCAGAAATCCGGGGCCGGTTGAGTGTCGCCATAATAGGTGCGGGACATGGCAAAGGCCGCCGGCACGGACCGGAACGGGCCGAGATGGGTCGGTACCAGATGCTTGACCTTGGCGTCGCGCGCGACCCGTCCCAGCCAGGTCGGCGTCGTGTGAGGACCGGAGGGCGTGTCGGTCACCTTGGACCGGGCCAGCTTGCCGCCGGTGACCATGTCCGCGTCCGGCTTGGCGCATTCATGGACCAGAACGTCGGCGCCTTCGGCAAGTTCGATCATCGCGTCGGACGGCCGGCCATCACCGGTGATGACGATCGAGCCGTGGGTGCTGTCCACGCGATAGCCGAGACTCTGAACGCCCAGATCCTGAAAATGTGGCACCGTGACCGCCGTGACCGTGACTTCATCGGTTTGCAGCACGGCGCCGGGGCCTATTTCCTGGACCGCGATCGGCGGCTCGTCGCGCGGCCGGTTGGGAATGTCCTCGGGCCATGTCGCGACCAGGCCGCGCGCGAAACGGACATCGACGAAGTGGCCGCTGAAGACCAGCTTCTCCGCCATCTCGCGCGTATCCGCCGGACCGTAAACCGGCAGCGTCTGCTGGCGGCCGGCAATCCAGGTGGAAATCACGAAATAGCCGAACGACGCGACGTGATCGAAATGCAGGTGGGTGAAGAACAGATGGTCGATGTCTACAGGGTTGATACCGGCCCGTGTCAGATTTTCCATGACGCCGCGGCCGCAATCGAACTGCAGGATCACGCCATCGACGATCACCGCCGCACTGGCGCCGCCCCGTTCCGGATCGATCAATGCGGAGCCGGAGCCGGTGATGACCACATGCATGCCGGACCGAAAGTCGTGTGCCAGATCGGCTGAACTGGGGTGGAACATGGCCTAACCAGCCCAGCATTCATGCAGATGGTGCCAGCGCCATGCGCCCGTCGACGATCGGCTGAGAAGCGCGGACGACCAGCGGTCGGTGTCCCTGGACCCGCCGCGCTGAACCTCGCGATAGCTTACCAAGGCGTATCCGCCGTCGAGTGCACGCGCCGTCGCGTCTTTGATCTCGATGATGAAGGTGGGGCCGGCAATGCCTTTCAAGCCGGCGACGAGATCGAGCACCGTGGCGCGGTCGCGTGCGACGCCGTCGGGGCCGATCTGAACGAAATCGTCCGCAAGCGCCGACTCGAACGTGGCCCAGCGCGAAGCGTCGCCCCGTCCGATCCAGGCCTGAAGATCGTCGTGCAGCCGTTTGACTTCATCCTCCGGCGAGATGCTTTCGGCCATCAGTTCCCCTTCCGTCTAGCCAACCCAGATGGTCTGCGTTTCGCGTACAAGGGCGGCGATGATCGAGGCCGACACCGGATTGTGGTCGCCCGTGCCAAGATCCGGCGGAATGTCGATATCCACCGACAGCCGACCATAGGTGCTTTCGGCCCGAACGCCGAGATGATGGCGGCGACCCTCGGTATCGCCCGTGAACGTGACCGATGTGGCGTCCAGTCCCGGGCCGGCAAGCGCGGCCGCCGCCGCGACGTTCAGCATGTTGGCAAACCGTGCCGACGTCTCGCGGGCCGATCCCGAAAACGCGTTTGCCGGCGCGTCGATCGGTCCGGGACTTGTGGCGTGAATGGCGAGCCGCATCGATGGGTCGCGCGCCAGGGCCGATACCACGTCCAGGCCGCCGATCGCGCCGGGCAGGATGCGCAGGCGATGGCCGGTTGCCTCTCCGACCTGGGACAATCGCTGCACCAGGGCGGGGTCCGACAGGGCGGTGCCGCTAATCGTCCACAGATCCGCCAAGGCCAGCGCCCGCTCCCCATGGGCGCGCAGCGCCGCCGGCCCCGCAGCATCGATCATGAGGTCGGTTTCCTGCGCAAGGAAATCTTCAACGATGGACGTGACCTCGGGCTCGGCGGCCGTGCGGCTCCTGCGCACTAGCACGGCGGCCAGGTGCCAAGGGTCGCCGGCGCGAACGAAGTCGATTACCGGTTGGCCGATGCGGCCGGCGCCCATGATGCTGACGCGCTTCACCTCATGTTTTGGTGTGCTGCCTTGCATCGGCGCGCCCCCCCGCCTAGCTTGCCGCCATCCATGACCGCAGAGTTTGGACCCAGCAATTGTCTTCGTCGGCCATGTCGAGATTGACGGAAAAGTGGTTCTTGTTCTCGAACACGTGCCACTCGACCCGCCCTGGCTGACTTGACAGGGCCTCGACCATTCTGGGGCCAGTGACTGTGGCATAGATGCCGTCGCCGTCGGCCCAGGAGATGTAGAACGGCGTTTGATTGCCCTCGACATGGGCGATCGGGCTGGCCGCCTTCGCATCGTCGTGGCTTCCCAGCATGACGCTGCCCGGCCCCTCGGCCCATTCTCTCAGTTGTGCATCCTCAAAGTCGATCTCGTAGACGCCGCTGACCGGAAAGCAGCCTTTGATCACACCATCCGGCAGGCCGAATTTGGCGGCCATGTCTCGCCGCAGCGTCGCCAGGCTGGACAGGTGGCCACCGGCCGAATGGCCGCCAATGAAGATCCGGTTTGGATTGCCCCCATGGCCAGCGATATGGTCGACGGTCCATTTCAGCGCCCGAAAGGTGTCTTCCAACGGGGTCGGATAGAGATGATCCGGCGCCAGCCGGTATGAGACAGAGATGTAGATCGCGGGCAGGCTGACGATGGGCGGCGCCTGAAAGCCCAGCCATTCCTTATAGCCGTGGGTCCAACCCCCGCCATGCAGGTTCAAGAACACGGGCAGCCCGGTCGCCGACGGGTCGTCGGGCAGGTAGATGTCGATCTTCTGCCAATAGTCGTCGCCATAGGGCACGTCGAGCACGCTGCGGCATCTTGCGACTGCCTCCTTCGAGAGCGTCAATGCCGTTTCGGCGTAGGCATCCGCGCGCGGGTTGATCGGTGATTGCGGGGGCAGCGAGTCGAAAGCCATGGTGCCTTGTCTCTGTTTATCGAAGCGGCCAGTGTCGGCGCCACAGTGTGACCATGTGCGGCGATTTGTACAGGGAGGCCGGTTGATCGCCCCTGCCGACCGTCTACCCTGGTCAGGACATGGAACACGACCATATCGACGCCTATTGCGAACGGGTTGGCCCGGACTTCTGGGCCGAGCCGATCAACGCCGTCACCAATCTTGCCTTCATAATCGCCGCCCTGGTGCTGGCGCTTGAGCTGTACCGCGCGCGGCGCCAGCCCAACCATGACCCGGCAAACTGGATCCTGGTGCTGCTGGTCCTCGCCATCGGGATCGGCAGTTTCCTGTTTCATACGCTGGCCGTGTTCTGGGCGGCGTTGGCCGACGTGATTCCGATCGGCCTGTTCATCCTGGCAGCCACGTACCTCGCCATCACGCGGCTGGTGGGGCTGCACTATTGGGGCGGTCTGATCGCGGTTTTGGTGGTGCTGGTGCTGGCCGTTGTGCCGCCGGCGCTTATTGGGGTGCCCGGTGGGCCTTACATCGCAGCGCTGATCGCCATGGCTGCGATCGGTCTGTTCTTGGTCGTCGCACGTCGGCACGCGGCCGGACCAGCAGTGCTCGTGGCCGCGGGTTTGTTCGCGGTTTCCTTGACCCTGCGGACGATCGACGAACCCTTGTGCAACCTCTATCCCCTCGGCACCCATTTCTTCTGGCACGTGTTGAACGCGATCGTGCTTTATCTCGTGACCCACGCGATAATCCGCTACGGCACATCGGCAAGAAACCAAGGAGCGTAGAAATGGAGGTTCGATCGCCCGCCGAGGAACCGACCCGGCGCGGACCCGCCGACTGGTTCACCGGAACCGTCTGGCTGGACCCGATTCTGGAGGCGCCGGAGCCGGCGAGGGTCCGATCCTATCGGGTGAATTTCGAACCGGGCGCGCGTACCGCCTGGCACACGCACCCGCTGGGCCAGACGCTGCACGTCCTATCCGGTGTTGGCCGGGTGCAGGCCTGGGACGGACCGCTGCGCGAGATCCGCGCCGGTGACACGGTCTGGATTCCGCCAGGCGAGAAGCACTGGCACGGCGCCTCGCCGTCGATCGGCATGATCCATGTCGCCATTCAGGAGAGCGCCGACGGCAGCCATACCGACTGGCTGGAGCATGTGCCGGACGATGTTTATGGCCAGACGCCTGGTTAGGAACCAGCGGCGGCAAAGGCGGCCCATCCACCGCCGATGAGGCGCTGATGCCAAACTACGGCGAACCCCTGCCCGTGCCGGTGGAGCTCTCGCAACTTCTGCGCCCTGGCTTGGACAGGACACAGGACGAAACGGGTCTGGCGACCATCGAGGGCGCTTGGTCGTGGCGCCAGTTGGACGCTCTCAGCACCTTGTATGCAAGCAATCTCTTGCGCCTGGGGCTGAAGAACGGGGACCGGGTGGCATCCCTGTTGCCCAACGGTCATGCGCTCGTCATTCACTATCTGGCCACGTTGAAGGCCGGCCTTGTCGCCGTGCCACTGAACTACCGCTATACTGCGCCGGAGATCGATCACGCACTTGAGGTCAGCGGCGCGGCCGCCATCGTCTACCATGCCGAACGGCGCGCCGACATTGGTGCCAGTGCGCGCGCCAAGGACTTGCCCTTGAAGATCGAAGCAGGCGAGGGCGCGCATGGGCCGACTGTGGAAAGCCTGATTGAGGCATCGGAAGACCCGGCTTCGTTTGGGCAACATGCGCCTTCGGCGCCGTGCTTCATCTTCTTCACCTCCGGCAGCACGGGACCGGCCAAGGGGGTGACGCATACTTACGCAAACCTCGGCTGGATGCTGCCCAATCAGGCGTACGCCTATCAGGTCAGCGCGGACGATATCGTGCTGCCGGCCTCATCCGCATCCCATATCGGCGCATTCCTGATGATCCTTGCGGGCTTCAGCCGTGGTGCCGCCATCGTGCTTCCCCGGGTTGGGCAGATGGCCGAGACGCTCGACCTCATGCGACGATGGCGGCCGACCATTTTTCAGATGCCGCCCGCGCTGCTGTTCCAGATGGAGCGGGAGAACCAAACGACGGCCGCCGACTTCGATTCCGTCCGGCTGGTGCTCGCCGGCGGCGATAAGGTGCCTGGCCCTCTGGCGGAAGAGTTCGCGGCGAAAACCGGCCTGTCAATCACCGAGATCTATGGCATGACCGAGAACGGCCTGTCGCACATCAACATCTCGTCGAACCGATCAAAGCGTGGCGCGGTCGGGCGTACGGCACCCGGCTTCACAGCCTCGATCCGTGACGAGGATTTCCATGAGGTTCCACCTGGCACCGAGGGTCGGCTGTGGGTGAAGTTCAAAGGCCTTTCGCCCTATTACTGGCGCGATGAAAAGGCGACCAATGACGTCCGGCGTGATGGCTGGTTCGATACCGGTGACGTTCTGCGCGCCGACAACCAGGGCTATTACTGGTTCTGTGGCCGGCGCAAACAACTGATCGTGCACGACAGTTCGAACATCTTCCCGCAAGAGGTCGAGGACGCGTTGTTGGCCCATGACGGTGTCGCTCTGGCGGGCGTCGTTGGCGTTCGGGATCTCGTCCATGGCGAGAATGTCCGTGCGTACGTGACCATGAAGCCGGGGGTCGATCGGCCGTCGGCGATTGAGTTGATTGCGTTTGCGAGTCAGCGCGTCGGCTATAAGGCGCCGGAGGAAATCGTCTTCCTCGACGCCATGCCTCTGACGCCGTCCAGCAAGGTGGACCGGATGGCGCTGAAGCGTCTGGCGGAGGCCGATCATGCGACGGCCTTGCGGGAATCGTCTTCGTGATAAAGACTGGCTCATGACCGCGATTCAGCGCACAGACCTGTGGCCCGGCTATAGCATTTCACGATTGATCAAGGGGGGCTGGCATCTCGCCGGCGGCCATGGCGACGTGGACCGTGCCCAGGCGATCGACGATATGGCAAGGTTCGTCGAGGCCGGCATTACCACCTTCGACTGCGCCGATCACTATACAGGGGTCGAGGAACTGATCGGCGATTTCCGGTCGGCCTATCCGGATCTGGCGCCCAAGATCCAGATCCACACCAAGTTCGTTCCCGATCTCGGTGCGCTGGACACGTGCGACGGGGCGTATGTCGAGCGGATCATCGACCGGTCGTTGCAGCGGCTCCGTGCCGAACGGTTGGACCTCGTCCAGTTCCACTGGTGGGACTTTGCGGTCACCCGCCATGTCGAAATCGCGCTTCATCTCGAAGGACTGCGCCAGCGCGGCAAGATCGATCGCATCGGCGTCACCAATTACGACATGGCCCATCTCGGCCAATTGCTCGATGCCGGCGTGCCCGTCGCCGTGCATCAGCTTCAATACTCGCTGATCGACGACCGGCCTGAGCATGGCATGGTCGCCTTTTGCAAGGATCATGGCATCGCGCTTTTGTGCTACGGCACGTTGGCCGGCGGGTTTTTTGCGCCGCGCTGGCTGGGCGCGGCGGAACCGCAAACGCCCTTCACCAACCGTTCGCTCACCAAATACAAGCTGATCATCGACGAGTTTGGCGGCTGGGGCCTGTTTCAGCAGCTTTTGTCGGCGCTCGACACGGTCGCGAAGCGGCACGGCGTTTCGATCGGTCAGGTCGCCGTGCGCTGGCTGCTCGATCGGCCGGGGGCGGCAGCCGCCATCGTTGGCGCGACCTCCACCCGGCATCTGGCGGCCAACGAGGCCATCTTTGACCTCGCCCTCAGTCAGGACGACCGCGACGGGATCGAGGATGTTCTGGCACTGCGCGAGGGGCCGCCGGGGGACTGTTACGGGTTGGAGCGGGACCGCGAGGGGCCGCATGGGCGCATCATGCGCTACAACCTTAATGAGCGGTAGGCTGGCCGAGATGTGCCGCCACGATCGGTAAGAACATATCGGCGTACCGGTCGAGCTTGGCCTGACCGACGCCGTGCACGTCGGCGAAGGACGCCCGGTCGATAGGCTTCTTCATGGCGATGTCGATCAGCGTCCGGTCCGGGAAGACAACATAGGCCGGCACCTCCTCCGCCTCGGCCAACTCACGGCGCTTGGCGCGCAAGGCGTCGAACAGAGCCTGACTGGCCTCGTCGAGATCTGACACGGCCGCCTTGGTCGCGGGCGGCGCCTTTTGCTTGGCGCGTGCCTGGAAGACGTCGGCGCGGACGGAGAAGGGAACCTCGCCTTTCAACAGCGGCCGCGCCTCTTGCGTCATTTGCCACGTACCGTGGCCGTCGCGATCCGTGGCGATCATGCCGGCGGCATAGAGCTGTCGGAAGATGCCGCGCCACACCGGCCGCGTTCGCTCCTTGCCGACGCCGAAAGTCGGTAGGCCTGCATGGCCGAAACGCTGGACCTTGTCCGTCTCTTCACCCAGCAGGACGTCGATCAGATGCTCCGTGCCGAAGCGCTGGCCGGTGCGCAACAGGGCGGATAAGGCCATGCGCGCCTCGGTCGTGGCGTCGGCCTCGACGATGCCGTCGCGGCAGACATCGCAGCGGCCGCACGGCTCCGACGGCTCGCCGAAATACGATCGCAGCATGCGCCAGCGGCAGGTGGGCGATTCCAGCAGCGCCAGTAAAGCCGACAGCCGCTGATGTTCCGCCCGCTTGACCGGGTCCGGCGCCTCGGATTGGTCGATCTGCAGGCGCCGCAGCCGCATGTCGTCAAGCCCGTAGAGCGTCAGCGTGTCGGCCGGCAGACCGTCGCGGCCGGCGCGACCGATTTCCTGATAATAGGCCTCGATCGTCTTGGGCATGTCGGCATGGCCGACGAAGCGCACGTCGGGCTTGTCGATGCCCATGCCGAACGCCACGGTGGCGACGATGACGAGGCCGTCCTCGCGCTGGAACCGGTCCTGGCGTGCCGTGCGCTCCGCGCCGTCCAGGCCGGCGTGATAGGAAATCGCCGGGATGTTGGCTTTCACCAGGCCGTCGGCGAGCTGGTCGGCCTTGCGCCGGGTCGAGACATAGACGATGCCGCTGGCACCCGGACGTTGGCGGATGAACGCGATGATCTGTCGGCGCGGGTCCGATTTGGGCTCCATGGCGATCGACAGGTTCGGCCGGTCGAAGCCGTGGACGACGATCTTCGGCTCGCGCCGGAACATGGCCCGGGCGATTTCGTCGCGGGTGCCCGGATCGGCGGTGGCGGTGAAGGCTGCGATGGGCAGGTCGTCGCCGATCGCATCGGCTGCCTCGCGGATCTTCAGATATTCGGGCCGGAAGTCATGACCCCATTGGGAAACGCAATGCGCCTCGTCCACCGCGATGCGCGCGATCTTGCCTTTCAGGAGCCCGATCGTACCGTTCGCCGCCAACCGTTCCGGTGCCATGTAGAGCAGTTTCAAACTGCCGTCCGCGAGGCCGTCCAGCGCCGACCGTGCCTCTTGTGGCGTCGTTGCCGATGACAGCGAGCCCGCTTCGATGCCGGCCCTGCGCAGGGCGGCGACCTGGTCGCGCATCAGGGCCAGCAAGGGCGATATGACCAGCGTCGTGCCGGGTGAGATCACGGCCGGCAACTGATAACACAGGCTCTTGCCCGACCCTGTCGGCATCACGGCGAGCACGTTCTCGCCGCCGATCAGCGCCTCGACGATGGTGCGCTGGCCGGGTCGAAAGTCGGTGAAGCCAAAGGTGGTAGCGAGGGTTTGATCGATGTCGGGAAGTGTCGGCGCCATCGCGCCATCATGGCCGCTGGGTGCGTCTGCTGCGACCCCCAATCCGTCAAAGCCGCTCAGCCAAAAACGCACCGGTCCTGTTGTAATGCTCGACCAGCTTGGCAACCGCGAGATCCGCGTCGCGATCAAGCGTCGCCTGCATGATGGCGGCGTGTTCGTCGGCGACATTTCGGCCGGGATAGGCCGCTGAACCCGACAGCATTCGATAGCGGATGTTCTGGTCGTAGAGCTGGTCGCAAATGCGCAGCAGGATCGACGAGCCGCAGGCCGAAATCATGGCCGTGTGAAACTCCTTATGCCGGATTTCCCAGTCCTCGTTGGCAAGGAAGCTGCCGCCATCGTCCCGCGTACGGGGCTCGCGCGACAACCAGTGCTGGGCCAGGATGACGCGTTCCTCCCACTCCTTGCCGCCGTTGGCGATGGATTCGCGCAACGCCCGCTCTTCAAGCCAACAGCGGGTCTTCAGGAGTTCGCTAAACTCGCGACGGCTGACCTCGGCGACGTTGAAGCCGCGCTGCTCAAACCGTGAAACGAGACCGTCCGACGTCAGCAGGCTCAACGCCTCGCGGATCGGGCTGCCGCCATAGCCGTAAAGCTGCCGCAGCTCGTCGATCTTCAGCTTGCGCCCCGGCTCCAGATCGCCGGAAATAATTGCCGCGCGCAGCTGGGCATAGGCTCTGCTGGTCAAAGATTCTGCAGTCGAAGCGGCTTCCATTATGTCACCGTCCAGTTACTTGGAAGAAGTCAGTCAAGAGTCCGGCATCCACCTATTCGAAATCGCGGGCATTAAACCGATCAGCCTTGCCCTATTCAATGAACTATTGTGCATAGGTGTCCTTGAATCGGTCGCGAAGCACGTTTTTCTGGACCTTTCCCATCGCGTTGATCGGCAATTCATCGACGAACAGGACCTTCTTGGGCTGTTTGAAACGGGCCAGCTTGCCGTCGAGTTGGGCCAGGATCTCAGCGTCGGAAACCGTGTGATCGGGCGCTCGGACAATCACCGCGGTGACGCCTTCGCCGAAGTCGGGATGCGGCACGCCTATCACGGCCGACTCCCCCACGCCGGCGACCTTGTTGATCGCGCTCTCGATTTCCTTGGGGTATACATTGAAGCCGCCGGAAATGATGAGATCCTTGGCTCGGCCGACGATCGATACATAGCCGTCCGCATCGATGACCCCCAAATCGCCGGTGATGAAGTACCCGTCGGGCCGGAATTCGGCCGCCGTTTTCTCCGGCATGCGCCAATAGCCTTGAAAGACGTTGGGGCCCTTGACCTCGATGACGCCGACCTCGCCGGTGTCGAGGCGCCGTCCGCTGTCCGGGTCGACGATGCGCAGCGCGACATCATCCAGCGGAAAGCCGACCGTGCCGGCGCGCCGATCGCCGTCATAGGGGTTGGACGTGTTCATGTTGGTCTCGGTCATGCCGTAGCGTTCCAGGATCGCGTGACCGGTGCGGTCCCGAAACTGGGCATGGGTTTCGGCTAGAAGCGGTGCCGAACCGGACACGAACAGCCGCATGCCGCCGGCCGCCTCTCGCGTCAGGCCGGAATGGGCCAACAGCCTGGTGTAAAAGGTCGGTACGCCCATCATGGCAGTCGCCCGCGGCATCACCGACAACACTCGGTCCGGGTCGAACTTCGGCAGAAAGATCATCGAGCCGCCGGCGACCAGGGTGATGTTCGTGGCGACGAACAGGCCGTGGGTGTGAAAGATCGGCAGGGCATGGATCAGGACGTCGTCCGCCGTGAACCGCCAAGCCCGACGCAGGGTATGGGCGTTCGACGCCAGGTTGTCGTGGGACAGCATGGCGCCCTTCGACAGGCCGGTCGTGCCCGAGGTGTAGAGGATCGCGGCCGGATCCTCGGGTCCGCGCGGCACATCCTCGAACTCGGCCGGCTCTTGCGACCAGCGCTCCGTCAGTGTTCCGTTGCCGTCGGCGTCGAGGGTTTCCAGATGCGGCACGCCCGCTGTTGAGGCCACTTGGGCCAGATCACGCTGTTTGGCGGGGTCGCAGACGAACAGCGTCGGCTCGGCGTTTTGCAGGAAATAGCCGACCTCGGACGCGGTGTAGCCGGTGTTCAGCGGCAGAAAGACAGCGCCAGCACGCACGGCGCCCAGATACAGCATCAACGCCGCGACCGACTTTTCCACCTGGACCGCGACGCGGTCGCCGGGCATTAGCCCCATCGCCGTCAGGGCCCGAGCGATGCGGGCGGATTCAGCCAGCATGTCGCCATAGGTGATGCACGCACCCTTTTCCGTCTCGACGAAGACAGCGTCCGGGTGGTCGATCGCGGTTCGGAACTGCGCGAAAAGATGGTTCTCGGTCACGGCCCCGCGGCCTCCGCTGGTACTGGCGACGTCTTGGATCGTTCGGCTGAACGTTGGCTTCTCAACAATCGGCGGACGGACGACGAAACCGCAACGGCGCCGTGCTTGGCAAAGGCCTCGTGGTTGGCCTCGATTTCGTCGGCCACGTACAGGTAGTTCACCATCAGACCGTGAGATTCGGCGAGACCCTTGGCGCTGGTATCGGCCAGCCAGTTGATTCGTTCAAGCCGCGCGCCGTTGCCCAAATGAAACCGGGCAACCGGATCAACGGGTCGGCCGTCTTCGGCCTTTTCGCGGACCAGATACTGGCCGGCCAGGCTGATCATCGCTTTTCTAGCCTCCGTGTCCGGCGCGCGATCGATCAGGCTTTCGTCGCCGGTCAGGCCATCGATGATTTGCCGATCCCGATCCGTCAAGGCATTCGATTGCAATGCAGCTTCTTCGCGCAACCAACGGCTTAATCCGGGTATTGGCGACAGGGTAGCGAACGTGCGCAGCTGGGGCAGGTCGTTGCGCAACTCGTCGACGACCTGCTTGATCAGAAAGTTGCCGAACGAGACACCGCGCAAGCCGCGCTGACAGTTGGAGATCGAGTAGAAGACCGCCGTCGACACGTTCTCGACCGGTATCGGTTCGCGGTCCTCCGCCAGGATCTCCTTTATGCTTGTCGGTGTGTCGCGGGTCAGGGCGACCTCGACGAAGATCAAGGGGCCGTCCGACAGGGCGGGGTGGAAAAAGGCGTAGAGGCGGCGGTCCGGCGCATCGACGCGGCGCCTGAGATCGTCCCAGCCCTCGATCGCGTGGACCGCCTCGTACTTTATGATCTTCTCCAGGATTGCGGCCGGCGTCTGCCAGTCGATGCGTGCCAACTGCAGAAAGCCGCGATTGAACCAGGATCTGAACAGATGCTCGAAGTCGGCATCGACCACATCCAGGTCCGGGTCGGAGGTCATGATGCCCAGCAGATCGGAGCGCATGGCGACCAGCGCGGTGATGCCGCCCGGCGCCAGATTGATGCGCCGAAGCAGCTCTTGGCGCTTGGGCTCCGCCGCGTAGTGCAGTCGCGACAAGGCCGTCGCATCGTCCGGATTGGTTTCGAGTGCGGCCAGGGCCTGCCGCGACGCCTCCCAATCCGGCCCGAACTCGTCCAGGAGCAGTCGAAAGAACGCCTGCTTGTCGGACGTTTCCAACGCGCCATAGCGCTCGATGAGCAGGGCGGCGAGGGCGACGCCGGAAGCTTCGCCTTTTTCGGAGACCAGCGCCCGGCCCAGCCTGTCGATCGAGGCGTTCTTGACGTTGCCGCCGTCGCCCAACCGGATCAGCCGCCGTCCTTGATCGGAAACGGATTCAATGACTTTCCAGAAAATCGATGTTTCTGTCATATTCGAGTTATATCGATTATCTTCTGGCATTCAACAGCGCGTTTCAGCAACACCCCGCGTCTCAACTCTCATGTGGGACCAAAGTCAGACGCTTTCAGCCTCCTTCCGCATGCCAGGTTGACATTTTCAAAAAACATCGATTTTATCTCCAAGTTTCCAAATTTATCGAAAGATACGCATGCGCTTTGTCTCGTATGTCCATGACGGCGACGCCGTCCGAAAGATGGGCCCCAAGGGCAGCGTCG
>JBCBSH010000086.1:0-17127 GCA_039819285.1 Pseudomonadota bacterium
ATTTCGTCAAGGTCTTCGTCTGAAGCCCCTGAACCGACGAGCACGAGAGCGGATTAGGGAAGCCGATGGCCAGCCTTAAGGACCTTCGAAACCGGATCGCCACCGTCAAGTCGACGCAGAAGATCACGTCGGCCATGAAGATGGTCGCCGCGTCGAAGCTGCGCCGCGCGCAGGAACAGGCGGAAGCCGGCCGGCCCTATGCCGAGCGCATGGAGCGCATGCTGGCCAGCTTGGCCGGCGGCGTCAGCGGTGGCCAGCGGCCCCGCCTGATGGTGGGGACGGGCAAGGACGATGTGCATCTGCTGGTCGTCGTCACGTCCGACCGTGGCCTGTGTGGTGGCTTCAACTCGACCCTCGTGCGCGAGGCTCGGCGCCGCATCCGTGAACTGCGCGACGCGGGCAAAGAGGTCAAGCTGCTGTGTGTTGGCCGCAAGGGCAGGGACAATCTGCGCCGCGACTACCGAAACTTGATCATTGACGACGTCACGGATATCGGCAAGCCGAGGCTGTCCTTCGACGATGCAAACGGCATCGCCGACAAGGTCGCATCCTTGTTCGAGGCGGGCGAGTTCGATGTCGCCCAAGTGATCTACAACCGCTTTAAATCGGCGATCAGCCAGGTGGTCACCAGTCAACAGCTTATTCCGCTCTCATTGGATGAGCCGCCGGCCGAGCAGGCGGAGAGCGAGCCTTCGGCGAACGGCGTCGGCAAGGCCGTCTACGATTTCGAACCGGAGGAAGAGCAGATTATCGCGGAGTTAATCCCGCGCAATCTGGCCATCCAGATCTACAAGACGCTTTTGGAATCGGCCGCCAGCGAACAGGGCGCGCGCATGACCGCGATGGACAACGCCACCCGCAATGCAGGCGACATGATCGCGGGCCTGACCTTGGTCTACAACCGCACGCGCCAGGCCGTGATTACCAAAGAGCTGATTGAAATCATTTCCGGCGCCGAAGCGGTCTAATGACCGTCCGGCGCTTGACGAACGTTCCGCAAGGAGACTGAAGATATGGCCACCCCCAGCAATACGACGGGTCGCGTCACGCAGGTTTTGGGCGCCGTGGTGGATGTTCACTTCGACGGCGACCTGCCGGCCATCATGAACGCGTTACGTACCAACGTCGATGACCGGGTTCTGGTGTTGGAAGTGGCCCAGCATCTTGGTGAAAACACGGTGCGCACCATCGCCATGGACTCGACAGACGGTATGGTGCGCGGCAGCGAGGTAGCCGATACCGGCGCACCGATTGAGGTGCCTGTGGGCCCGGAAACGCTCGGCCGCATTCTGAACGTGATTGGCGAGCCGATCGACGAAAAGGGCCCGGTAAAGGCCAGCACGTCGCTACCGATCCATCGCCAAGCGCCGGCCTTCATTGATCAGTCGACAGAGGCGGAGATGCTGGTGACCGGCATCAAGGTGGTCGATCTTCTGGCCCCCTACGCCAAGGGCGGAAAGATCGGCCTGTTCGGCGGCGCCGGCGTCGGCAAGACGGTGACCATTCAGGAGCTGATCAACAACGTTGCAAAGGCCCATGGCGGCTATTCGGTGTTTGCCGGTGTCGGCGAACGCACGCGTGAGGGCAACGACCTCTATCACGAGATGATCGATTCCGGCGTCATCAAGATCGACGAGGAGACGGGATCGACCGACGGTTCGAAGGTGGCGCTGGTCTATGGCCAGATGAACGAGCCGCCCGGTGCCCGCGCCCGGGTCGGTCTGTCGGGGCTGACTCTGGCGGAGTACTTCCGCGACGAGGAAGGCCAGGACGTGCTGTTCTTCGTCGACAACATCTTCCGCTTCACCCAGGCGGGGTCGGAAGTGTCGGCGCTGTTGGGCCGCATCCCCTCTGCCGTTGGCTATCAGCCAACCCTGGCGACCGATATGGGTACGCTGCAGGAGCGCATCACGTCGACCAACAAGGGTTCGATCACCTCGGTGCAGGCCATTTACGTGCCCGCCGACGACTTGACCGACCCGGCACCGGCGACGTCGTTCTCGCACCTTGACGCCACGACCGTGCTGTCCCGCCAGATCTCGGAACTGGGCATCTATCCCGCCGTCGACCCCCTGGATTCGACCAGCCGGATCATGGACGCGCGCGTGGTTGGCCAGGAACACTATGATGTCGCGCGCGAGGTGCAGCGCATTCTGCAGACCTACAAGTCGCTGCAGGACATCATCGCCATCCTGGGCATGGACGAGCTGTCGGAGGATGACAAGCTGATCGTCGCCCGCGCCCGCAAGATCCAGCGCTTCCTGTCGCAGCCGTTCCACGTCGCCGAGGTCTTCACCGGCACGCCAGGCGTGTTCGTCAGCGTCGAAGACACGGTGAAGGGCTTCAAGGGCATCTGCGAGGGCGACTACGACCATTTGCCAGAGGCCGCCTTCTACATGGTTGGCACGATCGAAGAGGCAGTTGAAAAGGCGCGCAAGATGGCCGCCGAGGCCGCGTGACGTCGAACCGCAGCGTAAGTCAGGGTTAGGCCATGGCCGACACAACCGCCTTCGAACTGGTTTCTCCGGAACGGCTCTTGATGTCGCAAGATGTCGAGATGGTCATAGTCCCGGGTGCGGAGGGCAATATCGGTGTCCTGGCGCGCCATGCGCCCATGATCAGCACCGTGCGGCCAGGCGTTATCGAGATTTTCGGTAGCCGATCGGCGGAGGCAGAGCGGGTGTTTGTCGCCGGCGGATTTGCCGAAGTCACGCCGGACCGCTGCACAGTCCTGGCGGAGGAGGCGGTACCGGTTTCGGATCTGGACCGGGCTGAGGTCGAGCAGTCCATCAAGAATCTGCGCGAGGACCTAGAGGATGCCAAAGAGCCGGCAGAACGCGCAGCCATCGAAGCCCGGATCGTCGTGACGCAGGCAAAACTGGCCGCCATCTAGCGCGACGCCACGCCCCGGCCCGGCCGCTCGCACGGGTTGAACTGGTTCAGCGGTTTGAGTAAAGCTGACCAGTCTAATTGGACATTTCGGCGATCCGACGGGGGAAGCGGTAATGCCGTACAAGCACTGGACGCTCGATGACGTCCCTTGGGACCAGTTCGATCGGTCCAAAGTCAATCCGCAACATCTGGAGTTGGCAAAGGCGGCCGCAATGGTCGAGTTCAACTCTGCCGACTATGTCGCCTATCTTGAAAACGTCTTCGATGGCGACGACACGTTCTTGCCCGAGGCGCGACGCTGGGGCGACGAAGAGCGCCAGCATGGCGAGGCCCTGTCGCGCTGGGCAAAGCTGGTCGATCCTGATTTCGACTTCGAGAAACGGTTCCAGGACTTCCTGGACGGCTTCAAGATCGAGATCGACGTCGACGAGTCGATCCGAGGCAGCCGCGCGGGCGAGATGGTGGCCCGCTGCATGGTGGAGGTCGGCACCAGCTCGTATTACACCGCGCTGGGCGATGCGACGGACGAGCCAGCGTTTAAGTTCATTTGCCGCAAGATCGCGGCGGACGAACTGCGCCATTACAAACTGTTCTACGACAATCTGAAGCGGTATCTGGAAAAGGACCGCATCAACCGTTTGCGGCGCATCCGCGTTGCCTTGGGCCGCATTACCGAGACCGAGAACGATGAGCTCGCCTGCGCCTATTGGGCCGCCAACAACAACGGCGAGCCCTACGATCTCGATGTCAATTCGCGCGCCTATATGAGTCGTGCCATGGCCTATTACCGCGATCCCCATTTGGATCGGGCCCTGGCCATGATCTTCAAGGCGTGCGGCCTCAAGCCCCGATCAACCTTGTTCAAGATCGCCAATCGTGGCGCGCGCTGGATGATGCATCGCCAGCAGCGCAAATTCGAGAAGGTCGCGGCCTGAGGGGCCTGAGCCAAACTCCTTGAGAACGAGGAAAGTTGCGATCATATCTGATTGTCAGGATGGATCGCACTTGTAGGATGGCCCCGTTGATTCTTCGTCGCATGTTGTTGATGGGCGCGCGCCGTATCGCGACCGACCCGCAGTTGCGCCAAAAGGTCAAGGAGGGCGCCGCGCGCGCGCGCCCGGTCATCGAAAGGTCGGCCCAATCGGTCAAGTCGGCCGCATCGGAGGTCTCGCCGCTGAAGGACCCGCGCGGATTTGCCGACGCGCTGCGTCGGCGCTTTCGACAGTAGGGATCGGCCGGTCTGTCCGTCAGACCTCGCACAGCGGCCACGGCCCGGTATCGAGATGAAAATGGTCGCGGTGGGCGGCGTCGGAGACCGGCGTTAGAACCACGCTGAAATAGTCGCAGGCACCTCGGGCCACCGCTTGCAGGAACGCCCCGTCCGGCGTCGATCGATACCAATCCGTCACACGAACCATCGTGCCGTCAGCCAGGCGAAACCCGGCAACATCGATGGCGCGCCCGAAGGCGTGTTCCGAAAGACGTCCGGCATTGCCAGAGCGGCCACGGCAGGCATACGACCCCCACAGTTCCATCGACACGACCGGCTGGCCGAAGTACTGCAGGGCAAGGGGATGGACGACCTCGCGCTGGAAACTGTCGACCGCCAACGCGGTGGTACAGGTCAGGGTGGCGGTCTCGTCAAGCGCGATCAGGCCATGGCTGATCGCAACGCCGTCGCGAATGCCACAGCCGCGACCTTCCGAAAACGCGCTGATCTGCGCATAGGATGCCTGCCGTTCGTCCAGTGCGGCCAAACATTGGCGCAGCGGCACGGTGGCCACCGCGTTGTTGTCGATCGGCGTGGGCCGCGCGCAACTGGCGACAGCCAGCAGGGCCAAGGCAATGAAGGGCCAGCGCATCATTGTGCGGTCCGTTCGATCAGCTCCAGCCGGTTGCCGGCTGGATCGACAAGGAAGCGCCGGCGACCGGTTGCCGGAGGGCGCGGGTCTTCCAACAAATCGGCTCCGGCGGCTGTCAATCTCGCCTCCAGCGCGGTCAGATCGCTGACGAAGAGCGCGATGTGGCGCGGGTTTGCGCGCTGTTCGGCGATCGATACCGGATCGACCGAGACGTGTAGCTCAACGCCGAAGAGGTCGAACCAGCCGCCGGCTTGACGCCGACCGGTCGTCTTTGCGATTTGCGTCAGGCCGAGCACGTCCCGATAGAACGCCAGGACAGCATCTTCCCGCTCGGCCGGGCAGGTCAGGTTGACATGGGCCAGTCCCAGTACGTTCATAGGTGCACGACTATCTGGTGTGTTTAAGACAGACAGTATACCCCATGTTGATTTCATGGGCGAGGATTGCCGGCGCCCATCTGTCCTTTATGATGGCTTTCCATGATGGACATCGCCTCGGCCAAAAAGCGGCGGCCCGCCGTCTTTCTCGATCGCGACGGCGTCTTGAACGTCGATCATGGCTACGTCCATAGGCTGGAACAGATCGAATGGTGTCCGGACGTGCCGGAGGCGGTTGCCGCGCTTAACCGCGACGGCTATTGGGTGTTTGTCGTCACCAACCAGTCGGGCGTGGCGCGGGGCTATTACGACGAGGCGGCCGTCCGGTCCTTACACCGGAAAATGGCCGCGGAACTGGCCGACCTTGGTGCCCGGATCGACGACTGGCGCTATTGCCCTTACCACCCGGACGGCGTGGTGGAGCAATATCGGCGCGTGTCGGATTGCCGGAAGCCTGCCCCCGGTATGCTGCTCGATCTAATCGCGGCTTATCCGGTCGATCGCGGACGCAGCTTCATGATCGGCGACAAGGACAGCGACATGGAAGCGGCACGTGCCGCCGGCGTGCGCGGCGTCCGATATCGAGGCGGCTCGCTCTTGAGCCTGGTGGAAGAGACCCTCGGGCAACATCAGGAACCGGTCGGCAGGTAGGGCGCGAACGCTGCCAAGACCTGTCGGTAAACCGGTTGTTTGAACGCGACGATGTCCCGCGCGACGTGTTCGGGCGGCGACCAGCGCCAGATGGAGAACTCGGCATGCTTGCCGTGCGCGGCAATGTCGATGTCGGTGTCGCCGCCAACGAAGCGCATCGCGACCCAAATCTGCGCCTGGCCCCTGAACCGGCCGCGCCAGCGCTTCCTCGCGATCTTGGCAGGCAGGTCGTAGGTCATCCAATCCTGCGTCCGCGTGAGGATTTCCGCTTTGTCGGTTCCGGTCTCTTCGCGAAGCTCGCGATAGGCCGCGATTTCGACGCTTTCACCGGCGTCGATCCCCCCCTGCGGCATTTGCCACGCGTCTGGCGTGTCATATCGCTGGCCCGTGAAGATTAGGCCATCCCGGTTGATCAGCACGATGCCGACACAGGGTCGATACCCTGCCGGTGGCGTCTCCGACGCTGTCATGGCTCGTTGGCGCCGCCAACAACGGCCGTCACCGGGGCAAGCACGAAGCCGCGCGTGTCCAGCCGTTCGGTCCAGGTCGCGAACTGTTCAAGGAAGATCGGGTACGGGTCCGCAAGGCCAACGGCATGGCCTCGGTCGCGGGCGATCGTCTCCAGTTCCAACAAGCGGCGGTCGATCATGGCGCGCAGCGTCGTGTCGGTTACCTCGACATCAACGTCAATGACGGGCAGATCGAGCCCTTCGGCCACCTCCGCGACCGCGTCGTTCTCCGGATTGGTGTCGACATAGAGGAACCCGGCTTCGGCCAGGGTTGCCAGGACGGGTTCCAAGGCCGCCGGTTCCGTCAAGAACCGCGAGCCCGCCTCGCCGATGATACCGACCGAGCCATCCGCGTCGGCGAGAACACGGTCCAGCCTTTCGGCGTTGTCACCGGCGCCGAGATTGGTCAGCAGCGCAAGCGGTCCCGGATCGTTGCGGGGATAGTCGACGGGCTCCATGGGCAGCATCATCAGCGTCTCATGGCCGTCGACCCGGGCGCGGCCGATCCAGGTCGCAAGATCCCTGCCATAGGGGCTGAAGGCGAGTGTGACCTGCGCCGGCGTCTCGATCGCGGCTTGTGTCTCCAGGCTCAGCCTGCCGACATCCCGGATGATCAGCGCGATGCGCGGCTGGTCTGCCGGTGCGGCGAAGGCTTCCGCATTTGCCAGCCTGGGCAAGTCCTGCCCGCGCGAGGCGCCCGGTGTGTCCGGATCCGGCGCCTGCTCGCCGGCGGCACCGGGATCGTCGCCTTGGATGGTCGGCGCTGCCGAAACCTCGTTTGATGCCAAGGCATCAGATGCCGCCGGTTCAACCCCATCAGCCTCGGCGTGGCTGACCGGTTCGGGCGGACGCTCGGACGGCTCAATCACCACCCCCTGATCGCCTGTGCGTCCAGGTAGGGCCACGGATGCGCTGAGATGCTGGCGGTCGGCGGCGAGCCGCAGTTGCGCCATCTCCGGCTCATGTCGCGAAAAAGCCCAGGCCGCGACCGCAGCGATGATCAGAACGACCAGGGTTGCAGCGAAGGCGATGCCGCGATGCGACGGCTTGTAGGGATGCGCCACGGCTTAACGTCTCATCGCTGGAAAAAGGGGCCGCCATGCCGTGGTGCACGGCATGGCGGCGGCGAAACGGCCGGCCTTAGTTCATCGCCGCGCGCTGGTTGAACAACTCGATGCCTTCGAGCATGTCGATCGCGCGGGTTAGCTGGTAGTCGAACGGCGGCTCTTCCTCTTCGGTTTCAGCCATCTCATCGCCGTCGGCGCCTTCTTCGGTCGCCATCGAGGATGGGCTCTGGTCGTTGCCCAATGCGCCGCGAAGATCGCTTTCGCGCCGGCCGGCGACCTCCAGTTCCTCCAAGAGGGCGGGCAGCACCTCGATATCGGGGCTGATGCCCAGGGCCTGGATGGAGCGGCCGGACGGCGTGTAGTAGCGCGCTGTGGTCATGCGCACCGCGCCGTTTCCGGCAAGCGGCATGATGGTCTGCACCGAACCTTTGCCGAACGTGTCCGTGCCCAACAGAATCGCGCGGCCGTGATCCTGCAGGGCGCCGGCGACGATCTCGGAAGCCGACGCAGAACCGCCATTGATCAAGATGACCACCGGTTCGCCATCGGCCAAGTCGCCCTCCGTCGCGTTCCAGCGTTGTTCGGCGCCTTCGATGCGGCCCCGGGTCGAAACGATTTCGCCGCGATCCAGGAAAGCGTCCGCGACGGCGATGGCTTGATCCAGCAGGCCGCCGGGATTGTTGCGCAGATCAAGAACATAGCCGACCATCGCGTCGCCAACTTCGGCTTCCAGCTCCTCCAAGGCCTCTTCGATGCCGCGCTCGGTCTGCTCGGTGAAGCTGGAAATGCGGATATAGCCGACATTGTCGTTTTCGACGCGCCAGCGCACGCTGTCCACGTGGATGATCTCGCGCGTCAGCGTCACCTCGAAGGGCTCGTCCTCTCCGCGCTGAACCATGATGGTGATGTCCGTGCCGGGCGGACCACGCATGGAATTGACCGCCTGGTCCAGATCCATGCCCATCACCGCCTCGCCGTCCAGTTCGACGATGTAATCGCCGGGCTCGATACCTGCTCTGAACGCCGGGGTCTCATCAATCGGGGAGACCACCAGTACGAGGCCGTTCTCCATCGTGACCTGGATGCCCAGCCCGCCGAACGAGCCCCGGGTCTGAACCTGCATCTCTCGGTAGTTCTCTTCCGAAAGATAGCCGGAATGGGGGTCAAGCGAGGTCAGCATGCCGCCGATCGCGGCTTCGATCAGTTCGGCGTCGGAGACTTCCTCGACATATTGTGCACGAATACGCTCAAATACTTCGCCGAACAGATCGAGCTGCCGATAAGTCTCGGAAGAATCGTCGTCGGACTGGGCAAACAAGCGGTCGGACGTTGCAGCAAAGCCGATTGCTAATGCTGCGGTCAGGGCGATCGCATATGGCTTAAGTCTGTTCATTCTGGCCCTCTCCCTTGGGCTAATACAAGTTCTGTCATCGGATTTACTGGGTTACCGTTGCGCCGAACCTCGAAGAATAGTGTGGATGTGGGGGTCGCTTCGCTTTGTGGCAATGCCGTTACGGCAACCGGTTCTCCTGCGGCGACCGCCTGCCCGGCCATAACATCCAGCCGGCCGACACCTGCGATGGTCGAGTGATAGCCGCCGCCATGGTCCAAGATCAAGATCAGGCCGCTGTCGGCGAACGGTCCCGCATACCGCACGACGCCAGCAACCGGTGCGACGATCAAACTTGCGGGTGCGACCGTTAAGGTCAAGCCCTGCGCCCGATCGCCCGAAGAATCCTCTGCCCCGAACTCGGTTTCGATGGTCCCGGCCGCCGGCAGTATCGTGTCGACCTCATCGGGCGTTTGGCCACCGCCAGTGCCGCCTGCCGGCGCCACATCGGCGATTGCCGCGCGATAGCCGGCGAGGCTTGAATCTAAGGCCCGAAGCAGCAAATCGCCGTCGATGGCGTCGATCAGGTCGCCAAGCGAGACGGCCTCCGACGCCAAATCGGACAGGCGCTGGGTCATGGCGCCACTGTCTTGCGCGAGCTGTTCCAGCGTGGTCTGGCGGTCGCCGACCAGCCGATTGAGCTCCGCCATCTGTTCGTCGAACACCACGGTGATGGCGTCCCGTTCGCCGCGCTCTCGGCGCAATCTCGCGCGCGCGTCCGCCAAGTCGGCTACCGTCTGGCTGATGCTTTCCGCCTCCGCCTCAACAGGGGCCATGGCGCGGTTCAGCAGCAGCGCGCCCCGGATCAACTCCGCCGAGGGACCGTCCGCGACGGCCCAAACCTCGATCGGCGTGCGCGACAGTCGCTGCAGCCCCGCCACCAGGCGATTAAAGCGATCGCGCTGGCTGTCGATCACGCCAAGCGCCGCCTGTTCGTCGGCATGGAGTGCCGCAATGCGGCTCTGGATCGCATTGATCTCCTGCTGCGTCGCGATGATTTCCGCCGCCAGCTCAATCGTCGACATCCGCAGGCCGTTTAACGTCGCCGCGCGTTCGGTCTGCTCCACGGTAAGCGGTCCATCACCGCTTTCGAAGGCAGCAATGGCATCGCCGGCACTCTGATCTTGGGCACCCGCAGGTCCCGCGGCGGAAGCAAGAGCCATCGCGGCAATAAGCGCCCAGGCAAAATGGCGACCGCCGACCGTATCCGCCGGGACGGACATTGCTACTCGGCGGCCTGCCGGGCGGATGGCGGATCAATGAGCGACCGCCCGGTCATCTCTTCGGGCTGGGCCAAGCCCATGATATGCAGCAGCGTCGGCGCCACATCGGCAAGCCTTCCGTCATGCAGCCGTGCCCTGTCTACGCCGTTGACCAGGACGATCGGCACCCTGTTGGTGGTATGGGCTGTGTGTGGTCCGCCGGTATTGGGATCGCGCATTGTTTCGCAATTGCCGTGATCGGCGGTCACCAGCATCGTGCCCCCCTGGGCTGTAACCGCTTCGACAAGCCGGCCCAAGCAAGTGTCGACCGTCTCAACGGCCTTGATCGCCGCCGGCAAGCTGCCGGTGTGGCCGACCATGTCGGGGTTCGCGAAGTTGATGATGATCAGGTCATAGGTGCCGCTGTCGACGGCCGCGACCAGCTTCTCGGTCACCTCCAGCGCCGACATCTCCGGCTTCAGGTCATAGGTCGCGACCTTCGGCGACGGCACCAGAATGCGGTCCTCGCCCGGCAGCGTCTTCTCTTCGCCGCCATTGAAGAAGAAGGTGACGTGGGCGTACTTCTCCGTTTCCGCGATGCGCAGCTGCTTCAGCCCTGCCTCGGCGACAACCTCGCCCAGGACATGGTGCAGCGATCGCGGTGGGAAGATCGCCCCCATCCATTGCTTCAGCTGGTCTGAATACGCCACCATGCCGCAGGCATCGGCGAACCTCAGCCTGTCGCGCTCGAACCCGTCAAAGGCCGGGTCCAGCAAGGCCGTCAGGATCTGGCGGGCCCTGTCGGAGCGAAAGTTGGCGAACAGCACGCCGTCGCCGTCCCTCATACCGGCATAGGGGTCGATCACCGTCGGTTCGATGAACTCGTCGCCAGTGTCGGCGTCGTAGGCAGCCTGGATGGCCGACAGGGCGTCGTCGGCATGATGGCCTTTTCCAAGCGCGATGGCGTCATAGGCGCGCTTGATCCTCTCCCACCTTTTGTCGCGGTCCATCGCGTAATAGCGGCCGTCGACGGTTCCGATCCGGACGTTCTTCAGGTCCTCGATCGCCCGCAGGAAGGTGGCCACATAGTCTTTTGCGGCCTTCGGCGGGGTATCGCGACCATCCGTGAACGCGTGCACCACGACCGGCACGCCGGCTTCGGCCACAATACGCGCCAGGGCGGCGATATGGTCCTGATGGGCATGCACCCCGCCGGGCGACATCAGGCCCATCAGATGGCAGGTACCGCCCGTCTCTTTCAGCGCAGCTATGTGGTTGTTTAGAGCCGGGCTGGCGGCGACCTCGCCATCGTCCAGCGCCTTGCGGATCATCAACAGGTCCTGCAGCACCACCCGGCCGGCGCCCAGATTCATGTGGCCGACCTCCGAATTGCCCATCTGGCCCTTCGGCAGACCGACCGCCTCCTCCGATGCCTGTAGAAAGGCGTGCGGCATTTTCTGCCAAAGGCCGTCGAACACCGGGGTCGAGCCGAGCGCGACGGCGTTGTCGTCACGTTCCTCGCGCCAGCCCCAGCCGTCCAAGATGCACAGAACAACGGGACGAGGCCGCGTCGGCACGGTCGGATCGCGGTCGGTCATGATCTGGTCCTTCGTCATCCATCGCCGGCTGATCGTGTCTTAGGGCCGGTGATAGGGGTGGCCATTCAGTATCATTTGGGCGCGATATAGCTGTTCTGCCAGCATCGCGCGCACCATCATATGGGGCCAGGTCAATCGACCCAAGCGCAGAACAAGATCCGCGCGTTCACGAATCCGCGCATCAAAGCCGTCCGCGCCGCCGATCAGGAAAGCGATATCGCGGCTGCCGCCGTCGTGCCATCCGCCCAGCCGAACGGCCAACTGGATGCTCGTCAGATCCTGGCCGCGTTCGTCCAAGGCGACCAGCTTTGCCCCGTCCGGCACCTTGGCGAGCAAAAGGTCACCCTCCGCTGCCTTCAAGGCATCGCCCTTGAGGCCCTTCTTGACATCGACCGTTAGGATGGTGAGCGGCCAGGGGCTGCGCGCGCGATAGCGCTCAACCAGTTCGTCGACCGCTGTATCGCGGTCGCGCCCAACGGCGATCAGCGACAATCGCATGTCGGTGTCTGCGTTCTATTCGGCTCGACGACGGGTGCGCTAAGCAGTCGCCGTTGGAGCCGGCGGTGATTCGACGCCCCACATCTTCTCGATGTTGTAGAACGCCCGGATCTCGGGGCGAAACAGGTGGATGATCACGTCTCCAGCATCGATCAACACCCAATCGGCCTGGGTCCTGCCCTCGGCGGAGATCGGCCTGACGCCGGCCTGCTTCAGCTTCTCCAAGAGATGTTCCGCCATGGCGCCGACCTGCCGTGTCGACCGGCCGGACGCAATGACCATCGCGTCGGCAATGCTGGTCTTGCCGACGAGATCGATCACGATCACGTCTTCGGCTTTGTCGTCTTCCAGAGAGGCGGTGGCGATATCGAGGGCCGCCTTTGCGACCGGTGTCGGTGCCGGCGATTGCGATGCCGGACGGGCGGGTTCGGGGCGCGAAGCTATGGCCTTACCTCATCCTTCTTTGCGGGGCGATAGCGGGCGCCGCCCCGTTTGCGCGTATCTCGGTCGCCGACGCTGCGTGTTGCCGTATCGTGAGGAACACCCAAGCGGGCGGCGCCGACCCGGCCAGCGCATGCGCGCATGCCCCTGGCCAGCGATTTCGGGCATACCGCCGTGCGGCCTTGCCCGACAAAGCCTTAAGAGAATAGGTGGGTCGATCGAACACCGCAATGGGAACACTGTTAAAGATCCGTGTCCAATGCTGCCAGGCGGGGATCTGGTTCAGATTGTCGGCGCCCATCAACCAGACGAACCGGGTCCCGCGAAAGCGCGCGCGGAGTTTTGTCAGCGTTGCCGCGGTGAAGCGGGTCGCCAACTCGCGCTCGAGGCTTGAGACCACGATGGACGGATGGTCGGCAACCAGCTGTGCATTGGCCATTCGGTCCTCAAGCGGTGCCATGCCCTGGACCGGCTTCAGCGGGTTTTGCGGCGACAGCAGCCACCAGACGGCATCAAGGTTCAGCCGGCGCAGTGCCTGCAGGCTGATATGGCGGTGACCGTCATGCGCCGGGTTGAACGAACCCCCAAGAAGTCCGACACGCAGCCCGGACCACAAAGACCCGCCGAAGAGACCCGGCGGCGCGAACGGACCGCGAGATTTCAGGGCCGAACCTGACCCTGACCGCGGACGATGTATTTGTACGTCGTCAGCTTCTCGGCCCCCACCGGCCCTCTGGCATGCAGCCGCCCTGTGGAGATGCCGATCTCCGCGCCCATGCCGAACTCGCCGCCATCCGCGAACTGAGTTGAGGCGTTGTGCAGCACGATGGCGCTGTCGACGGTGTTGAGAAACCGGTCGGCCGTGCCCTTGTCCTCGGTCACGATGCTGTCGGTGTGATGCGAACCGTGGCGCTCGATATGGTCGAGGGCTTGATCCAGCCCGTCGACCTGTCGCACGGCCAGGACGGCGTCCAGATACTCCGTGTCCCAATCCTCGTCCACCGCCGCCGCCACGCGGCTGTCGAGTGCCCGGGTCGCCTCATCGCCTCTGATTTCGCAACCCTTTGCGATCAGGGCATCGAGAATGCCGGGCAGCACGGTCGGCGCAGCCGTCCGGTCGATCAGCAGTGTTTCAGCGGCGCCGCAGATCCCAGTGCGACGCATTTTGGCGTTGAGCGCGATGGCTTTGGCCTTCTCCGGGTCCGCGTCGCGGTGGACATAGACATGGCAAATGCCGTCAAGGTGGGCGAGAACCGGCACCCGGCTCTCCTCCTGAACCCTGGCGATCAATGACTTGCCGCCGCGCGGCACGATGATGTCGATCAGCCCTTGGGCCTTCAGCATGGCGCCCACGGCGGCCCGGTCGCGCGTCGGCACCAATTGGATCGCCTCGGTCGGCAACCCCGCCTCGGCCAGCCCGGTTGCCAAGGACGCGGCAATCGCGCGTGAGGAACGGAAGCTCTCCGAACCGCCGCGCAGAATGGCGGCGTTGCCCGCCTTCAGACACAGCGCACCAGCGTCAGCGGTGACGTTGGGCCGGCTTTCGTAAATGATGCCGACGACGCCCAGCGGAACCCGGACGCGCGCGATGTCCAGCCCGTTCGGTCGCTGCCAACGTGCCAGTTCCTCACCGACGGGATCTGCCAATGCGGCGATCGCCTCCAACCCTTGGGCCATTGCCTCGACCCTGTCCGGGTTAAGCGCCAGCCTGTCGAGGAACGCGCCCGTCAGCCCGTTTTGCTCGGCCACGGCAACATCCTTGGCATTCGCCGACAAGATTTGTTCCGCATCGTCGCGCAGCGATCTTGCCATGGCTTTCAGCGCGCGATCCTTTTGGTCCGACGATGCCGATGCCAGTAGGCGCGCGGCGTCGCGTGCCCGCTTGCCCATCATGGCAACCAGGGCGATCGGATCCTCGGTTTCGTCAAAAGCCTCTTGAACAGCGGCCGTCACGGTTTTTTTCCCACCGGATAAATGAGGGGGCCGGACTATAGGGCAAACCTGCGCGGGACTCTAGATTCCGCTGCGCTGTTGCCATGCCGCGCGAATGGCCCGGAAGTCGTCGGGTTGTGCGGCCGTCTGAATGCGCGTGTCATTCAGATTGATCCAAGGCTGTGCGCTGCCGGTCCACAGATGCGCGGCCGGGTCCAGCCAGCCCGTGTCGTCCAGCGTACCGGGCTTTACATTTATGGTGCCCGGCTTGCGTTCCGGCCGGTGATAGATGCGCACACCGCAATCGGTGCAGAAGGCGCATTCGACGCGATGCAAGCTGGCACTCGACCGCGCCCAAACCTTCGGCGTGCCGGACAGCATCGAGAACGCCTCGGAAGGTACCGCCAACGACATGCCGAACGCGCTGCCCGACTGGGTTTGGCATTCGCTGCAGTGACAGACATAGAGCACGAGCGGGGCCGCCGTGATCGCGTATCTCAGCGTGCCACACTGGCAGCCGCCCTCGTAATGTTTGCTCTCGGTCACCGGCCTCTCCTCATCGTCGATGCAGCACCCTAATCGTAGCGCAGTTCTCGGGCCTTGCCTCGGAAGACCGTGTAGGAGAGCACCGTGTAGCCAATAATCGCAGGCAGAACGAAACAGGTGCCGACAAAAATGATGAACAGGCTTTCCGGTGCACTAGCCGCTTCGTAAATCGTCATCCGCTCCGGCACGACGTAAGGGTAGAACGAATAGGCCAAGCCGGCAAAGGCCAGGGCGAACAGGACGGTCGCCGCAACAAACGGGATCCACGACCAGCGCTCACCGTCGTCCGGCAAGTGGCGCAGCGAGACGAACAGCAGGGCGACGAGGCCTGCGGAAACCAACGGCAGGGGCGCCAGCAACAGAACCTCCGGTACAGAGAACCACTTTTCGAAGATTCTGGGGCTGACCAGCGGGCTGGCCAACGAGATCGCGGCGATGCCCGCGACCACACCGGCGAGCCCGCGCTTGGCCCACACCACCGCCCGGGCTTGCAGCCGCCCCTCGGTCTTTAAGATCAGCCAGCATGCGCCGATGAACGCATACCCCGCCGTCAGGCAGACGCTGGTGAGCAGCGCGAACGCGATCGTCTCGGCGGTGTATTGCAGCCCCATGATGTACAGGCCCAGCATGAAGCCCTGGGTCAGCGACGCCATCAGCGACCCGACGAAGAACGCGACGTTCCAAAGCGGCTTGTGGGATGCGGGCGCCTTCGCCCGAAACTCAAACGCGACGCCGCGGAGAATGAGGCCGATCAACAGGAGGGCGACCGGAAGGTAGAGCGCCGTAAGGATCGTCCCGTGCGCGGCCGGGAAAGCCACGAGCAAGAGGCCGATGGCCAGGACGAGCCAGGTTTCGTTGGCGTCCCAAAACGGGCCGATCGAGGCGACCATCCGGTCGCGCTCGTCAGCGGTGGCGAAGGGAAACAGGACGCCAACGCCCAGATCGAAGCCGTCAAGCACGACATAGATCAGGATCGAGAGCCCCATTAAGAGGGCGAACACGAGCGGCAGCCAGACCGAAGGATCATCAAAAAGTGCCATGTGCGACTACTCCGCTGGTGCTGCGTGTGTGACCGCGCCGGCCTTCGTTGGTTTCGGTCGCGGTGCCGGTGATTCCTGTTTGGTCGCCCGCCGGGCCAGATAGAATAGGACACCGACATAGGCGGCGGTCAGCAATGCGTAGGCGGTCAGATACATGGCCAAGGTCGACGCCACCATTCCGGCCGACACGTCACCGACCGCGTCGGCGGTGGCCAGCACGCCCTGAACCAGCCAGGGTTGGCGGCCGATTTCGGTCGTGTACCAGCCGGCCAGGGTGGCCAGCCAGCCGGCAAAGCTCATGGCCACCAATCCGCGCGCCAGCCAAGGGTTGAAGCGTGCAAATCCGTCGCGCCGCCAAACCAGCCAAGTTGCCAGCCAGGATACCACCAGCATCGCCAGGCCCGTGCCCACCATGATGCGGAACGCCCAGAACACGGGCGCGACCGGTGGGTGCAGGACGGTGCCATCCTCGGCCACGAATTCATCCAGGCCGGGCACCACGCCGTCGGTGCGGTGGGTCAGGATCAGGCTGGCGCCGCTGGGGATGCCGACTTCGAAGCGGTTCTCGCGCGCCTCTTCGTCCGGCAGTGCGAACAGCAAGAGGGGCACGTGGCTGTTGGTCTGCCAGTTGCCCTCCATCGCCGCGATCTTCTGCGGCTGGTATTCCAGCGTGTTCAGGCCGTGCAAATCGCCGACGTAGATCTGGACGGGGATCAGCACCGCGGCGAGCGTCACGCCCGTGCGCAGCGCCACGCGCACGCCGTCAGAACGGTCCTTCAACAGCCAGCGGAAGGCCGACAGCCCGGCCACCAAAAAGGCCACCGTCAGACCGCTCGCCAACAGCATATGGGTCAGCCGATAGGGCAGGGACGGGTTGAAGACGATGGCCCACCAGTCCGTCGCGTGGGCAACACCGTCGCGCATCTCGAAACCGACCGGTGTGTGCATCCACGAGTTCAGGACCAGGATCCAGAAGGCCGACAGGGTCGTGCCGACCGCGACCAACAGCGTTGCCAGCGTGTGCAGCCAGCCGGGCACCCGTGAAAACCCGAACAGCATGATGCCCAGAAACACCGCCTCCAGGAAGAAGGCGGTCAACACCTCATAGGCCAGTAGGGGACC
>JBCBSH010000087.1:0-16857 GCA_039819285.1 Pseudomonadota bacterium
TCGCGCAGCTCGATGTTCTCCTCGCGCTCCAAGGCTAAGAGGTCGCTCAACTCGTCGATCTGGTTGTTCAGCCGTGTCGTCAGCTCCTCTTGGCCTGTCAACAGGTTGGACAGATAGAACTGGGCGACCATGAAGACGACCAGGATGAAGATGAGGACCATCAACAAGGCCGACAGGGCGTCGACGAACCCGGGCCAAATGTCGACCGATTGGCGCCCCGAACGCCGCCGAACGAGGGAGGAAATCATGGCCTAGGGCTGGCCCTCGCCGTCGACATGCGCCTGGATCTCGGCCTCGGCCACCGCCGCAATCGTCCTGGTGAGAACCTTGATCTCGTTCCGGACTTCGAGGCTGAGCTTGTCGAGGTTTTGGCCCTGGTTGCTGAGCAACTGGCCAAGCCGCGCGTTCATCATGCGGATCTGCTCGCGGCTTTCCGCATCCAGGCCGATTTCCTGCGCCGCCAGCGTATCGTTCAGCCGGGTCAGGGCCGGTTGCAGAGCGGCTTGGGCATCAGACGCCTTCAGCGCCGCGCGGTGCTGATCGTGCAGATTGGCGTTCAAGCTGGTCAGTTGCTCGGCCATGGCGGCCATGGTGTCGCCGGTCTGGCGGTGTCTGCTCTCCAGCGCGGCGATGGCAGCTTGCATCGCTTGCATGTTTTCCGCCGTCTGTTCGACCAGTGCGCGCATGTAGGATGGCAGGCTGGCCTGGCCTTCGCCCTCCAGGCCGGTGCCGCCCGCGCCTAGTTTGACAGCACCCGAAAGCCAGTCCTCAAGCTCGTTGTAGAAGCGGTTCTGCGCCTGGCTCGATTGCAGCTCGAAGAAGCCCAGGATCAGCGAACCGGCAAGCCCGAACAGCGATGATGAAAAGGCCGTGCCCATGCCGGCCAGCGGCGCTTGCAGCCCGTCCTGCAGGTCCGCGAAGACAATGGACAGGTCGCCGGTTTCGACCGAAAGATCGCTGATCACCGCCGCGACCGCCGCGATGGTCTGCAGCAGACCCCAAAAGGTGCCCAGCAGGCCGAGGAAGATCAGCAGGCCGATCAGATAACGGGTGATCTCGCGCCCTTCGCCCATGCGGGCGCCGATGCCGTCCAGCACCGATCGCATCGACAGGGCCGAAATCGTCACGCTGCCGCGCTGATCGGACAGCATGGAAACGAGCGGGGCCAGCAGGCGCGGCTCGGCCATGCCCGTACTCGGCCGAGGCTGCTTTGCCCTCAGATGCTCGATCCAATCGACCTCGACCCTCAGGCTCAAGACCAGCCGGAACGTGTAACCGATGCCGACGACCATCAGCGCGATGATGATGCCGTTCAGCACCGGATTGGCCATGAAGGCGCCGGATAGGCCCGATGACAGGATGACGGCCACCAGCACGACGGCCGCCGCGAAAAGGCTCATGCGGGTCAAATAGCGTCCGGGAGGCGACATCATTGCTCCTCGATCGTCAAACGCCTTGGATCGACGCGGTCAGTTTGAAAAGATCAGGTCCACCCGATCCCGCGGCCCGGTTTCCGCCGTGTCGCCAAGGGCCCTGATGTCAACGCGGGTACTACGCACGCCGCGATCGATCAAGAAGCTTCGGATCAAGAGGGCGCGGTTCAATGACAAGCTGCGCGAGTTGCTCGGCAGCCCCGACGTGTCGGTCGCAAACGCACGGATCTGGATCCACAGGTTTGGATCCGACGCCATCCGCACGGCCAACCCTTCCAGCAGACTGCCCCCAGCGGCCGTCAAACCGTCCGAGCCTGCCTCGAACAGCAGGCGATACCCCTGGCTGTTGGGCAACTGCACAATGGACTCGCCCGGCCTTGGGACCAGGGCGACATCCTCGGCGGCCACGCGCAGATCTTCCGTCGGCGACCGGTCGGGATCTCCATCCGGCAAATCCAGGCCGATGTTCAAACCCCGTGACAGGGCAGGCGGCTCCGTCAGCGGTCGGTCAATGCCTGGCCCGCTTATGGGTACCGACGACGGGGGCGCGGCCGACGGGGCCGCTGACAGTCGGGGTTCCGACGTCCGGGGTGCCGTCGGTGGGGGCGACGACGACCGGGGTGCTGTCGGCGGGGGCGCCGACGACTGGGGTGGCGGCGACGGGCGTGCTGACGGCAGGGGCGCCGACGTTGGGGGTGCTGAAGACAATGACGCCGACGACAGAGGTTCTTCCGCGAGAGCTTCCGCTGACAGAGGCTCCGACGACAGGGTTTCCTCCGTGAGAGGTTCGGTGGACAGGGGCTCCGCCGACACAGGTTCTGCCGTGAGAGGCTCGGCCGATAGGGGCGCCGCTGCGAGAGGCTCTGCCAATAGGGACTCTGCCGATAGGGGCTCCGCCGATAGGGGCTCCGCCGCGAGAGGTTCCGCCGATAGGGGCTCCGCCGACAAGGACTCCGCCACAAGGGGTTCCGAAGACAGGGAAGAAGAAGGGCCGACCAATTCGAACCGCTCGATCGACAAATTAGCGAACGCGGTGGGCCTCGGCGGCGCCTCGTTGTTCACGATCTCGGCGCTGGCGATCTGTTCCTGCTCAGCCACCAGCGCATACTCCTCCTCGGTGAGCCAATCCGGTAAGATCTCGGGCGGGTCGGGGCGCCGGTCGGGCAATGGCAGGATCGGAAACGGGTACTGCGCGCGAACCTGCGCCGGTATGATCGCACGCGCACCAAATTGAACGTCGGCCGACCAGAGGCCGGCACCCAACGTCTGGGCGCCCGCAATCCCCGGCACGACCGCGGCGAGAGCGGCCGACAACACCGATCGACCCAGCCAACCATCACCGCGTCGGGGCCTTCGGTGCGTTCCTGCTCTCATGGTCCTCGTTGCCAAGGTTTGCTCTTGTGTGGCGAGCTTTGGCCCGCCTGTGCCTCGATCGGTATGTCACCAGCGGCGCTGGACCATAGCGCAGGCTTCGCGCGACCGACAACAGGCTTGGCGGACACCGCCAGTGGCTCAGCCGGAAACGGCCGCCCGCAGTTCCTTGCCCATGAGCAGATGTAGATGAGAATTGGCCGCCAGCAAGCTGCCGCCATAGACCGGGTTGTGGCCGCCGTCCATCTCTGTTGCAAAACCGCCGGCCTCGCGCACCAGCAAGACCCCAGCTGCCACATCCCAGGCATTCAGCCTGCTCTCCCAAAAACCGTCGAAGCGCCCGGCCGCGACAAAGGCCAGGTCAAGCGCGGCCGAGCCGCACCGCCTTATACCGGCAACCTGGGGCATCAGGCGGTTCAGCTCGGCCTGGAACTTGGACACATCGCCATGGCCGAGGAACGGGATGCCGGTCGCCAGCAGGCCCTCCTTTAAGGTCCGCCGGCTGCTGACACGAAGGCGGCGGTGGTTCAAAAACGCGCCTTTGCCCTTCTCGGCCCAGAACATCTCGTCCGAAATCGGGTTGAAAACGACCCCGGCGATGATTTCGCCCTTTTCCTCCGCCGCGATGGAAATCGCCCAATGCGGCAGCCCGTGAAGAAAGTTCGTCGTGCCGTCCAGCGGGTCGACGATCCACCGCCGGTCGGGGTCTTGCCCAGACTTGGTGCCGCTTTCCTCCATCAGGAATCCGAAGGCCGGCCGCGCCTTCGACAGTTCCGCCGTCAGCGTCTTCTCGGCCTTCAGATCGGCCTGTGAGACGAAGTCCGCCGGCCCCTTGCGCGAGACCTGCAACTGCTCAACTTCACCGAAATCGCGTACCAGTTGGCGCGCGGCACGTTCGGCCGCGCGTGCCATGACATTGACAAGCGGCGAGCGGGCAGTGGTACCGGCGCCCCGCCGGCTGGGGGCTGATAGGGTCATGGCGATTGGGCTCAGTCCTTCGCGCGCTCGACATAGCTGCCGTCGCCGGTATTGACGACGACGCGCGTGCCGACCTCGATGTGCGGGGGCACCATGATCTTGGCGCCGTTTTCCAGCACGCCGGGCTTGAACGAGGACGAGGCGGTCTGGCCCTTCACCACCGGTTCCGCCTCCACCACCGCCATCGTCACGGTCTGCGGCAGTTCCACCGAGAGCGGCGTGCCCTCATGCATCGTCACGATGCAGACCATGCCTTCCTGCAAATACACCGCCGGGTCGCCGATCGCGTCCTCGTTCAGCACGATTTGCTCGAAGCTCTCATTGTCCATGAAGGTGTACTGGTCGCCGTCCTTGAAGAGATACTGCATCTCCGTTTCGTCGAGACGCGCCCGCTCGACGGTTTCCTGCGTGCGCCAGCGGTTTTGCGTCTTGACCCCGGTCCGGACGTCCTTCATCGAAACCTGGATCACGGCATTGCCCTTGCCAGGCTGGATCAGGTCGATCTTGGTGACCTGCATCAGCTTGCCTTCATACTCCAAGACGTTGCCAGGCCGGATGTTTATGGCGTTGATCTTCATGCGAATCCTTGCTTCTTCACCGGGGCGACTGCTTCAGTCCCAAGCCCGCGCGGCGCGGAACCTATCAGCAAGGCCCATGCCTGGCAACGCGCTGACCCCGGCAACCAGACGGCAACGATGACAAACACGACCGACAGTCCGCGTATGCCCCCAAGAGCGCCCTGGTGGCGCGCGGACGAGCTTGAGAAAAGGCGGCGATATCTGGCGGCCAGGCACGCGATCCGACGCGCGACCGAAGCCTATTTCGACACCCGCGACTTCCTCGCGGTCGAGACACCGGCGCTGCAGTGGTCGCCCGGCATGGAGCCGCACTTGGCCGCTTTCGAAACCCGTCTGGAAACACCGGGCAACCCGTCAGCGCCGATGTTCCTGCACACTTCGCCCGAGTTCGCCATGAAGAAGCTGCTGGCCGGGGGGCTGGAGCGGGTCTACCAGCTCGCGCGGGCCTACCGGAACGGCGAACGCTCCGCGACCCACCATCCGGAATTCACGATGCTGGAATGGTACCGGGCGGGCCAGGGCTATCGAGATTTGATCGACGATTGCGTCGGCCTTGTGCGGGCCGCGGCAACAGCGGCTGGCGGCGACCGTTGCTTGTGGCGAGGCCGCAGCAGCGATCCGTTCGCCGATTGGCAGGTGATGAGTGTCGCCGAGGCATTCGATCGCTTCGTAGACATCGATCTCCTGGCCACGGCGCCTGACCCGGCGAGCCCCGATTTGGGTTTGCTGTCCGACCAAGCACGCCGCGTCGGGATCGAACCCCATCCCGGCGACCGGTGGGACGATCTGTTCTTCCGTATCTTTCTCGACCGAATCGAGCCGCATCTGGGCCATCCGGCGCCGACGGTTTTGGTCGACTATCCCGCCTCGATGGCCGCTCTGTCGCGGGTTAAGCCGGCGGACCCAAGGCTTTGTGAACGCTTCGAGATCTATGTCGCCGGCCTCGAATTGGCCAATGCTTTTGGTGAGTTGACGGACGCCGTCGAACAACGCAAAAGGTTCGAGGCCGATCAAGCTCTCAAGCGATCGCTCTACGGTCGCGCCTATCCGATTGACGAGGATTTTTTGGCCGCGCTCGATCCTGATCGAGGCGGCGGACTGCCGGAATGCGCCGGCATCGCCTTGGGTTTCGATCGCCTGGTCATGTTGGCAACAGGCGCCGATACCATCGAAAAAGTGCTGTGGGCGCCGGTCATGGCGCCCGGCACCTGAACCATTGCAAGCGAGGGGCACCCATGCCGCTGCATCCAGAGGCCGAAGCCTATCTGAAAATGGTCGAGGATTGGCGTCGGGAAAACAACATCCCGACCTATCGCGAAATGGGTGCGCCGAAGTCGCGTCGGCTGGTCCGTGCCGCGATTTTGGAAATGCGCCCGCCGCTGCCGGACATGGCGGTCGAAAACCGTCAGTTTCATGCCCGCTCGGGCCCGCTGGACGTGCGCATCATTTGCCCCCACGACACCGGCGACGAACCGCTGCCGACGGTGCTGTACTTTCACGGCGGCGGCTATGTCTTGGGCGGTATCGACGACAGCGCGCACGAGGCCTACCGGCTGGCGGAGCGGACGCCGGCGGTGGTCTTCTCCGCCAACTATCGCAAGGGGCCGGAAGCGCCCTTTCCAGCGGCGGTCGAGGACGGTTATGACGCCTTGTTGTGGGTCTTTGGCAATGCCCATCGGTTCGGCGGCGACAAGAACAGGCTGCTGGTCGGTGGCTGCAGCGCCGGCGGTGGTCTGGCGGCGGCCGTGAGCCGGTTGGCCGCCGTCAGTCGCGGCCCGAGGATCGCCCTGACCTATCTTTTGTGCCCGTTTCTCGACATGACCTTGACCGAACCGTCGGTGAGGGCGTTCGCGCAAGGCTATGGGCTCGACCGCGACGAGTTGGACTGGATGGTCGAATGCTATATGGGCGACGGTGATCGTCGCGACCCGTTGGCGTCGCCGGCGCTGTCGCCGCCGCCACCCAACCTTCCGGACACCGCAATCCTAGCCGCCGAATGCGACCCGCTGCACGGTGAGGCGAAGCACTATGCGGCGCGATTGAGCGATGCCGGCATTCCCACCTCTTTCCACGAGGCGCCGGGCATGGTGCACGCCTTCAATGTGCTGCTGCATTTCATACCGGCCGGCGAACGGGAACTGGGCCCGATCGAGGCCGCCATGCGGCGCGTTTGAACGGCCCGGCGCGCCCGCTAGATAAGGCCGACCGCCTTGGCGATTGCCTGGGCGGTCGGGGCCGGCCCCGCCGGATCGCGCCATAGGGCAGGGCCGATCGCCAGGAAATCGGCGCCGGCCTCGGCGAAGCCGCTTGCGCTGTCGGGGCCAATACGGTCCAGCGCGACGCAGGGCACCTCCATTAGTTCCGCCCACCAGCCGATCAAGTCGATGGTCAGGGCGGTGTCGGTCGCTGTGGGATTGCCTTCGCCGAAGACGATGTAATCCGCCCCCTGCTCGGCCGCGACCATGGCGTTGTGCCGGTCGTTCCGACAGGAATAGCCGACGATGGCGTCCGGCCCGACTTGGCGCCGGCAGTGCTCATATGTTGGGCCGGCCGGGCAGGTGTGGACGCCGTCGCAACCGGTGGCCACGGCCAGTTCGGGCCGCCCGTCGATCAGAAACGCGATGTCCCGATCCTGAACCTCTGGGCGTAAGGCATCGACAATCGCGCGCAGCGCATCGTCATCGCGATCGCCGGGCAGCAGCAGGACGCAAGCGAACGGTGCCGCATCCAGCACCGCCCGCAAATCGTCGTCGAACGATGCCGGATCGGGCGCCGGCGGGGTTACGAGGTAAAGCTGAGGTGCGGCCATCGGTGCTTCTTAGCGAGCGTTCGAGCGAGGAAACCACGTTGCTTAGCCCGACAGCCCGCATGTGGCAATTGTCCCCTAGCGCTTGTCTAGGAGGAACCGTTCAATGACTGATCGCGTTCGCTTGTCGATCTGGCCCAGGGTCAGAATTCTGATGGGCTTAGGATGCAGGGTCACTCCCCGCGCCGCGGCGAACCCGACCAAGGACGCGGGCGCAGCTGCGACGGTGAGGTCGCCACAGCCGGTGCGGATCGCGCCCAAGGCCGCGCCCACCTGATCGCCGCAATCGAGGATAGCAACCACGGCTGCAGACGGGCAGGCGTCAACGATCTGGTCGGTCAGCGCGCGCCACCAAAGCCCGCCGGCATAGACCCCGGCCTCTGGCTCGCTGATCAATACCGGGTCGACACCGAGGGATTGCGCGGTCTCGACGGCGAGCAGGGCCGTCGGCAAATCCCGGACGCAAACGGCCGTGTCGAAGGGGATGCGCGTTGCGGACATGGGCGAACGGGGCGGCTGGGACAACGCCTCAGCCTAGAGCCTTGTGCGCCGCGACCCAACCCGTCATTCCACCAGTGGAGTGATCTGCGGCGCGCGCGCCAGGGCCTGTGATGATGGTCGCTCGCCCGCCCGCGGCCCGGCTGCTATAAAGCCGCGTCAACCGGTCCCCCTCATTCGGTGACAAGGGATCCCCCATGCGCATTTCGCTGCGTCGACGCACCCGTTACCGACTGTGGCTTTTTGGCGCTCTGCTGCTCGTCACGATCCTGGCGGGGCCTGTTTACGGCCTGCTGTTTTTGGATGATCAGATCCCGCTCTGGTACACGCTGGATGAGGGTGCGGTCTTGGGCCTGCTGGTTTGGGGCTTCGTTGTGTTCGTGCTGCCGTCGCGGTTCGGGAAGCCGGTCCGGCGGCTGGCGTTCCTGCCGAGAATGGCGGTGATCGTCCCGATTGTCCTGCTGTGTATTCCGCTGTCTGCCGCGTTTTTGAACTTGCTTCACAACGGCATCATCGGTTGGGCCGATTTGCCGGCCGAACCGCACATCTACCTTTATGTCTTGGGGCTGGTGGCTGTTGCGGCGCTGGTGGTCGAGATCACCCACATCATCGGGCCGCGCGTGCTGGGCAACCTTCTGATCGGCCGCTATCAGACCCCGGTCGAGGAGGAGCGGGTGTTTCTCTTCATCGATCTCGCCGGCTCCAGCCAGATTGCGCAAAAGCTCGGCGATCTTGCGTTTCAGAAGCTGCTCAGCCGCTTCTTCTTCGACATCGGCGAGACGATTCTGGAGGCGCGGGGCGAGATCCATGCCTATATCGGCGACGGCGTCATCGTGACCTGGCCACGCGTGATCGGCGACGCTCGACCGGTAACGACCTTTTTTGCGATCCAGGACATGCTTGCCCGCCAGCGCCGATCCTACAAAAGCGCCTTCGCGGTGGAACCACGGGTGCGCGGCGCCGTGCATGGTGGCCCGGTGGTCATGGCCGCCTGTGGCGACGCCAAGCGCGCCATCGTCTATTTCGGCGACACGTTGAACACGACGGCACGGCTTGAGGAACAGGCCAAGCGGTTAAACCGCGATCTGGTCGCCACTGCGGACTTCGCCGCGCTGCTGAAGCTGCCCGAGGGCTTCGGGGTCGAACAGCTTGGTCCCGTCGTCCTGCGCGGCCGTGATCGCGAAATCGATATCGCGGCATTTGTACGATCCCGGACGCGGGCGGGCGCGCCGACAAGCGTCGCCGAGAATGGCACGCAAGACACCGAGGATGAGGAACGCCCGGCCGCCGCTTGACCGGTCGGTCGGGACGGCTGCGAACGTGGCCATCGCCGCGCGACGAAGGCCTCTTCAGATAAGGGAGCACCATGCTCAAACACTTGCGACCGCGTACCCGCTATCGGCTCTTGCTGTTCGTGGTGCTGTGGCTGGTGTCGATGCTCAGCGGTCTCCTCTACGGGCTGTTGTTTCTGCCTGACGGGATCGGCCCCTGGGTGATCCTCGATGAGGTCGCGCTTGGCGGCGCCATCGTTTGGGGCTTCCTGTTGTTCGTCCTGCCGTCCCGGTATGGCCGACCCATCCGGTGGCTGGCCTTTCCGGTCCGCCTGGTCGTCATTGTGGTCTTCATTCTGGCGATGATCCCGCTGACCGTTGCGGTGATCGATCTCGTGGACCCAGCGACCGAGGGCATCCTGTCGCCGCCGCCGACCCTTTCGGTCTATCTCTTCGCCCTGGCCGTGGTGGCATTGGCCGCTCTGGGGGTGGAGGTCGCCCGCATGATCGGCCCGCGCGTGCTGGGCAGCGTCCTGATTGGCCGGTACCAAAGCCCGGTCGAGGAACATCGGGTCTTTCTGTTCGTCGACCTCGTTGGCTCAACGCAGATCGCGCAACGGCTTGGTCCGGTGCGCTATCAGCGCCTGCTCTGTCGCTATTTCTTCGATCTCGGCGAACCGGTTTTGGAGGCGGGCGGCGAGCTCTACGCCTATGTCGGCGACGGCATGATCGTGAGTTGGCGCCTGCGCCCGGGCGACGCGCGGCCGGTGACGTGCTTCTTCGACATCCAGGATACGCTCGACCGAACTCGCAGGCGCTACGCGCAGGTCTTTGGGGCCGAGCCCCAGGTTCGGGGCGCTTTGCATGGCGGGGCTGTGGTAGCGGCCGCCTGCGGCGATGCCAGGCGCGCGATCGTGTATTTCGGCGAAACCCTAAACGCGGCGGCACGTCTTGAGGAACAGGCCAAGCGGCAGGAACGCGAGTTGGTTGCGGTTGCAGACTTCGCCAGTAGCCTTGATCTACCGACCGACATCGCCGTTGAGCCGCTGGGTCCCGCCATCTTGCGAGGCTTGGAGGGTCAAACGGAACTGGTGGCCTTCAGCCGGCCCGAAAAGAAAGAGGCGCCCCAGGTCGATGCGGCCTAGGGCGCCCTTCACGATCGGAAGAGACCTGGTCTAGCGCCTAGCCAACGTTGGCCATCGCAATGGCCGTATCGTTCATGCGGCAGGAGAAGCCCCACTCATTGTCGTACCAGGTCAGGATGCGCACCAGCGTGCCCTCGACGACCTTGGTTTCGTTCAAGGCGAAGATCGACGAATGCGGGTCGTGGTTGAAGTCGGACGACACCAGCGGCTCGTCGTAACAGTCGAGAACGCCCTTCAGCGGGCCGGCGACGGCCGCCTTGATCGCGTCATTGACCTCGTCGACCGTGGTCGGCCGTTTCGCGATGAAGTTCAGGTCGACCACCGAGACATTCGGCGTCGGAACGCGGATTGCCACGCCGTCCAGCTTGCCCTTCAGCCCCGGCAACACCTTGCCGACGGCGCGGGCAGCACCCGTCGAGGTCGGAATGATGTTCACCGCGGCGGCCCGGGCGCGATGCAGGTCGCGATGCATCGTGTCGACGATGCGCTGGTCACCGGTGTAGCTGTGGATCGTGGTCATGAAGCCGTGATCGACGCCGATCGCCTCGTTCAGCACATGCACCGCCGGCGTCAGGCAGTTGGTCGTGCACGAGGCGTTCGAGACGATCTTGTGCTCCGGCGTCAGCTGATCGTGGTTGACGCCATAGACCACGGTGATGTCTTCGTCCGTGCCCGGCGCGCTGATCAGCACCTTCTTCGCACCCGCTTCCAAGAGCTTTGTCGCCCCCTCGCGCTTGGTGAAATGGCCGGAACACTCCATCGCGATGTCGACGCCCAAGTCGCCGAGGCCGAGAGCGGCCGGGTCCGCGCTGGACAGGGCCTTGATGCGGTCGCCGGCGACCACCAGCGTGTCGCCATCGGCTTCGACATCCATCGGGAACCGGCCGTGCACGCTGTCGTACTTCAACAAGTGCGCATTGGTCTTAACATCGGCTAGGTCGTTGATCGCGACGACCGAGATGTCATCGCGTCCCGATTCGTAGATCGCCCGCAATATCAGGCGACCGATGCGGCCGAAGCCGTTAATGGCGACTTTAACGGTCATGTATGTCCTCCGAAGACTTCTGGATTGGGCCAGGGTTGGGTTAGACAAGTTCCTTTGCGGCGTCGGCGACAGCCTGCGCCGTGATCCCGAAATGGGCGTACAGATCAGGACCCTTGCCGGAGGCGCCGTAACCGGTCATGCCGACAAATCGTCCTTCACGTCCGATATAGCGATCCCAACCGTGCTGTACACCTGTCTCGACTGCAACTTTTGCGGTTCCTGGCCGCAACACTTCGTCGCGGTAGTCGGCGTCCTGGAACTCGAACAGCTCCCAACAGGGCATCGACACGACGCGGGTGCCGATGCCGTCCGCCTGAAGCAGATCCCGCGCCTCGACCGCCAGTGCGACTTCCGATCCGGTCGCCAGCAACGTCACCACCGCTTCACCATCAGCGTCGCAAAGCACATAGGCGCCGAAGGCTGACCGGTTTACTTCGTCCGCGCGCGTACGCAGCGGCGGCAGGCCTTGGCGGGTCAGCGCCAGAATGCTGGGTCCGTCGGTCTTGGTCAGCGCCAGCTCCCAGCACTCGGCCGTCTCGACCGCGTCTGCCGGGCGCATCACCTGCACATTGGGCATGGCGCGCAAGCTGGACAGATGCTCAATCGGCTGATGGGTTGGTCCATCCTCGCCCAGCCCGATAGAATCATGGGTCATGACATAGACGACCCGCTGATGCATCAGGGCGGACAGGCGGATCGAGGGCCGGCAATAATCCGTGAAGGTCAGGAAGGTGGCGCCGTAGGGCACGATGCCGCCATGCAGCGCCAGCCCGTTCATCGCCGCCGCCATACCGTGTTCGCGGACGCCGTAGCGAATGTAGCGGCCGCCGAACTGGCCAGCGGAGATGTCGTCGAAGTTCTTGACCTTGGTGTTGTTCGACGGCGTCAGGTCCGCTGAACCGCCGATCAGCGACGGGATCGCCGGGACAAGCTGTTCCAGCACCTTGCCGGACGCCACGCGCGACGCGATCTTCGGCGGCTCGTCGAGAAAGGCCCGCTTGGCGGCCTCGGCCGCTTCCACTGCCCCGACCCTGATGTCGCCGCTGATCGCCTGGTCGAAGGCCGCGCGGTCGGTCGCCCCCTCATGGCGCGCTCGCCATGCGGCGCTTGCCGGCTGTGCGCGCTGGCCCACTTTGCGCCAGGCCGCCAGAATCTCATCGGGAACCTCAAACGGCGGGTAGGGCCAATCGAGCGCATCCCGCGCCCCGGCGATCTCATCCGGCCCAAGTGGCGAGCCATGGGCGCCGGCCGTGCCCGCCTTCGTCGGCGCGCCAAAGCCGATGGTCGTTTTGCAGCAGATCAGCGACGGCGTGTCGGTGGTCTGGGCCTGTGCGATCGCGCGTTCGATCGCGTCGGGGTCATGCCCATCGATCTTTTGGACGTCCCAGCCATAGGAAAGGAACCGTTCCGGCGTGTTGTCGGAAAACGACAGCGAGGTCGGTCCGTCGATCGAAATCCCGTTGTCGTCATAGAGCACGATCAACCGAGACAGCCCCAAATGTCCCGCCAGGGAGCAGGCCTCGTGGCTGATGCCCTCCATCATGCAGCCATCGCCGGCAATCGCATACGTGTGGTGGTCGACCAGATCGTCGCCGAACCGGGCGTTCAAGATGCGCTCTGCCAGGGCCATGCCGACCGCGTTGCCGAGGCCCTGACCCAGCGGGCCGGTTGTGGTCTCGATCCCAGCCTCGACATCCACCTCCGGATGGCCAGCGGTCAGCGACCCGACCTGGCGGAACCGTTTGATCTCCGCCATCGTGATCTTTTCGTAGCCGGTCAGATGGTTCACGGCATAGAGCAGCATCGATCCGTGACCGGCCGACAGCACGAAGCGGTCCCGGTCGGGCCATGAAGGCCAGCTCGGATCGAACTTCAAGAATTTGCCGTAAAGCACTGTCGCAACGTCCGCCATACCCAGCGGCATGCCGGGGTGGCCAGCATTGGCCTCTTGAACGGCATCCATCGACAAGAAGCGAATGGCGTTGGCCATCAGATTCTGGCTGACGTCAGTGTGGTCGACGATCGTGTCGGACGGGGCAGGCATGGGCGTACCGACAGGCCTTTCTTTCGCGGGGGCAAGGGGTGGCGGAGTCCCGCCGGGCGCTGGGCCCGGGGGCGTTCGGCGGCGCACCATGGCGCCAGACCGCCAGCACGTCAACACAATGACGGCCCCGGGACGGCCCCGGGACGGCCCCAGGACGGCGCCGGCCGACCGCCCCTCACGGGCACCACCAATTGACGGGATTAATTCATGGTCCTAATGTCATAATAACTAACGAAAACGGCCCCGGCGGAGTGATGACCGACACCGACACCGATCGTTCGGCGGACGACAGCCTGGCCAGCTCCGTCGCGCGCCTCGACGCCGCGCTCGACCGTCTGGAGAAGGCACTGGCCAATCGAGAGAGCCGTCAGCAGTCGCTGCTAGACGCTGTTGATCGTCAGACCGAGGCCGATGCGGCCGAGATCGCGTCGCGCGTCGATAAGGCGATCAAGACTCTCGAAGACGTATTGAAGGCTTAGACGGCGATGGCCCGTGTCGAAATCGTCCTGAACGGACGCGAATACCCGATTGCCTGCGAGGATGGTCAGGAAGACCGGGTGCGCGAGGTCGCTGGGTTCTTGGAAGAACGCCTGACCGAGCTGCGCCAGCAGGCACCGAATGCCACGGACTCGCAATTGCTGGTGATGGTCAGCCTGATGGTTGCCGACGAGCTTTTTGATGCCAATCAGAAGACGGGCAATGGCGCTGCGATCGCAAACGGGGGCGAAGCGTCCGATGCGCTGGCCAGGCTGGCAGGACGCATTGAAGAGCTTGCGGTCCGGCTGGAGGGTGCCTAGATCTTTCCAGGTGGCGGGGCTGCGTGGTGCGTGAGGTCCTTTTATCCCTGGGGCCGATAGAGTTCCTCTAGGGAGCTGTCACTGACGGGGTCGTGGCCTCGTTACATGGCGCCCACCTGCTTTGCAGGGCCCAAGAGGATAGGACATGACCAACGGCCAAGGCGGCTCCGCCATTCTGGTTGCCCAACACGACCCAGTCGACGCGGAAAAAAAGACCTCGCGGCATCAGGCCCGCGAGATACGCGGGTCGCTGCACGCCCGCTTGGGGCCCATTGCCGCGATCGAGCTGGCGAACCACTTCTTCGCGTCGATACCGTTCGATCGAAACGCAGTCATTTCAGCCTATTGGCCGATGGGCAGCGAGATCGATGTGCGGCCGCTGTGCCGGCGCCTGCGTGAAGCCGGCGCGTTGACCGCCCTGCCGGTCGTCGTTGAACGCGACAAGCCTTTGGCTTTCGGGTGCTGGGACGATCGGACCGAACTGGTCGAGGGGCCTTACGGCACCCACCAGCCAAGCGCGGCGTCGCCACACGTCGTCCCCGACATTCTGATCGTGCCCTTGCTGGCCTTTGATGCCTACGGCAGCCGGCTCGGCTATGGCGGCGGCTATTACGACAGAACCCTGGCCGCTCTGCGCGCCGAGCGCTCGGTTCTAGCGGTCGGCGTTGCGTTTGACGATCAGCGGGTCGATCGCCTGACAGTCGGCAATCACGATGCGCGTCTGGACAAGGTCGTCACCGAGCGCGACGTTTACAGCCCACCTTCTCGCCAGGCCATTTGATGCGCCTCCTGTTTCTGGGCGATGTGGTCGGCAAGGCCGGCCGCCAGGCCGTTGTCGAATGGCTACCGCGCTTGCGCGATCGGCTTCAGGCCGATTTTGCCATCGTCAACGCCGAGAACGCCGCCCACGGTTTCGGCCTGACGGCCAAGATCGCGGAGGCGTTTTACGAGGCCGGCGCCGACTGCTTGACCACCGGCAATCACGTCTGGGCACAGCGCGAGATCCTGACCGCCATCGACAGCGATGAGCGTTTGCTGCGTCCGGCGAACTATCCCGCGGGCACGCCGGGCCGAGGTGCGACCTTGTTAACCGGACGCAACGGCCACAGCGTTTTGGTCGCCAATGTCATGGGCAGGGTGTTCATGGACCCGCTGGACGATCCGTTCGCCTGCGCCGAACGCCTGTTGGCGGACACCCAGATGCCCCGCGACGCTGACGCGATCGTTGTCGACTTCCACGGCGAGGCGACCAGCGAAAAGATGGCCATGGGGCACTATCTCGATGGCAGGGTCAGCCTCGTCGTGGGCACACACACCCATGTGCCGACCGCCGATCTCCAGATCTTGCCGGGCGGCACCGGCTATCAAACCGATGCCGGCATGTGCGGCGACTATGACAGCGTCATCGGCATGAAGAAGGAGCCAATACTGGCACGCTTCGCGTCGCAGCTGCCGGGAGAGCGCATGTCGCCAGCCGAAGGGCCGGCCACGATTTGCGGCCTTGTGGTCGACACCGATCCCAAGACGGGCCTGGCCGTCAACATCGCGCCGCTACGGCTGGGCGGCCGGCTGCAGCGCGCGTCGCTGGATGATGCATTTGCCGTCCAATCCGAAAAAACCCCAAGATAGGGCATCGGAATTCCGCCAACCCGCTATATACTGTGTGCGTTTGGGTTGATTTGCAGTCTTTGACAAGGCGGGCAAAACAGCGATAGTGCGGCCCTTCGGCGCCCTTGGGGCGTTGGTACCCAGATCAATGGACGAGACGAGACCGGGCCCATGGCCGGACATTCCCAATTCAAGAACATCATGTATCGAAAGGGCGCGCAGGATGCCAAGCGCGCCAAGGTCTTCACCAAGCTGGCGCGCGAAATCACGGTTTCCGCCAAGCTGGGGCTGCCCGATCCGGCGATGAACCCGCGCCTGCGCTCGGCCATCGCGGCCGCGCGCAAAGAATCGATGCCAAAGGACAATATTGAGCGCGCGATCAAGAAGGCGACCGGCGGTGAGGGCGACACGGACTTCGTCGAGATGCGCTACGAGGGCTATGGCCCTGCCGGCATCGCGGTGATCGTCGAGGCGCTGACAGACAACCGCAACCGCACGGCGGCCGAGGTGCGCTCGATCTTTAACAAGCACGGCGGCAATCTGGGCGAGACCAACTCCGTCAGCTTCATGTTCGAACGTGTCGGCGAAATCAGCTATCCGGCCTCGGCGGGCGACGCCGACACGGTCTTCGAGGCCGCCTTGGACGCCGGTGCCAGGGACTGCGAAAGCAGTAGCTCGGGCCACACGATCACAACCGAACCGGACGATTTCTCCAACGTTCGCGATGCCCTAGAGGCCTCGCTGGGAGAACCGGAGCAGGCGGGCCTAGTCTGGCGCCCGAGCACCACCACGCCAATCGACGAGGGCCAGGCGCAAAGCGTCATGAACCTGATCGAGGCGCTCGACGACAGCGACGACGTCCAGCGTGTCTCGGCCAATTTCGAGATCTCGGACGAGGTCTTGGCCAAGCTGACCGCTTGAGCTAACGGAGGTTTCGGCCCGGATGCGCATTCTCGGCCTTGATCCAGGTCTGCGCCATACCGGCTGGGGCATCCTCGATATCGACGGCAGCCATTTGCGCCACGTCGCGGATGGCAGGGTCGACACCTCGCAGAAGGACGACCTGTCGGTGCGCCTGTTGGCGCTGCAGGACGGGCTGGCCGAGATCATCGAGTTCCATCGGCCGGACACGGCGGCGATCGAGGAAACCTTCGTCAACAAGAACCCGACCTCGACCTTGAAGCTGGGCATGGCGCGCGGGGTGGTCATGCTGGCGCCCGCGCGCGCCGGTCTGGCGGTAACCGAATACGGCGCCAACCACATCAAGAAGTCCGTGGTCGGTG
>JBCBSH010000088.1:0-16825 GCA_039819285.1 Pseudomonadota bacterium
CATCGCGCCGGACCCGGGGGCCAGACGCCGGCCTCGATGGACGAGTCCCTGATCACCCATGTCGAACGCGAGCTTGCCGGCAGTGTCGGCGCCGCATCGGCCCGTTCGCTGGTCTCCCGCATCGTGAAGGGTGAGACGATCAGCGTGGAGTCTGTCATCGACATCCTCGACCGGACCCAGCAGGCGATCAACACCAGCAAGGCCCTGCAGGCCAAGTCGCTGGAGCTGGAGGAAACCGCCCAGAAACTTCAACGCGCCAATGACGAGCTGAAACAACAGGACCGATTGAAGGACGACTTCCTCAGCCGGGTCAGCCATGAGCTGCGCACGCCGATGACATCGATCCGGTCATTTTCGGAGATTCTGATCTCGTCGACGCCCGCCGATCCTGCTGACGCCCGCCGGTTTTTGGAGATCATCCAGCAGGAAAGCGAACGCCTAACCCGCCTGCTCGATCAGATCTTGGATATGAGCCGTCTGGACGAGGATGCCGGCCCGGGCGGGCTGGAAAGCGTCGACGCGGCGAAAGTGATCGAAGACGCCGTTGCCACCATGCGCGGCGAGGCCGAACGGCAGAAGGTGGCCTTGTCGATCGAACCGTGCGACATGGCGGCTCTTGTTCTCGCCGATCGGGACCAGCTGAAGCAGGTGCTGGTCAACCTTCTGTCCAACGCAATCAAGTTCAACGACAATGCCGAACCCAAGGTATGGGTCGAGACGAAGAACGCCGGCGACAGACAGGTTTGCATTCTCGTTTCCGACAATGGGTCGGGCATCGCCGAGGACGAGCGCGAGGTCATCTTCTCCAAATACACGCGGGGCTGGAACGTGCAATCCGCGCGCGCATCAGGCACCGGCCTTGGCTTGGCGATATCCCGCCAGCTGATGGAGCGGATGGGCGGTGACCTGCAGCTTGCGCACAGCTCGGCCGCCGGGGCCCGCTTTTCCGTCACGCTACAAATCGCCGCCGATATGGGCGAGCCGGCCACAGCCCAACCGCTGAGGCGGGCGCAGGGGTCCGACTGACGGACAAATCCTGGCGTATCGTTCGATCGATTGGGACCGCTTCGCGATCCGAACGATCGAACAAAGATGCTCTAACTTATTAAAAGATAGAGCAATTTTAGCCGGTCATACTGAACCATGGGGTTCGGTATGATCGGCTATTGCTCTAGGTCGCCCGGGCAAATTCACGCCGGTAGGTTGCCGGTGCGGTGCCGAAATGCTTCTTGAATACGCGGCCAAAAGCAGCCTCGGACTGGTAGCTGGCCGCCTCCGCGATCTGGATGATCGGCGCGGTGGTTTCGGCCAGGGCCTGGCGTGCGATCTGCATGCGCCAATGGGTAATGTACGCCAGCGGTGTCATTGACATGGTGCGGGTAAACTTGGTCGCGAACGACGTGCGCGACACACCGGCGATTTCGGCAAGCACCGCGAGTGTCCAAGGACGCGCCGGGTCGTCATGGATGGCCGATAGCGCCCGCGCGATCTGCGGGTCGCCCAGACCCGTCAGCGACAGCGCGCTCCCGCCCCCATCGTCGGCCGTCAGGCAAGTGCGCAGCGCCTGGGCGAAGATGATCTCCGACAGTTTCAGGGCGATCAAATCGCTGCCAGGCCGGTCGCGGCCGGCCTCCGCACCGATGACCTTCAGCGTGTTTTCCATCCAGCCGCCGGCCGCCTCTCCGTAATTGCGAATGTGAATGTGGCTCGGTAAGGCGTCGATCAGCGGGTGACTAGCGTGCTTGTCGAAGGCGAAATGGCCGCAAACGAGCTGCGTTTCGTGGTCGGTGCCCAACTCGCCATAGACCAGCGTGCCGCTGCCCGTGAATCCAGACAGTTCCACCACCCGGTCAAGGGTCATCGCCTCGGCCTCGGTCTTCGGGTCGCAATAAAGCGTGTGGGCCGCCCCCCTGGTGATGATCAGCAGGTCCCCCTGCTCCAGGCGTACCGGGTTCCGCTCGCCGCTGATGCGCACGAAGCAGCGCCCCTGATGGGCAAAATGGAACCGGGAAACGTTCTCGAAGGCCGGTACCTGTACGCTCCAGGGCGAGGTGAACGAGGTGCGGAAGTACAGCGTACCGGTCAGCCGCATACGGGCGAGAATGTCACTCAACAAATCCATGGGCTCGTCTCGTCACAATTTGGTGCACCATACATGAAATTCGAAAGATCGCCCAAAATTCGAACGAACGATCAAGTTTTTCGAACTCTCGATCATTCATCTATCAGTCGGATTGCTCCATGTGTTTGGAGATGGAAACAAACGCCCTCGCGTACACCCACACGCACATGACAATGGAGCCCTTATGATGAAGACGACAGCCGTGTTGTTTGCCGCCGGGATCGCGTTCGCGCTGACACCCGTCGCCGCGACCGCCCAATCCGCCGCCGACCTGAACGATCTGGAAATGGCGCATGTCGCCTACACCGCCGACAATATCGACATTCGTTACGCCCACCTGGCGCTGGCGATTTCCGACAATCCGACGGTTCGAGCCTTCGCCGAAACCATGATCCGCGACCACACGGCGGTGAATGAACAAGCGTTGGCCTTGCTGGCAGAGCTTGACGTCCAGGCCCAGGACAATTTCCTCAGCCAGCAGTTGCTGGAAAACGCCGAGGTCATTATCGACGAGCTGAGCGGCCTGCGCGGCGCTGCGTTCGACCGCCGCTACGCGGAGAACGAGTTGGCCTATCATCAGGCGGTCAACGCGCTGGTCGGCGACAGCTTTATTCCGAACATCGAGAACGAGCAGGTCCGGGCCCTGTTTGAAGCTGGCTTGAACATCTTCCAGGCCCACGAAAGCCACGCCGCCATGATGGTCGAGAGCGTCAACTGATGGTCCGGATCACACGACGCGACTTCGCGTCCAGGACCGCAGCCGGGGCCGTGGCGGCGTTTGCCGCCTCGGCCGCCTTGCCGATGGGCTCGGCCCGATCCCATGACGGTGCACACGTCGACGATGGCCCGACCGCGAGCGCCGACGGACCGACCGATCATCTGGTAGAAATCACCGGCTTCGCCTTTCAGCCCGCCCGCCTGCAGGTCCGACCGGGCGATACGATCACCTGGGTCAATCGCGACATCGCGCCTCACACGGCGACGGCCGACGATGGCAGCTGGGACACCGGCACGATCCGAACGGACGAAAGCGCCACCGTGCCGGTTACGCCGGAGATGGTGGCGACATATTACTGCCGGTTCCACCCGATGATGACCGCACGGATTGAGATCGTGGCGGTCAGGTGATGCGGCGCCGGCCGACGGCTTCGCCCGGCCTCGGCGCGGCGCCTCTACTCACATGATGTTGCCCCGCATCATCATCATCGTTGCAAGCTCTTCCAAGTCTTGCCTGCTCATCCGGCCCGTCTTCGGCGGGGCCTTTGGCAGCACCACGTGATGGACGTCGTCGTCGTTCTCCAGCACCTTCACGGTCGCTCCCTCGGGCAAGACAACGCCCTCCTCGCGAAGCGCGGCGTGAGGGTCGCGCAGCAGCTTGGCCTTGTAGGCGGCGTCGTGCCAGGCGCGCGCGACGGCTTTGGCAATGGTCATGCGGGCTCTCCTCTCTTCTTGCAGATCGGGTCCGGTCTGGGCCCGAGCCGGCGAGCAAACTTGGCCCGACTATACAGCGGTGTGCCTGTCAGTCGCCCGCCAGCGTTTCGGCTCGTGCCGTGCGCCGTTCGCCGGCCCGGCTTGCGAGGCTGGCCGATCCCAGCGCCGCCAGCACCATCAGCCCCAACGCAATCCGCAGATCGAACAGCTCGGCTAAGCCGCCGATCACCGGCGGGCCGACGAGAAAGGCGGAAAACGCGATGAAGGAAACTGCCGCCACATTGGCCTCGCGCGACTTGCCGGGGGCGGCGGCGGCGGCCGATACCGCCAGCGGATAGACCGTGGCGACGCCCGCGCCGGTCAAGGCCGCACCGAGAAGCACAAGTTCGAAAACCGGCGCGAACGCGAAGATGCCGATGCCAAGACCCGCCGTCAGGCACGAGACCAGAACGACCGGAACCGGCCCGAACCTGGTGGCCAGGGCGTCGCCCAACAGGCGGGTGACCGCCATCATGGCTGAGAACACGGAGAACGTGGCTGCCGCGGCAAACGGGTCATCGAGAATGAGTTCGCGCACGAAGACAGCCGACCAGTCCATCATCGCGCCTTCCAGCAGCATGATGCCCACCGGCATCAGGCACAGGAGGATCAGCGCGCCGTCCGGCAGCACGAAGAACCCGCCGGAACTGGCCGCCCGGTCGTTCGGCGCCTCACCGGGCAACCGCTTGCCCGCGTACCAGGCCGCCAAGGCAAAGAACGGGCCGGCGATCAGGAACTGGGCCGCCATCGAAACGCCGAGTTCGGCAAAGGCGCCGCCGATCAGCGCCCCGACAACCGTGCCGATGCTCCAAAAGCCATGGCATTGGGCCATGATGCGCCGCCGAAATGCCGCCTCCATCTGGCCGGCCTTGGTGTTCATGCCGACTTCGATCTGAGCCACCGTTAGGCCGCAGACCACAAGCAAGGCGAAGAACATCACAGCCGAGGTCGAAAAGCCCGGCAACATGAAGCTGAATGCAAAGGCCGGACCCGCGATCATGCAAGCTCGACGCAGGCCCAGTCCGCCGACGATGGGCGCTGCGATCGAAAACCCGACCAGCGTCCCGACCGGCAGCCCGACCAGGCACAGGCCCAGAACGCCGTCGCTGAGGTTGAGCGCGATCTTCATGTCGGGGATACGCACCAGCCAGGCACCGATGATGATCGCCTCGACCATGAAGACGAAACGGATCGCCCAGAACCCCAACCTGGCATCTCGCACGTCGCGTTGACGCGCGGTCATGCCGTCCATCCGATAGTCGGTCGACCGAGCGACGGTCTGCGTGGTCGAGAGTCCGCCATCCTGCTTGGGTTCAACCTTGCGGCAGCCCTGCGCGTCGCAGACCGGTCCGATGGGCATCGGTCAGGACGACCTTTGACCGCGTCTTCAGGTCAAAGCCAACGCTGACGGTGAAGGCCAGGGCGTGGCAGACATCGCCGACGAACAATCCTTGGCGATAGCTGAAAGAGCTTTTGCCCAAGCCGACCAGCCTGGTCCCGATGCGCAGATCCGACGGCCAGGTCAGTTCGCGCAGGAACTCCATATCGAGGCGGCGCACGACGCCGGCCGCGTCGGCCATCGTGCCATGGCGAAGATCGGCCGCTTGAAAGAAGTCGAGCCGGGCGGTCTCGAAATAGATCCCGTAGGCATTGTTGTTCACGTGCCCCAGCGGATCCTGATCGGAATAGCGCACCGTTTCCGCCGACCAAAGCGGATAGCTCGCGGGATCGATGGGGTCGAATTCCGCCGTCATGGGATCGTTGGGGATCGCTTGCTCAGTCATGCGCGGTCACATACCACCGGGTCCGCGTGGATACCAGACCGCCGCCGTGGACCCTGCAATGCCAATCGATTTCCACAGCGGGCGAGGAGACGGTGCTTGACCCGGCCTGAAGCCTGGGGTGTATGGGCGGGGCGTTCGATCCGTCCGGTCCCAAAAGGGCGGGTCGAACGCTTGTCGTATGAGCTGGAAGCCCTCTTGCCAAAACCGCCCGTTATCTTGCCCTTCCTGATCGTGGCCTATGCGTTGGCATCGCTGCTGACCATGGACATGTATCTGCCGGCGATGCCGACCCTGGAGCGCGTATTGCAGACCACGCCGGGCCAGGTTCAGCTGACGATGACCGTCTATTTGATCGGTTTTGCCTTCAGCCAACTGCTCTACGGCCCCCTGTCCGACCGGTATGGCCGCCGACCGGTCATGCTGCTCGGCGGTTTGGGCTTTGTCATCGCGACGATCCTGTGCGCGGTGTCGACGACAATCGAGATCCTAATCGCCGCGCGCTTTTTGCAGGGGCTGACGATCGGCTCGCTGACCGTGACCTGCCGGGCCACGCTTAGAGAGCTCTATGAGCCGAAACGCGGCACCAAGCTGTTGGCCTACATTTCGATGGCCGAAGGCCTGTCGCTGGCGGCCGGACCGATCATCGGCGCGGAAATACTGTTGCTTGCCGGCTGGCGCTGGACCTTTTGGGTCGTGGCCATCCTCGCCGGATCGGCACTGATCGGCTTGTTCTTTGCCTTGCCCGAAAGCAATCGACGCAAGAACAGTCAGGCACTGCATCTGCGACCCCTGCTGACCATCTTCGGCCGCCTTTTGACGACCCGACGCTTCATCGGCTACGCGCTTCCCGGCGGCTGCGCCTTTGCCGGCTTGATGGCCTACTACACGGTCGGGTCCTTCCTGCTGCGCGACGCCGGGCTGACACCACGGGAATTCAGCCAGATGCAGGCGATCGTCGTGATCGCCTATCTGAGCGGCCTGGGCGCCAGCAGCCGGCTTGTCGAGCGCTTCGGCTTCGGCCGGCTCATCGTTGGTGGCTTTGCGACGGTCGCGATCGGCGCCCTGTCGATGCCGGCACTGGCGTTCGCCGGTATCGACGGTGTCTGGGCGATCGTCGTGCCTTTGGCGGTCTATGCCGTGGGCATTGGCTCAAGCATGGCGCCGCTGATCATGCTCGCCCTTTCCGTCAATCCGGCGGCCACCGGAACTGTCGCCGCCACCTTCGGTATGCTGACGATGAGCATCGGCGGTTTGGGCAGCTTGACGGCGCACCTTGCCTATAATGGGCATGTGCTGTCGCTGGCCATACCGGTGGCTTGCATGGCGATCCTGTCGGTCGTCTTTTTTGCTCTGTTGCGACCGCGCCGTCTTCTATCCGGTGACACAGTGGCCACGGGCAATTAGCCTGCGTCCCGCCCAAAATCCATCGGGGTCAGTGGATGACGCCAGAAAGTCTGACGCAACGCACCAGAACACGCCTCGCGATCGCCATCGTGGGCGTCAGCCTCGTCGCGGCCTTTGCCATCTATGTCAATGCCCTGACACCGCCGTCGCGCGGCTTGGACCTGCTCGCGCTGGTGATCTTCTTTCCGTTCATCTATCCGATCGCGCCGATTTTCCTGGAGGGCGCGTTCGGCCTCGGGATCGCGGCCTACGCGACCTATCCCGGGATCGCCCTGGCGCTGGCCCTTGTGATTGGCAGCACGGCACGGGTGGGGCTTGCCGCGGCGGCCTTGCTCACAGTCTACATGCTGCCTTGGACGGACACGCCGGCGCTGATTTCAGGCTATCAGACAGGCTACGTCGCGGGCCTTTCGCTAGGCCTCGGCGCCCTGGGCCAGGCGATTGCGATCATCGTCCCGGTGCTGGCGCTCGCAGCGCTGATTGTGCCACGCAAAACCGCCGGCGCGGCCTGCCTCCTTGGCGGCACCATCGCAAGTGCGGTGTTGATGGTCGGGACCGTTAGCCTTACCGGCTTTGGCGGGTTGACCGTTGGCGGCCTGCTGGCGGTCGTGGCCTTTATCGCTTCGGCAGCGATATCGCTGAACTGGTTCAGCGCGCGGGACCGCCACTGACGCCGACCGTCAGATCGCCAACGGTCAGATCGCCGACAGACTGCCGAACGCTTCCTTTAGGATTGTGGCGCTGTGTTGCAGTGCGGCGGCCTCGGATTGTGTCAGGTCGGGTGCAAGCGAACTCTCCACGCCGGCGCGCCCAACGACACGCGGCAGCGACATCGCCACGTCGGACACGCCAACCGACTCTTGGGCAACCATCGACACGGTCAGCAAGCGATGTTCATCACCCAGAATGGCGCGGATGATCAAAGACAGCCCCGCGCCGATGCCGTAATAGGTCGATCCCTTGCCCTCGATAATCCGATAGGCCGCCAGGCGGACGCCATCCTCGATCTCGGCACGGATGGCGTCGGTCAACGGGCGGCCGATCTGTTCGGCGAACTTCGCCACCGGCATGGTGCCCGCCAACGCAGCCGACCAATGCAGCACCTCGCTGTCGCCATGCTCGCCCAGGACATGGGCGTGGATCGATTTCGGCGAGATCTCCAGATAGCGGCCGAGCAGGACCCGGAACCGGGCCGTGTCGAGGATCGTGCCGGACCCGATCACACGGGCCGCAGGCAGCCCGGCGATCTGCGTGGCGACCTGGGTCATGATGTCGACCGGATTGCTCGCGATCAACAGGATCGCGTCCGGCGCTGCGGCCAGCACCTTGGGAATGATCGCGGCAAACACGGCCGCATTTCGGTCAAGCAAAGCGATCCGTGTCTCCCCCGGCTGCTGGCTGACACCGGCGGCCAGCACGACGATCTCGGCCCCTTCGAGATCGCCAAAGTCGCCGCCGCGCACCGACATGGCGTGGGCGAACGGGGCCGCATGGATAACGTCTTCGGCATGCGCAGCCGCCAGCTTGGCGTCACGATCCACCAATACAATTTCGCTGCCGATCCGATTCAGCACCAAAGCAAACGCCGTAGTGCTGCCAACCATGCCAGCGCCAACAATGCCAATCTTCATGGTCCAACCTTCATCGTGGAGTCTCTCCCGGCTTGCGTTTGGTTACCGCGACACGGTAGTTTGGCTTTGTAAAACTTGCGTTTCGACAACAAAGACAAGTACCAACAAGCCCCCCCGCGTCACCATGCCATCATTGCAAGCCACCCTGCGCCACCAATCAATCGTCGATGCATTACATCGTCGCGGAAACGTGCGCGTGGCCGATCTGGCCGAGATGCTGGAGGTGTCATCTGTCACCATCCGGGCGGACCTAGACTTCCTGGAAAGCCAGTCGGTTCTGCGCCGGACGCGCGGTGGCGCGGTGCCGATGCGCCCACGCCGGTTTGAGTTGCCGCTGGAGATGACAAGCCAGGACAACTCCGGCGCCAAGCGTTCAATCGCCCTCAAGGCAACCAGCCTGATCCGTGACGGCGAGACGGTGATCCTCGATGTTGGCTCGACGACCACCGAGTTGGCCAAATCCCTGCCGCAAAGCCTGGTCGATGTCGTCGTCGTTACCAACTCCCTGAACATCGCGCTGATCCTGGAGGATCACCCCGGCATCACGGTCGTGGTCACCGGTGGAACGTTGCGGCCGCAGCAGCATTCGCTGGTCGCGCCGTTCGGCAACCTGATGATGGGCCATATCAACACCGACCTGGCCTTTTTGGGCTGCAGCGGTGTCGATCCGATCAAGGGCTTCACCAATACCAACCTGCCCGAGGCCGAAATCAAGCAGGCCATGATCAAGGCCGCCGCCCGGACCATCTTCATTGCTGACCATACCAAGCTGCTTCATGTCGCTACGGCGAAGGTTGCCGACCTGCTGGACGCAGATCTCCTGATCACCGACGCCGACGCGCCATCCGACGCGGTCCGCCAGCTGCGCAAGCAAGGTTTGGAAGTCCTCGTCGCCTGAGAGCCGTGCCTGCATCGGCATCTCGATCGCCGCGCAAAACATCGCAAGTCACCCTGAAGAACCGCCTCGAATCTACAGCATCGCGGCGCGTTTCCTAGGCCAATTCCCGCCACACGATGTCGATTGAACCTCTGCTACGGGTAGGGTCGACGGAAAAACCATTTGCATATCAGGGTTTCCGGCGTACGATCAGAACTAAGCGAAGCCGAACGAAACAAAACGAAGATTTCGGCACGCGTCCAAGGGAGGTGGCAGGCATGGTGGTCCTGAACGCGATTATCGCGGTCCTTGCCCGTATCAACACCGTTTTCGGCGTCATCGGTAAGTATGTCAGCCTCACGCTGATCGGCGTGATGATGCTGCTGGTCGTCTGGCAGGTGGTCCTTCAATGGTTTGGCGACGCCCCGTCCTGGACCGAGGAAGTGTCCATTTACATGATGATCTGGATCACCTTCTTGGTGGCGCCGATCGCGTACCGCACCGGGGCGAACATCTCGATCGAGTTTCTGAAGGGCATGGTCAGCACGCGCCTGCGCGGCGTCCTGGAACTCATTTTCGCGGTGCTGATCATCTGGATCTTGATCGTCCTGTTCCAGATCTCGATCCCGTGGCTGGAACGCGGCTTCAACTCGACCGCCAGAACGTTTCCGGTCTCACGCGGCTACATCTTTCTGTGCCTGCCGATCGGCATCGCCTTCCTCATCCTGGCGGCGATCGAGACGGCGCTGCGCGGCCTGCGGGTACTGCTGGATGCCAGCTACATTAACGACCCGCTGATCCAGCATCATCTGAACCGCCCGGAGTCGCAGATGACCGGCGTTTCCGTGGAAGAAAGGGACTAGTAGACCATGGCCCTACTCCCCTTCTACCTGCTCTTGGGCCTGATGATCATCGGCATGCCGGTGACGTTTGCCCTGCTCGTCGGACCTGGCATTGCGCTGTTCATCGCCGATCAGATCGGTGCGCTAAGGCTGCCCGTGGAACGGCTGCACGGCATGATGCAGAGCTTTCTGTTCGACGGGATCGAGAGCTTCCCGCTGATGGCGGTGCCGTTCTTCATCCTCGCCGGCGAGGTGATGAACCGCGGCAACATCACCTTTAATCTGGTCCAGTTTTCGCGATCCCTGATCGGGCATCTGCGCGGCGGCCTGGCGCAGGTCAACGTCCTGTCCAGCATCCTGTTCGCCGGTCTCTCCGGATCGGCCGTCGCCGACACCTCCGCGCTCGGCTCGATGCTGATCCCGGCCATGGAGAAGAACGGCTACAGCCGCCGATTTGCCGCCGCGATCACGGCCGCGAGTTCGGTCATCGGCCCGATCATCCCGCCCAGCGGCCTGATGATCCTGTACGCCTTCGTCATGAACGTGTCCGTCGGCGGGCTGTTCGCCGCCGGCATCATACCTGGCTTGATGGTCGGCGGCGGTGGCTTGATGGTCATGACCTGGTACATGGCCAAAAAGCGTGATTTTCCCGTCGCCAACCGAAGAGCGACGTGGCGCGAGCGCGGACAGGCGACGAAGCAGGCCATCTGGCCGCTGCTGGCGCCGGTCATCCTGCTCGGCGGCATCCTCAGCGGCTTCTTCACGCCGACCCAGGCCGCCGCCGTCGCCGCTGCCTATGCCTTCATCGTCAGCATGGCGATCATGCGCAGCCTCAAGCTGAAGGATGTGCCCAGCGTTCTGTGGTCAGCGGCATTTTCGTCCGGCGTGATCCTGTTGCTGGTCGCGGCCGCCAGGGTGTTCGCCGCCGTCCTAGCGCCGCCGCCATTCCAAACCGCGATGGTCCTCGGGGAGTTCGTCACCGCGCTGACCGACAATCCGCTGGTCCTGTTGTTTCTGATCAACATCCTGCTGTTCATCGTCGGGATGTTTCTGGATGCCGGGCCGGCGATCTTGATCCTAGGCCCGATCCTGGGGCCGGCGGTGGTCAGCCTCGGCGTCGACCCGATGCACTTCGCCATCGTCATGTGCGTCAACGTCACCGTGGGGCTGGCGACGCCGCCCATGGGACTCGTTCTATTTGTGGCGGCGAGCATATCGGATGAGAAGCTTGAGGCGATCGCCAAGGAGATTCTGCCGTTTCTCGCGGTGCAAGTGGTCGTGATCTTTTTGATCACGTTCATCCCGGCGCTGACACTGACGCTGCCGCGCTGGTTGGGCTTCCTTTGAGCGAGGGGGCCGTTGGCGTCAATTGACAGGCCCATTCATGCTCGGGCCAACAACAGGGAGGATGGTTACCCAATGTCAGCAAAGTCTCTTTCGAAAACCCTACTCGGCGCCGCCGCCGGCCTGACGATCGCCGCCGGCGCGGTCTTGCCGGCCCAGGCCCAGGACCATCTCATCAGCCTCGTCTTCCTGGCGAACACCGAGGACGAGGATTATGACGGCGCCCTGGTCTTCAAGGATTATGTCGAGTCCCGCTCCAACGGCACGATCGCCGTCGACATCTATCCCGGCGGCCAATTGTGCGCCAATCCGGCAAGCTGCATCGACGCGCTTCAATCCGGTCTGGTCACCGTGTTCATCACCACCATCGGCGGGCTCAGCAACGTCTTCCCGCCGGCCCAGGTGATGGACGTGCCCTACATGTTCCCCAGCGATCGGATTGCCGAATGCGCGCTGTCGAACGACAGTCCGTTCTTCAACGCGCTGCATGACGCCGTGCTGGAGCAGACCGGCAACATGCGCTTGATGACGATCGGCAACACCGGCGGCTGGCGCAACATCGCGACCACCGACACACCGGTGCAATCGCCGGCAGATGTCGACGGCCTGCAAATCAGGACCATCAGTTCGGAGATACAGCAGGAACTGGTGCGCGCGCTGGGCGGTTCGCCCACGCCCGTCGCCTGGCCGGAACTCTACACCGCGCTTGCCACCGGCGTGGTCGAGGGCACCAAGAACGGCATCACCGATATCGTCGGCATGTCGTTCCACGAGCATCTCGACAACATGACGCTGGACGGCCATGCCTATATGGGCGCGCTGTGGTGGATGAATAACGACGAATTCCTGGCCATGAGCGAGGATGAGCGCCGCATCGTCGAAGACGGCTTCGATCGCCTGCGCTTGACCACGTTGGTCATGCCGCAAAGGCGCCAGATCGACGCCTACAACACCTTCCGCGAGGCGGGTGGCACGATCTATGTGCCGACGCCCGACGAGATGTCGCAGTTCCGCGACGCCGCCTCGCCGGTCCGCGACTGGTTCGTCGAGCAGTACGGGCCGGAGTGGCTGGATCTGCTGTCCGAGACGGTGGCAGGCTGCGAGGAAAGCCTGGGCGCCCAGTACCGACCCGAATGATGCCGGTACCCCGGGCAGATTGACGCTCGGTCAAGTCATGGAAGAGGCCCGCCGATCGATTTCGGCGGGCCTTTTTCTTTGGGCAGCACGGGGCGCTGATGAGGTCGCCTGTTTTAGGTGTCCGTGGCGCCCTTGTCCTTCACGATGTCCACGTCGTCGAGGTCGTCATCGAGATCCTCGTCGAGATCGTCGCCCTCGAGATCTTCGTCATCCTCCAAAAGGCCGTCATCGTCGAGGTCGGGCTCCACCGGGTCGGCATCATCGTCATCGTCCGACGAGTCAGCACCCTCGGCACTTTCGACGACCTCGTCGATCTCTTCGACGTCGTCTTCCTCCTCCTCCTCGACCTCGTCGTCCTCGGCGTCGACTTTATCACCCTCCGACGCGGCAGCATCCTCGTCGGCAGCCTCGGCGTCCTCTTCGACCTCTTCCTCGATGGCCTCTGCAGCGGCCTTCTTCTTGGCCTTTTCCGGCTTGGGCTTCGCCGGCAGTTCCTCGACCATGGCGCTGCGTGTTCGCCGGGACTTCAAGAAGGCTTCCGGGTCGAATTCGGTCGCGCATTTCGGGCAGACGACCGGCACTTTGTTCAGGTCATAATAGCGGGTTCCACAATTGTGGCAGATCCGCTTCGTACCCCAATCGGATTTGGACAAGGCGGGAACTCTTTGACTGTCTATATCGATGGCTGTTCCGTTCGGCCGCAAGTGCCATGATCGAACCCGGCTGTCAAAGCATAATAGCCCAGCGGTGATGCAAGGCGGCACAAGGTGTGATCCGCTTGCAACACAGACCGGCGCCGACCGGGTGTTGCGGTCGCTTCCGTTCGTGCTAATCTCCGCTCGCTCTTCGGCCCTCAACCGATCGCTTCCTCTACCCATCATGACTTCCAAGTCTGCACCCCTGGCGGCCGTTGCGCGCGCGTCAGGGCCCTTGACCGGCGACGTCACCGTCCCCGGCGACAAATCACTATCGCACCGCGCCCTGATGTTCGGCGCCCTTTCCGTCGGCCAAACGACCATCGACGGCCTCTTAGAGGGCGAGGACGTGATCGCGACCGCCGACGCCTTGCGTGCCATGGGCGCGCGCATCCAGAAGCTGGACAGCGGTCACTGGCAGGTGGATGGCGTCGGCGTCGGCGGTCTGCACGAACCGTCGCAAGTGATCGATCTGGGCAACAGCGGCACCAGCGCCCGGCTGCTGTCCGGCGTGCTGGCCAGCCATCGGATGACGACCTTCGTCACGGGCGACGCCTCCCTGGTCAAGCGCCCGATGGCGCGGGTCATCGAGCCCTTGACGCGCATGGGTGCCGAATTCGTCGCCCGCGGCGCCGATCGTTTGCCCATGGCCGTCATCGGCAGTGACGAGCTGCTGCCGATCCGGTACGAGGTGCCGGTGGCGTCCGCGCAAGTGAAGTCGGCCGTGCTGCTTGCCGCGCTGAACACGGCGGGCAAGACCACGGTCATCGAGCGAACGGCGACGCGCGACCACACCGAAAACATGCTGCGCGCGTTCGGGGCCGAACTTAAGATCGAGCCCGATCCGGACGGGGGCGTTGCGATCACCCTGACCGGCCAGCCGGAACTGACCGGTCGTCCGGTCGAGGTTCCCGGCGACATCTCATCAGCCGCCTTTCCGATTGTCGCGGCATTGATCCGGCCGGGATCGGACATTCTCATCCGGCGCGTGGGGCTGAATCCGCGACGGGCCGGCCTGATCGACACTCTTATTGAGATGGGCGGCTCGATCGAACGCTTGAACGCCGGCGTACGGGCGGGCGAGCCGGTAGCGGATTTGCGCGTCCGCGCCAGCGCGCTCACCGCTGTCACCGTTCCGCCGGACCGGGCGGCCAGCATGATCGACGAATACCCGGTTTTGGCCATGGCAGCCGCGTGCGCCGTCGGGCGCACGGAAATGCCCGGCATCGGCGAACTACGCGTGAAGGAAAGCGACCGTCTGGCGCACGTCGCCGAGGGGTTGGCGGACTGCGGGGTCCGCGTCGAGGCGGGACCCGACTGGCTGGCTGTCGAGGGCGACGGTGGACAACCGGAAGGCGGGGCCACGGTTGCCACAGCACTCGACCACCGGATCGCGATGAGCTTTCTCGTGCTGGGCATGGCGGCAAAGCAGCGCGTCACCATTGACGATGCCGGCCCGATCGCGACCAGTTTCCCAGGGTTCTTCGACCTGATGAATGGCCTGATCGAGGGTGAACCGGCCCTGCAGGCAAGCCAGCAGCAGCCGTGATCATCGCGATCGACGGGCCGGCGGCCTCCGGCAAGGGGACATTGGCGCGGCGCCTGGCGGCCCATTTCGGCGTACCGCATCTCGATACCGGCGTCCTCTATCGCGCGGTCGGGTTGCGGGTACTGCGCCAGGGCGGCGACCCAGCCGACAAGGACGCAGCGGTTGCAGCCGCCAATCACGTGACCCCCAACGAACTGTCCGATTCCGAGCTTCGGTCCGACGATGCGGCACAGGCGGCGTCGGTGGTTGCCGCGATACCGGCGGTGCGCCAGGCCCTGCAGGATTTCCAGCGGGACTTCGCCAGCCAGCCAGGCGGGGCCGTGATGGACGGCCGCGACATCGGCACCGTGATCGCGCCTGACGCCGACGCTAAGTTCTTCGTCACCGCGTCCGTCGAGGTTCGCGCGCGGCGGCGATGGTCGGAGTTGCAGCAGACAGAGCCGGCGCCGACGTTGGATGAGGTGTTGGATGACATGCGCCGGCGGGACGCGCGCGACAGTGGGCGTACGGTCTCGCCGCTGCGTCCGGCGGACGATGCGCTGATCCTCGATACCGACAATCTCGACCCGGACGAGGTCTTCGCGCGCGCCCTGGCACATGTGGAAAAAACGGCAAAACCCTAGTTTTGTCGCGGCGATTCACCTTGCGAACAGCGCTTGGCATCCGTATAACGCCCGCTCCCACGGGCTGAGGCCCCGGGAAAGCCATTGCGGGATCCGTCTTGTCGGACGAGGTCCGGCGATCGGTGAAGCGGCCTGAAATCGTCACCGAGAACCAGCCGGCTTGGGGCCGGTATGGTTCATTCGGTGTTTTGTGATGGCCGGGCCAATCCGATCGCGGACCAATGCGGATGTCGCGACGAAATGAATCAACCAAGTCGCCGGTTGTTCGTCCACCCGGTGCGTTCGTGATCAGCCATTTGAGCTGTCGCGGAGTCGTGTTCAAGGAGCATCAATGGCCACAGCAGCCGCCCAAACCGCCGAGAAGGAGAGCTTTGAGGCTCTCTTGGAAGAGTCCCTCGGCAACACGGAGACCTTTGAGGGAACCGTGGTCAAAGGCACCGTCCTGTCGATCGACAACGACATGGTGCTGATCGATGTCGGCCTCAAATCGGAAGGCCGCGTCGCACTGAAGGAATTCACCGTCCCCGGCCAGCCGGCCGAGCTCAGCCCCGGGGATACGGTCGAGGTCTATGTCGACCGCTTGGAGGACAGAAATGGCGAGGCCATGCTGTCGCGCGAAAAGGCCAAGCGTGAAGAGGCGTGGACCCAGCTTGAGAAGGCCTACAACGACAGCCAGCGCGTCACCGGCGTGATCTTCGGCAAGGTCAAGGGTGGCTTCACCGTCGACCTTTCGGGCGCGGTTGCGTTCCTGCCAGGAAGCCAGGTCGATATCCGCCCGGTGCGGGATATCTCGCCGCTGATGCACACGCCGCAGCCGTTCCAGATCCTGAAGATGGATCGGTCGCGCGGCAACATCGTGGTGTCGCGCCGCGCGGTCTTGGAAGAAAGCCGCGCCGAGGCCCGGTCGGAGCTGGTGGCCAACCTGAAGGAAGGCCAGGTGTTGCAAGGCGTGGTCAAGAACATCACCGATTACGGCGCGTTCGTGGATCTGGGTGGTGTCGACGGCCTGCTGCACGTCACCGACATTGCCTGGCGTCGCATCAACCACCCCAGCGAGGCCTTGCAGATCGGCCAGAACGTTACCGTTCAGGTCATCCGCTTCAACCCCGAAACCCAGCGCATCAGCCTTGGCATGAAGCAGCTTGAGGCCGATCCGTGGGAAGGTGTGGAAGCCAAGTACCCGGTGGGCGCGAAGTTCACCGGCCGCGTCACCAACATCACCGACTACGGCGCCTTCGTGGAGCTGGAGCCGGGCATCGAGGGTCTTGTCCACGTCTCGGAGATGAGCTGGACCAAGAAGAACGTGCATCCGGGCAAGATCGTTTCGACCTCTTGCGAGGTCGAAAC
>JBCBSH010000089.1:0-16774 GCA_039819285.1 Pseudomonadota bacterium
GGGGCCACCTCGCCCGGTAGGATCAGTTGCAGGCCGGCGTAGAGCGAGTGGGTGACCGAAGCCTGACCGCGCAGGCCCGGGTTTTCCAGCATCAGGACACGCCGTTCCGCCTCCTTGGCGGTGATCAGGCGGCCGGCCTCCATCAGGTGCCCGCGCACCTCGGCGTAGCGCCATCGAAACGGTTGGCACGGGCTGACCGGCTCCGGCGTCACCAGGGCCTTCAGGTTCTCCCAGAGCGGTGCCAGGTTGCCCGGCGCTATCTTGTCATAATAAGCGGCCCGCTCGGGCGTTTGAGTCGGCTGCGCATCCATCGGTTTTTCTCCCCCCTCTTCGTCGCTTCAGGCCGCAAATGCCTGGGCGTCGGGCAGGGTCAGGCCCAGCTCATCCTCTACCAGCTTGCGCGCCCGGCGCACGAAGTCGGCTCTCATGTCGTCGTTCGCCCGCTGTTTAATGCCCCACCGCATGTAGATTTCATTGTTCCTGGACTTCGACGAGCCAAAGAAGGGCGGCAGCAGGGGGAAGTATTGGTCGATCGCTTCCTGCACTTGGCGACGCCCCTCTTCCGTCTGGCACAGCTCGGCGCAGAAATCGCGGCCGAACTGCGCGTGGAACTTCTCCTCCGGCATGGTCATGCGCGCGAGATTGCGCAGCGGGTGGAAGGTGCAGTGCAAGAGATCCTCGACCTGTAGGATTTCCGCCAGGTCCGCCAGCAGCTTGATGACACAGAACTGCGCCCAGGTTTCCATGGGAAACTCGAAGATCGAGAGCGGCTTCTTGCCTTCCGGCGTCATCTCCTGCGCGGGGATGCCGATCTGTTCGCCCAGTTCGCGAAAGCGAACATGGTGGCCATACTCCTCCATCGCGACCCGGCAGGTCAGCCACTTGGCATAAGGCGTCGGCGCGAGGCCGATGGCCGGCTCGTCGAACACCTGTGCGCCGTATAGCTCGTTCACGGCGTGGCTGCGGACGATCTTCTTGACCGCCGTTTGAAACTCCGGGTCGGTCTCGGCCAAGCCTTCGGTGGTCTTGATCGGGTCCTGCACGATCTGGTCCATACTTGCATTTCCTCCAAACGCGATGACGATCCTCGGTGCCTGGCTAGAGCACCGGCTCGCCCGCAAAGGCCTCAAGGTCCGTTGTTAACGTCGTATAGCTGTCGCGGAAGGTCTGATTGACCTGCGCCGCCAAATCAATCTCGGCATCTGCCACAAAACGTTCGACCGGTCGCGGCTGACTGAACAGGAAGACCTCGCGACCGCGCACGCCAAACAACTGGCCGCTGATCGCTTGGCCTTCCGATCCGGCCAGCATGGTCGAAAGCCGTGCGACGGGTTCCGCCGGCACCGCCATCGCTCGGTCCTTGTACTGAGCCTGCTCATCGTTGGCCGGCTTGATGGATTCGGTTACGCGGGTGGCGGCAAATGGGGCGATCGCGTTGCACGTGACCTGCGACCTGGCCATGTCGAGCGCCGTGACGCGTGTCAGACCCAGCAGCCCCGCCTTGGCGCTGGCATAGGCGGCCTGGCCGTAATTGCCGTAGCAGCCGGCGGTGGAAACGATGTTGATGATGCGGCCCCAGCGACCGTCGCCGCGTCCGGCTTTGGCTTGGTCGCGAAGGACGGGTGTGGCGGCGGCGATCATGTAGGCAGCGGCGGAAAGGTTGGTGCGGATCATCGCCTCCCAGTCCGCAGCGGTCATCTTGAAGACAAACGCGTCGCGCAGGATGGCGGCGTTGTTGACGACGATATCGAGGCCGCCAAACCGCTCGACGGCGAGAGCCACCGCCGCCGACGCTGCGTCCGGGCTGGCCACGCTGGTGTCGAAGGCTGCTCCGCCAATGGCGTCGGCGGCTTCACGTGCGATCTTCGGGTCGGCACCGTCGCCACGAATGCTCGTGCCGTTGTCGGCGATCACGACACTTGCGCCGGCCTGAGCCAGGTCTTCGGCGATGGCCCTACCGATACCGCGGCCGGCGCCGGTCACCAACGCAACCCGACCATCCAGACTGGCCGTCATTGCGCCGCCTCCAGGGCCTGCTTTTCGTCTTCCGAATAGAAGGCGTCGGCATGGATGCGGTGACGGGGGACGCCCCGTTCCGTCAGCAGCAGGGTCGCGGATTCGACCATCGCCGGCGGGCCGGCCAAATAGGCCCGAACCTGGTCGCTGTCACGCAACTCCGAGACGGCAACGTCGCCAATATGGCCAACGTGCTTGTCCGTCGGTGCATCGGGCTCAGACAAGGCAGCGGCGAAGCGCAGATTTGCGTGGCGCTGTTGCAGTGCCGAGAAGTGGTCCTGAAGATACAGATCGTGTTCGCGGCGGGCGCCGACGTAAAGATCGATCGGTTGCCGCATACCCTTCGCCAGGGCGGTTTCGACAATGCTCTTGATCGGTGCCAGACCAGAGCCGCCGGCGATCGCCAGGATCGGCCCCTCGTGGGCCTCTCTCAGGTGGGAGGTCCCCAGCGGTCCATCCACGTCGACGCGGTCGCCCATCCGCAGGGTCTCGTAGGCATAGCGGCTTGTGCTGCCGCCGGTGTTGCGAATGTGGAACTCAAGGGCGTGTTCATCCGGCCGGTTGGCCATCGAATAGTCGCGCGGCCGCTGGCCCGGGAACGTGACAGATGCATATTGCCCGGCAGCGAAACTGAACGGTCCGCCAGACTCGATCGTCAGCATGACGCGTCTGATGTCGTGGGTCAGGTTTTCCAGCCCGCTGACGCGACAGACCAACTCGCGCTGGGGGTGAACGGCGATCTCGTCGTCGTCGAGCAGTTCGACCGCGCAATCCTCCCAAGGAACGCTACGGCAGGCGAGGATCAAGCCGTCGGCGCGTTCCTTGTCGGTCAGCGCGAACTCCGAATAGGGTGTCATATCGACGTCGCCACTGATCAGTCGCACCTTGCACGACCCGCAATTGCCTGCCTGACAACTGTGCGGAAAGGGCAGGCCCTTCGCCAAGGCGGCAGCCAGGATCGTGTCGCCCATCTCAACCGTGACCGGTGCGCCCATCGGTTCGCCCGATTGTCGAATCATCACGGAAAAGGTCATGAATCCTCGTAGCGTCGGCCGATCAGTCGGCTGGTCACGCCGGGGTCGACAAATTGTTCGTATGTCAAACAATATCGTTGAAAGGGGAGTTGGATCAAGGGCAGAGTCGTGGGCTTGGGACCGGCCTAGAGATGTCCCGCGGAAGGCGATAGGCTCTTCGAGAAACGACAGGCCTGCAACAAGTGCTGGCCAGAGAGGGGAGGACACCGTCACATGAAAATCATGACTTTGCGCGCGTCTGTTTTTGGCGTGGTGGGTGGGGCGTCCGTTGCGGCGATGCTTGCCAGCTTTGGATCGTCGGCGCAGGCGCAGGACGTGACCTTGCGCGTGCATCACTTCCTGCCGCCGCCCTCGGTCGCCCACTCGCAATTCATCGAGCCCTGGGCGAACAGGGTGATGGAGGAATCCGATGGCAGGATCGCGGTCGAGATCTACCCCGCCATGCAGCTCGGCGGCGCACCGCCCTCGCTTTACGATCAAGTGCGCGACGGGGTCGTCGATGTGGTCTGGACCTTGCCTGGTTACACGCCCGGGCGGTTTCCATTGACCGAAGTTTTCGAGCTTCCGTTCGTTGCTGGCTCGGCCGAGGCGACCAGCCAGGCGGCACAGGCGTTCTATGAGGAAAACCTGGCCGACGAGTTTGCCGACGTCCATGTTCTGACTCTGCACACCCACGCCCCCGGCACGTTCCACATGCGCGACGAACCGTTCGACAGTCTCGACGATCTGGAAGGAACCTCGGTTCGCGCGCCGACACGGGTGATCAATGACGCGCTGGAGGCATTGGACGCCGTGCCGGTCGGCATGCCGGTGCCGCAAGTGCCAGAGGCCTTGTCGCGCGGCGTGGTCGACGGGACGGTCATTCCGTGGGAGGTGGCGCGACCCTTGCGCGTGCAGGAACTGGTCTGTTGCCACAGCGAAATCGATGCCGATCGCGGCTTCTACACCTCGGTCTTTCTGTTCGCCATGAACCAGGACGTCTACGACGGGCTGCCCGAGGACCTGCAGGCGGTGATCGACAACAACTCCGGCATGGCGCTGGCCCAGCTGATCGGCCAGGTCTGGGATGAGGCCGAGGCGCCAGGGCGCCAGGCCGCAGTGGATGCCGGCAACCAGTTCGTTGTCTTGTCGGACGATGTCGTGGCTGAGATGTCCGACCGCACCCAAGGCGTCATCGATGCATGGGTCGCCAATACGGACGCGGCCGGTCATGACGGTGCTGCCCTGTTGGCGCGGGCGCGAGAGCTGGTCGACCAGTACAGCCAATAGGTCCGTATGGCCCGCCAGGCGCCAGGCGCGATCGCGGTCGATCCCATCGGCAAGGTACTGTATCGCGCATCGGCCGCGCTGGCGGTTTTGGGCGGTTTTCTGCTGGCGGCGATCATGGTCATGGTCGTCGTCAGCATCATCGGCCGTAACATGGCCGGCGTTCCGCTGTTTGGCTGGCTGGGGCCGGTTCCCGGTGACTTCGAACTGGTCGAGCTGGGCGTGGCCATCGCGCTGTTCAGCTTCCTGCCCTATTGCCAGATTGTCCGGGGCAACGTTGCGGTCGACTTCTTCGTCGCCAGGGCAAGCGCCAGGGCCCGGGCGTGGTTCGCAGTGGCCGGCAACCTGCTTTACACGATCATCGCCGCACTGCTCGCCTGGCAGCTCTTCAATGGCTATCTCGATCGGCTGGGTCCCTATGGCGAGACCACGTGGATCCTCGGCCTGCCGACGAAGTGGGGATATCTCTGCGCCTTCGTCGCCACGGTTCTCTTAACGCTGGTCTGCGCCTACACGGTCCTGCGGTCGATCGCTGAGGCACGGGGCGACGGAGAGCCGGCCCGGTGATTGGACCCGAACTTGGTGCATTTGCCTTTGTCGCTCTCTTGGCGTTGCTGGCACTGCGCATTCCGATTGGCGTATCGATGATCGCCGTCGGCCTGGGCGCCTATCTGGTCATGCGTGGGGTTTCGCCGACATTGGCTTACGTCAAGAACACATCGTTCAGCGCCTTTGCCGACTATGGCCTGTCGGTGGTGCCGCTGTTCCTGCTGATGGGCCAGTTCGCCACCCGGGCGGGGATGAGCAAGGCGCTGTTCAACGCCGCTAACGTCTTTCTCGGCCATCGGCGCGGCGGCGTGGCGATGGCGTCCGTCGGCGCCTGCGCAGGGTTCGGCGCCATCTGCGGCTCGTCCCTGGCCACGGCCGCGACGATGGCCCAGGTGGCATTGCCCGAGATGCGGCGGTTTGGCTACTCCGGCGCTTTGTCGACCGGCTCGCTGGCCGCCGGTGGAACACTCGGCATCCTGATCCCGCCATCGGTCGTTCTGGTCATCTACGCCATTCTAACCGAGCAGAACATCGCCAAGATGTTTGTCGCCGCCCTGCTGCCGGGCTTCCTCGCCGCTCTGGGCTATGTGCTGGCGATTGCCGTCTATGTCCGTTTCAGGCCGGATGCCGGCCCGACGGGTGAGCGCGCGGGCGCTGCGGCCAGGCGCAAGGCCGTTGCCGAAACCTGGCCGGTGGTCGCGATCTTCCTGCTTGTGATCGGCGGCATTTACGCCGGTTGGTTCACGCCGACGGAAGGGGCGGCCGTCGGGGCCTTTTCCACCCTGTTGCTGGCGATCTTTCACGGTGGTATGCGCTGGCAAGGCTTCGTCGATAGCCTGAAGGGCACCGCCGAGGCCAGCGCGATGATCTTCCTGATCATCCTCGGCGCCAAGCTGTTCAACGGCATGCTGGCCCTGACCCAGTTGCCCCAGTCCGCGGCGTTGTTCATCGGCGACAGCGGCCTGGCGCCGATGGCGGTGCTGGCCGTGATGTTGCTGATCTATCTGCTGCTCGGCTGCGTTATGGACAGTCTCAGCATGATCCTGCTGACGGTCCCGATCTTCTTCCCCATCGTCACGGCCCTCGACTTCGGCATGACACCGGAGGAAACCGCCATATGGTTCGGGATTTTGGCCCTGATCGTGGTTGAGGTCGGGTTGATTACGCCGCCTGTCGGCATGAACGTATTCATCATCAACTCGCTGGCGCGGGACGTGCCGATGCTGGACAGCTTCCGGGGCGTGCTGCCCTTCTTGCTGTCCGACGCCGCGCGGGTGATTATCCTGATCGTGTTCCCGATCATCACGTTGGGGCTGGTGAACTTGCTGTGGTAGCGAATGTCCCAAGGGCTGACGGTTCCGTCGATCGCCGCCGCAGGCGCAGCCGGCGCATCGATCATGGCGTGCTGCCCGACCTTGTCGGCTACAACCTTCGCCGCGCGCAGATCGCCGTTTTTCAGAACTTCCGTGCCGCGACCGCGGATTTCGACATCACGCCGGGGCAGCTTGGCGTTCTCATTCTAATCGACAGCAATGACGGGCTCAGCCAGTCGGAACTCGGCGACGCGCTTGGCATCGACCGGTCGACCATGGTGGCCGTGATCGATCGGTTGGAACGACGCGACCTGGTGGTCCGGGCACCGTCGCCCGCCGACCGCCGCTCCTACGCGCTAAAGCTGAGCGACGCGGGTGCCAACATGTTGCAGAGCATTATGCCGGCCGTCCTGGCCCACGAGCGCGCGGTGGCCGAGGCGCTGAGCGATGAGGAACGGGCCGTGCTGGTCAAACTGTTGGCCAAACTGGCCAACGGTGACGGTGCCTGACGTCGCCTATTCGGCCGCCAAGCGTCCGGACCGGCCAGCATGGGCGGCGACCGCTTCGCCGAAGGCCCGAAACAGGGCCGTGGATTCGGCGTTTTCCCAATAGCGCCACTCCGGATGCCATTGCACGCCGATTGCAAACGCCTTGGCATCGTCGACTCGCACCGCCTCGACCTGACCATCCGCCGCCACCGCCTCGACCGACAGCCCGTCGCCTAGCTTGCCGATGCCCTGATAGTGGATCGAGTTCACGGTGATCTCGGCCTTGCCGAACAGTCGGGTCAACTGGCCGTCCGTCGACAGGCGCACCGGGTGGGCCGGCCCATACTGGCCCTCGGCATCAAGTTCCGGGTCCGGATGATGGTCGAAGCGGCCGTCGACCGACTTCAGATCCTGATGCAATGTGCCGCCGAAGGCGACGTTCAGTTCCTGAATGCCGCGGCAGATCGCCAACAGCGGAACACCTTCGTTGAGCGCGGCGCGGATCAGGGGCAGGGTGGTCGCGTCCCTGGCCGGGTCGTGGTTTGCGTCATGGCTCTTCGATGTGTCGCCATAAAGGGCGGGATGCACGTTCGACGTACTGCCCGTGATCAGGACGCCATGCAGCCTCGGCAGCCACTCGCGCCAATCATAGGCGTCGCCCAGCGCCGGCAAGCCGACGGCCAGTGCACCTGCGCCGTCGGTGACGGCGCGGATATACTTGTCCCCGACGATGTGAAACGGGTGCAGGCCCACCTGCCTGACGCAGCAGGGGATTCCGACAAGGGGTCGCATAGGGGCGATCTTCCCTTCTTGATGAATGCGCGCGACCATGGGTCACGCTGTTGTCACTTTGGCCTCAGCGGCTAGTGAAACATATATGCGTGCCATGGAAGACGCAGTTCAAGCCCTGCTGGCGTTGAAACTCTGGGTGGTGGGGCTGTGGCTCTTTTTTGTTTTCGTCGTGGAACGGCTGCTGCCCCGCGCCCACCCACGCCGCCACGAAGGACCGCTCGGCTGGCGCAGGCTGGGGCGGAATGCCGGTCTTTGGCTGGCCAATGTCGGCCTGTCGCCTCTCATCGTCGTGCCGGTTACCTATTTGGCGGCGACGAACTCGCTCGGCTGGCGCGACGCCCTGTCGTGGCCCGACTGGTGGTCCGACTGGTACACCTTGCTGATCGACCTGGTGCTGTTGGACCTGTTCATCTATTGGTGGCATCGGGCCAATCACGAGATCCCGTTTTTGTGGCGGTTCCATCACGTCCATCACCTGGACGAGTTTCTGGACTCGACCAGTGCGGTGCGATTTCACTTCGGCGAGGTCGTTCTCAGCGCGCTGGTGCGGGCCCTGTTCATCATTTTGCTGGACATACCGTTGGCGGCGGCGCTGCTGTTCGAAACCCTGCTGTTGGCGGCGGCCATCTTCCACCACTCTAACGTCGCGTTGCCGCGCTGGTTTGAGCGGCCGCTGTCGGTGGTCATCATCACGCCGTCGATCCATTGGGTGCACCACCACGCCATCCGGCGCGATACGGACAGTAACTACGGCACCCTGTTCTCATTCTGGGACCGCATGTTTGCCTCGCGCAGTCGAACGGAACGAACTCCGGACATGCCGATCGGGGTCGAGCACCATCACGACGAGAGCTTGCCAAGCCTGTTCGTCGCGCCGTTTCGCGAACGGAACTAAACCGGTTGGGTCGGAAGGCTAGTTGCCGGCGGTGGGCGCGCGGAACAGGCTGCGTGGAAGGTCGATATCCCGCTGAATCGCGTCCAGGATGACCTGCGTGGTTTGGTTTTGCGCGTCGATGACGACCCAACTGGACAGCACGATCGGGTCGCGATCGAAGATCAGCGTTATCTGGCCGGCCGTGGGATCTTCGGTTTGAATCAGGTCGACCTGAATGGCCTGCGGGTCCTCGCGCACGTCCATGACGGTCACGTTGCCCGACAAACGAACATCTTCGCGCAGAATGAAATCGGCCAACGTCGAACCGATTTCGGTGTTGGACCTGCTGTCCATCAGTTCGTCGTAGAAATACAAAAAGCGCCCGTTCGCGACATAGAGATAGGGCTCGGTGTCATACTCGAGGCGCATGAAGCCTGGACGCTGCAGATAGAAGTCGCCTTGGGCGACCGACCCGTCGGGTGCCACCTGCGAGAACCTCGCCTGAAGCGTCGTCAGACTGTCCAGGTAGGTTTGGACGCGTGTGACCAGTAGCTGATCGTCCAGACTAAGCGCAACCTGGGCACTCCCAGACGATGTCCATCCGATGCAGGCGGAGACAAGAGCGGCGGCAAGCAGCGAGCGTCGTTTCATCATCGTTCGGATCATGTAGTGTCCGTTGAGGCGCTTTTGCGGCGTGGCCGAGGCCATGATGGGGATATCGTCGGGCCCCAGTACGCCTTCAAGCAGCGTTCCAGTTCGAGTGTCTTACGATCTGGAAGGGCCGGCCGATCAACCCGTCTGCGTCTCGGGCGATGATTTCGGTATCGATGATCGCGCCCGCATCCAGGCGGATTGTCGAATTGTCGCCCATCCGGATCGGCACGAAGTGCTCGGTTCGGCCAGAGGCATCCTGCTCGATCAGGACCCGGCGTGTCCGCCCGACCTCTCGGTCAAGCAGGCGGTCGAACCTGTTCGCGCCGGCCTCGCGCAGTCGTGCGGCCCTCTCGCGTCGCACGTCAGGCGATACTTGCGGCATGCGCGCCGCAGGCGTGCCCTCGCGCGCGCTGTAGGGAAAGACATGCAGATAGCTAAGGTCGCAGGTCTCGACCAGGTCGAGTGTCGCTTCGAAGTGGGCGTCGGTTTCGGTCGGGAAGCCGGCGATCAGGTCCGCGCCAAACACGATGTCGGGCCGCAAGCGGCGCGCACGGTCGCAAAGATCAAGGATGTCGGCGCGCAGATGCCGACGCTTCATGCGCTTCAGGACAAGATCGGCGCCGGCCTGAAGGCTGAGATGCAGGTGTGGCATCAGCCGAGGCTCGTGCTCGATCAAGTGCCAGAGAGTGTCGTCGATTTCGACCGGGTCGATCGAGGAAAGCCTGAGGCGGGGCAACTCGGGAACGCAGGCCAACAATCGGCGGATCATCTGGCCCAGCGTCGGCCGGCCCGGCAACTCGCCGCCATAGGATGTGACATCGACCCCGGTCAGGACGATCTCGTGATAGCCCGTTGCGACCGCCTGGCGCGCCTGATCGACGATGGACCCGATCGGCACCGACCGGGACGGCCCGCGACCGAACGGGATGATGCAAAAGGTGCAGCGATGGTCGCAGCCATTCTGGACCTGCAGGAACGCGCGCGTTCTGCCGTCAAAGCCAGCAACCATATGGCCGGCCGTCTCCCGCACATCCTGAATATCCAGGATGCCGGTGCATTCTCCGTCGGCCACCTGCCATGTTTCTGGCAACAACTTCTCATGGTTGCCGACGATCCGATCGACCTCCGGCATGGCCCGATAGCGTTCCGGCGTGATCTGGACGGCGCAGCCGGTCACGACGATCTCGGCATCCGGCCGTTCGCGCCGCGCCCGCCGTATCGCCGTGCGCACCCGCCGTTCCGCCTCGGCGGTGACCGCGCAGCTGTTGATCACAACGGTATCGCCCGCGTCGGCCTGGACCAGTTGGGACTGGATGACCGCGCTCTCCTGGCTGTTCAGCCGGCAGCCAAAGGTGACGACGTTTGGCGAGGCGATGGCCGTGGTCCCTGTCGTCGCGCGACCTGATACTGTTTCAGCTGGCAGGGGCATCGTCGGTTGGCCAGCTGCCTCGAAAGGCCAGTTCGGTTGGGCCGGTCATCAGAATGTGGTCCAGATCGCTGGCGTCCAGCCAAAGCCTGCCGCCGTCGAGATCGATCGCCATGCGCGGGGCGGCAAGCTTGCGCTTGACGGCGGCCGCTGCCGATGCGCAAGCGCCTGAACCGCAGGCGAGAGTCACCCCGGCGCCCCGCTCCCACACGCGCATGCGCAAGTGATCGGGCGCGATCACTTGAACGAACTCCACGTTCGTGCGCGCCGGAAACAGGCTGTCGGTCTCGATCAACGGGCCCAGCCGCTCGACCGCAACCGCTTCGGCGTCGGGAACGAAGAACGTGCAGTGCGGGTTGCCGATCGAAACGCCAACCGGCTCGGTCAGGTCGTCCAGCGCGACTGGCAGATGGGCGGTATCGGGGACCGCGTGGGCAAGCGGAATGTCCTGCCAGCCGAACCGCGCCGGGCCCATATCGACCGTGATCATATCGTCGTTCGCGCGACTGCTGGCCAGCAGGCCGCCGCGTGTCTCGATCACAGCTTGATCGCCGCCCGTCTCCTCAAACGCCAGGGCCGCGACGCAGCGCGTTGCATTGCCGCAGGATTCCGCCTCGCTGCCATCGGGGTTGAAAATGCGCATGAAGACGTCGCCACGCCGCGACGGTTCCAGCACAATCACCTGATCACAGCCGACACCAAGGCGTCGATCGGCCAGTTTGATCGCAAGTGTTTGGTCAACCCGGCCGACGGATGCCCGATCGTCAATGACAACGAAATCGTTGCCCAGCCCGTGCATTTTCAGAAACGGAATACCCATGGCCGCAGATATAGGCCGGAAACCGCTTCAATGCACGGGACCGCAGACGCATGGCGCCCTTGCTTGTTTGGTGAAGGTTACTTCCGCCCGCCGGACTGGGGATTCTCGAAATTGTCCATGATCCGGTCGATGTAGTTGCCCATCTCGTCGGATCTTTGGGCCTGTTCGGAGGATGCCGATACGACCGCAATGCCGCGATCAATAATGCAATAGACGATGAAGAGGGCATCGGCCTCGTAGGTTTCGGCCCACGCGGCACTGGATGTGCGCGAAAGCGGCGACAAACCAGTTGCCGACAGCGCAGCATCGCCTTGGTTCAAACATGTCTGCAGATCCATGCCGGGCTGCAAGTCGATATAGTTGATCGACGTTGAAACCGCGCTGGCCGTGCCGGCCGTCAAGCCGAAGGCGGCAAACGCCGCCGTTGCGAGAACTCTTTTCATGCCAAAACCCCTGTCTAGCCGAAATTCGGTCGAAAGACTGCCCCTGAGGGCGCCCTGATTGTTCGGACCGAAGGCTAAGAGGTCAAGCGATCAAATCTGCCAGTTAACAGCTTGCTGACGGTTGGCGGCATCGTCCGCTTGGGTCAGGCGGGACCGGTTGGTGACCATGCGGTCATGCAGTTCCGTAATCGTTCGGCTGCCGGTCTTGACGAACAGAAATGGGAAGAAGCCGTGCAGCAGACAGGCAAATCCGGCGCCGATCATGGCGAAGGCGAAGGAAAACGCCATGCCCATATGCTGCCAGTAGGTCTCGCCGACGGATGACGGATGGTCGGTGAAAAGTTTTGACAGCATGGCGCTCGTATTCCTCCTGCATCAAGGTCGGCGAAACGATAGCTCGACTTCCAAGGTAGTTTTCTGCAAACTTGACTAAGAAACGCCCAGAATTCTGATAGTGTGTCCTACGTTATGGATGAAATTGATAAAAAAATTCTGTCGTGCCTGCAGCGGGATTCCAGCCTTTCGGTTGCCGATATTGCTGATCAGGTGGGCTTAAGCGCGACCCCGTGTTGGCGCCGTATTCAGAAATTGGAGAAAAACGGCGTGATCCGCCGCCGGGTGGCCTTGCTGGATCCGGTCAAGCTGAATGTCGGCACGACCGTCTTTGTCACGATCAAGACCCATGAACACAATGCGGAGTGGCTTGACCGGTTCGCGACGGCCCTGGACGCCATACCCGAAGTCGTCGATTTCTACCGGATGAGCGGCGAAATCGACTATCTGCTGCGTTTGGTCGTACCCGACATTGCGGCCTATGACGACGTCTATAAGCGGCTGATCGCGGTTGGCGGCCTCTCGGATGTGACCTCCACCTTCGTCATGGAGGAGATCAAGCACACCACAGCCCTGCCCTTGTCCTATGTGAGATAGGCGGGCAAGGGCCGCCGTTCACACGAATCGATTGATCAAGTTTTCCAGATATTCCTGACGGCCAGAAACAGGAACTGGCGCGGGCGCGGCTCGCGCCCGGTCAGCCAGGGTTTCCAAGCTGCGCTCTCCCGCCAGGATGGCACGGCCTTCTTCGTCGCCCCAGCCCGCATAGCGATCGCTAACGAACCGGTCCAGCGCGCCGTCCACGATCAGCCGCTCGGCGGCCAGCAGCCCCCTGGCCAAGGTATCGATGCCGCCGACATGGGCATGAACCAGGTCCAGCGGGTCGATGGACTGGCGCCGCAACTTGGCGTCGAAGTTGAAGCCGCCTGTCGTCAGACCACCGGCCCGGACCACCCGGTAAAGGGCCAGCGTGGCCTCGGTGACGTCGTTGGGAAACTGATCGGTGTCCCAGCCGTTCTGCGGGTCCCCGCGATTGATGTCGAACGACCCCATCAGCTCGTTGGCGATCGCGTAGGCGATATCGTGCTCGTAACTGTGGCCGGCCAGCGTAGCGTGGTTGACCTCGATGTTCAGCTTGTACTCACCGACCAGATCGTACCGCTGTAAGAAGGCATGCACGGTTGCCGCATCGTGATCGTACTGGTGCTTGGTCGGTTCCATCGGCTTTGGCTCGATCAGCAGCGGGCCTTTGAAGCCGATCTTGTGCTTGTGCTCGGCCACCAGCGCCAGAAAGCGGCCCAGCTGGTCCGCCTCGTGCCGCATGTCGGTGTTCAGCAAGGTGTCGTAGCCCTCGCGTCCGCCCCACAGCACATAGTTGGCGCCGTCGAGCCGATGGGTGACCTCAAGGATGTTGCGCACCTGTCCGGCGGCATAGGTAAAGACCGCCGGGTCCGGATTCGTCGCGGCCCCGGCCATATAGCGCCGATGCGAAAACAGGTTGGCCGTGCCCCACAACAGCCTCACGCCGGTCCGATCCATCTCATGTTCCATCAGTGTCGCAATGCGATCGAGATTGCGACGGGACTGCACGAGGTCGTCGGGCAGCGGCACGGCGTCGACGTCGTGAAAGCAAAAGAACGGCGTTCCAAGCTTCTCGAAGAACTCGAACGCCACGGCGAGCTTGTGTTCGGCCAGTTCCATGGTCTCAGGGTCGCCCGCTCCGGCGAACCAAGGCCGGTCGAACGTGCCTGCACCGAACATGTCGCTGCCGGGCCAGCAGAAGCTGTGCCAATAACAAACCGCCAGGCGCAGATGGTCCTTCATCGGTTTGCCCAACACCAGACGGTCAGGATCGTAGTACCGATACGCCAGCGGGTTGTGGCTGTCCGGACCCTCGAACGGGACCGGGTCGATGTCGAAGTATGGGGCAGGGCTCATGGCCGTTGTCTTCCCTATTTCAATCGGACAGTTGCTGGGGTGCTGCGAAACGGTCGCGCAGATCGCGATAGAGCGCGCCAAAAGTGGCACGCCTCGGCGCCATTGACCGGGTCAGGGCGGTATCCGGTTCCACGATCTCCCTGATCGGCGGTGCCGTGCAGACGTCACTGACCGCCTCGCCGCCTGCGGCCAATCGGGCAAGCCGTGCGGCGCCGAAGGCAGGACCGACATCGCCCCCTTCGTGGTAGTGCAGCGGCCGGTCAAACGCCGACGCGATCATCCGGCCCCACGCGGTCGAGCGCGCGCCGCCACCGATCACCGATAAGGCGTCGATTTCCGTGCCGGCGTCGATCAGCACGTTCAACCCATCCGACAGGGCAAAGGCGACGCCTTCAAGCACCGCGTACGCCATCTGCGCCCGATCGGTCGAATGGGTAAGGCCGAACAGGACGCCTTGCGCGTTCGGGTCGTTATGCGGCGTCCGCTCGCCAGAGAGATAAGGCAGGAACAGCGGCAGTGAGCCGGAGGGGTCGACGGTCTCGGCCGCCTCGATCAGGAGACCAACATCGTCAAAGCCGAACGCTCTGCTGGCCCAATCGAGACAGCTCGCGGCGCTCAAGATCACCGCCATCTTATGCCAGCGGTTTGGCAGACAGTGGCAGAGGGCGTGAAGACCGTTGTCAGGGTCGGTCTTGAAACCGTCGCTGACCGCAAAAACGACCCCGGACGTGCCAAGCGAGACGAAGGCGCGGCCAGGGTCGACGATGCCGATGCCGGCTGCGCCGGCCGCATTGTCGCCGGCGCCGCCAGCCACGGGAATGCCGGCGGGCAGGCCCAACTGCGTTGCGATATCGCGGCGCAGGTGCCCGGCCGCATCCGATCCCTCGGCCAGCGATGGCATGGCCTGCTCATCAAGGCCGGTGGCGTCCAACAATGCCGGTGACCAGCGCCGGTGCCCGACATCCAGCCATAGGGTGCCGGCGGCATCCGACATGTCGCTGATGGCTTCTCCCGTCAGCCTTAGACGCAGATAGTCCTTGGGCAACAGCACGCGATCAACGCGCGCGAAGACATCGGGTTCATGGGTCTTTACCCAAAGCAGCTTGGGCGCGGTGAACCCGGGCATCGCACGGTTGCCGGTAATCGTCGTCAGATTGGGAACCGCGCGCTCAAGGGCCGCACATTCGGCGAAGCTGCGGCCGTCATTCCACAAGATGGCCGGCCGCAGAGGGCTGTCGCCGACGTCCAGCAGGGTGGCGCCATGCATCTGTCCGGACAGGCCGATTGCCCGCACGTCGGCGAGCGGCCCCGCGTGATCGGCCCGCAACGCTGAAATCGCATTGGTCGTTGCCTGCCACCAGGATTCCGGATCCTGTTCCGACCATAGCGGCTGGCGCCGTTCGACGGTCAACGGTGCTGACGCCTGTCCGATGATTGCCTGGGCATCGTCAACCAGGATGGCCTTCACCGCCGACGTGCCAAGATCAATTCCCAAATACATGCCCGCTCCCAATTGGTGCTCCAGCGACGATGCGGTCCTGCCCACAACCAGGCAAGGCCCTTGGCCGCCGTCAGAGCTTAGGCCCTCGGCCTTGCCGATACGCTCGGCTCCTGCCGCCTACCGATGAATCAACGTCCCCGCGCCGCCATCGGTAAAGATTTCCAGCAACAGGGCGTGGGGCACCCGGCCGTCCAGAATGACGGCGCCGCCGACACCGGCCTTGACCGCCGAGACGCAGGTTTCGATTTTCGGGATCATGCCGCCGGAGATCGTGCCGTCGCCCATCAGCGCCGCCGCTTTGTCGAGTGGCAGGTCGGTGATCAGGTTCCTCGCCTTGTCGAAAACGCCGGTGACATCGGTCAGCAGGAAGAAGCGGCTGGCGTTCAGCGCGCCGGCCACGGCCCCGGCCGCAGTGTCAGCGTTGATGTTGTAGGTTTCGCCGTTCTCGCCAATGCCGATCGGGGCAATGATCGGAATGAATGCGCTGCTCGCAAAAACCGACAGAATGTCTGGGTTCACCGCCGTCGGTTCGCCGACGAAGCCCAGATCCAGGACCTGTTCGATATGGCTGTCGGGGTCGCGCTTGGTGCGGCGCAGCTTGCGGGCCGAGATCAGGGCACCGTCCTTGCCCGACAGACCGATGGCCTGGCCGCCGACCGATTGCACCGCCGAGACGATCGATTTGTTGATCGATCCCGACAGAACCATCTCGACGATATCGACCGTATCTTGATCGGTAACGCGCAGACCGTCGATGAAGGTCGTCTTGACGTTCAACCGTTCCAGCATCTGACCGATCTGCGGGCCGCCGCCATGGACGACGACAGGGTTGATCCCGACCTGCTTCAACAGCACCAGGTCGCGGGCGAAGTCGTGCGCCAGGCCGGGGTCGCCCATCGCGTTGCCGCCATACTTGATCACGAACGTGGCGCCGGAATAGCGCCGCATGAAGGGCAGCGCCTCGGATAGGGTCTTGGCCTTTTGCAGCCATGCGTCGCCCGGGGCGGCGTCAGCGAATACCGGTTTGTCTGTCATGGAACGGCCGAGGCTGGTGGCGAGGAAGGCGGAGGTTAGCAGCTTGCGCAGACGAAATCAGCCGGGCGGCGCCAGTTCGTTGGCTAACGTAGCGACGTCCGCCCGCATCTGGTCGAGCCCCAGTGACTTCGCCGCGCTGGTCGCAAGCGGTTCCGGCAAAGCGGCGGGGTGGCGTTTCAGGTCGTCGCGCAGGCTCGCCACCAGCGCGTCCAGGTCTGCTTGAGACACCTTGTCGATCTTGGTCAAGACGATCCGATAGGGCACGGCGGACTGGTCGAGAAGGGCCATGATC
>JBCBSH010000090.1:0-16552 GCA_039819285.1 Pseudomonadota bacterium
GCCGCCGCTCAGGCGCGCGCCCTCTATGTCATCGACTATCAGGCCCAAACGTCGGCGGGTGTCCGCGTTCAGATCGGCCTTGGGATTCTCGGTGGGGCGTTTGTGGACGGAACCTATGTCGGGATCGACCTCGGAAACGACGTCGTCCCAGGCGGCGAAATTGCCGGTGACGGTGCGGCGATGCTAAGCCCCGTCAACAGCGCTGGCTTGACCTTTACCTTTGGCGCGCTGGCCATCGCCAGCTTAGACGATAACGGCAATCTGCGCGTGGACCCGGACGGAACCGACATCCTGACGCTGCGCCAACGCATCCTGGACCTGACCCAACAGAATTACGGCCACGCCCCGGCGGACTAACCCGCCGGTCCAAGAGGGAAAGACGACCATGAAACGGCACACGGCTTGGCTCATCTTCTTGGTCCTTCTGGTGGCGGCACCCGCCCAGGCCCAGGTCGGCAACTGGAACCATTTCGTCCAGGACGAGGCGCTGGAACAGGCCTTCCACGCCGCCTTGAACCAGGCGTCGTTCGAATACATCCAAGACCGACAGGACGAGGGCCGCCCGGCCGCAATCCTGTTCCTCGACGCCCAGCGCGATGTGCCGCTGGTCCTCACCTCATCCACCTTCCGCCATGTCCTGGTGGCGGCCGCGCAAGCCAGGGCCGCCTACGTCATCGACTATCAGGCCCTGACCTCCGCCGGCGTCCGCGTCCAGATCGGAGGTTTCAACGTCGGCGGCCTGATCGGCGCGGAAATCGCCGGCGACGGTGCCGCGATGCTGTGCCCAATCAACCGATCCGGCCTGAAATTCATGTACGGCGCGCTGGCCGTCGCCAGTCTGGACGATGACGGCAACCTGCGCGTCGACCAGGACAGCGCCGACATTCTTGCGCTGCGCCAGCGCATCATGGACCTGACCTACGAGAATTACGGCCATACGCCGGACGAGTGATTTGGTTCCTTGGTGAGCCAAGACCCACCAAGCCACTCGTGTCTCACTCACATCCAATGGCGAGGCCCCGGACCGTTGCGGCCGGCAGCGTCTTGGGGGTTGCTGAGCTGGCAGCGGTCAATCGAGAGGCAGCCGCAGCCGATACAGGCGGTCAGCCCTTCCTTCAGCCGTTCCAGTTCCGCAATCCGCGCGTCCACCCGTTTTAGCCAGGTGCCGGACAGGCGCGACCAGTCGGCGCGCTTGGGCGTGCGGTCGGCCGGCAATTTGGCCAGTTCCTCGCCGATCTCGGTCAAAGACAGCCCGATGCGCTGGGCAAACACAATGAAGGCGATGCGCCGCAGCACCGAACGTGGATAACGGCGATGGCCAGAGCCAGCGCGCTCAGACGTGATCAGCCCGCGGTCCTCATAAAAGCGCAGGGCCGAGGCGGCAACACCGCTGCGCCGGGAAATCTCGCTGATCGTCAAGACCTTTTCCATGGCGCGCACGAGAGCACTTTTTGTCCTTGACTTCAAGTTCACTTGAACTTGTAGCGATTGGGCCTGTTCATATGAAAGCAGGACCAACCATGACCAATTTCACCAATCTCAACCCGACCGCCGACGCCGAGTTTCGGGGCCTGCGCATCGCGATCACCGGCGGCACCTCCGGCTTGGGCCAGGCGCTTGTCCGACAGCTCGGCGCGGTGGGTGCATGCGTCGCCTTCGTCGCCCGCACGGCCGACCGCGTGAAACAGGTCGCTGCCGAGACCGGGGCCGTCGGGCTTGTCGGCGATGTCGGGCAAAAGGACGACATCTATCCTCTGGCCTTGCAGATCACCGGCACGCTCGGCGGGCTGGACGTCTTGATCAACAACGCCTCCGTGCTCGGCCCCGTGCCGCTGATCCCACTGGCCGATACCGAGTGCGAGGATCTGGAACAGGCGCTGGCGGTCAATCTCATCGGGCCGTTTCGCCTGACCAAGGCACTCTACGGCGCGCTGGCCAGCTCCGCCCGCGAGAGGCACGGGGCGCTGGTGGTGAACATTTCCAGCGACGCGGCGGTCAGCGCCTACCCGGAATGGGGCGCCTATGGCGCCAGCAAGGCCGCGCTGGCGCATATGAGCGCCATCTGGGACGTCGAGGCCGCAACCCAGGGCATCCGCTTCCTGGCGGTCGACCCCGGCGACATGGACACGCCCATGCACGCCGCCGCCCTGCCCGGCACCGACCCGGCAACCCTGAAGCGGCCCGAGGACGCGGCGACCGAGTTGATCGAACGCATCCGCATCGCTCTGGCGGAGCAACAAACGGCACCGGAGGCCGCAAGCGCATGATTGCCGCCGACACGCCCAACCATCGCGCCGCCAGGCTGCTGACCGTCGCCCCAGACGGCGAGATCCGCCATCGGCGCCGGTCGGATCTGGCAACCCTGTTCGACCCGGGCGACGTCGTGGTCGCCAACGACGCCGCGACCCTGCCGGCCAGCCTGCAGGGCCATCACGACGCCAGCGGCGCACCGATCGAAATCCGCCTGGCCGGCTGGGTCACCGCCGGCGACCCGACCCGCTTCCTCGCGATCGCTTTCGGCCCCGGCGACCACCGCACGCGAACAGAGCACCGGCCCCCACCGCCGCGCCTGGCGCCCGGCGACCGGCTGGGGCTTGGCCCGCTGACGGCCATCATCGACCGGCTGATGGACCATCCCAGGCTCGCGGCCCTGCGCTTTGTTGGCGACAAGGCATCCGTGCTGGCCGGTCTCGCCGGCCACGGAAGGCCGATCCAATACGCCCATGTGCCAACACCGCTGGCACTTTGGGATACTTGGACCAACATTGCCGCCGACCCGGTCGCCTTCGAGCCGCCGTCGGCCGGCTTCGCGCTCGACTGGCGGACGATCGCCGCCTGGCGGGAACGGGGCGTTCGCCTGGCCACCTTGACCCATGCGGCCGGCATTTCGTCGACGGGCGATCCGGCACTGGACGCCAGGCTGCCGTTCGACGAGCCCTATCGCATCCCCGACGCGACCTCGGATGCCATCCATCGGGCAAAACGGCATGGCCGCCGCATCATCGCCCTGGGCACCACCGTGGTCCGCGCGCTGGAGGCGGCCGCCAGCAGCGGCGGCGGCGTGATCGCCGGCGCCGGCATCGCGCGCAACCGCATCGGCCCTGAGACGCGGCTCGCGGTGCCCGATGCCGTGCTGACCGGCATGCACGCGCCCGGCGAAAGCCACTACGAGCTGCTGCGCGCCTTCGCCGATGACGGCACGTTGCACAAGGCGGCGAAGGCGGCACAGGACGACGGCTACCGCAGCCACGAGTTCGGCGACGTCATGCTGCTCGACCGGCAGCCTTCCATCGACAGGCCAGCCGTTACGAGCTTCTCTGAGTGCCCCCTACCCGCCGTTTCAGGCCGCCAGCAGCGCCCTGAGTTTCTCGCCGCTGCCAAATAGCCACGCGACTGCGGATTGCGCGCTCGGACACCATCGACCATCATCGCCGGAAGTGCCTCAACCAACTGGAAGCAGTGGTCCGTCTAACCGGGCATGGGGATTACCCGAGGGCGACAGCACCCGTTCATGGCTGCCTGCTCCGGGCACCGGCCTTTGGCTATGCTCGGCCAACGCGGAAGGCCCGGCACAAAAGGATGACGTCGATGGTCAATACGTCGAGCACGCCGGAGGATGCCTGGCAGGCATTCCGAAGAAAGGAATTCGCGAAGGCCACAGCAATATGCAACGCTAACCTGGCAAAGGATCAGAGCCTCTTCGCGAAGTTGCCGATCGCGGAGATCTGGACACTGCGGGCCTATCACCAGGCTCGTTCGGGATCTCGCGACGAGGCCTACCAACTTCTCAGGCGCTTGCTCGGTTTCTTCCCCGAGGATCGTATCGCGCAGCAGATGCTGCTGGTGGTCGAGGACGAGATAGCAGATGCTAAGGGACACGTTGGCCCATCGTTAGGCCACACCGGTAGCGGCCGATTGGTACTGGGCATTGGCACGGGCAGATCCGGTTCGACCACGTTGTCAACGCTCTTAACGGCCCAGACGTCAGCACGTGTGACCCACGAGTTCCCCCCGATCTTGCGTTGGGACCGCCCGACGAACGCCGACACATTTCACTTTCAGCGGTTCGACCTATTGCTGCAGCGACACGCGCTCGCTGGCGATGTCGCCCACTGGTGGTTACCCAAAGTGCCGAAGGTAATCGAACGGTTTCCGTCCGCGCGGATCATCGCATTGACCCGGGACAAGCGCGAAACCGTTGAATCGTTCCTCAAGATAAAAGGCGGAGAAAGTAAGAACGCAATCAACCATTGGGTCGAACATGACGGAACGCACTGGAAAAGAAATCACTGGGATGTCACCTATCCAAAATACAAGTCAAAGTCCTTGAAAGAATGCATCGAATTGTATTGGGACGATTATACGCAGAGCATTCATGATCTCGCCAAGACATACCCGGAGCATGTGAAGGGCTTCGCAACCGAGGCGCTTTCGGACAAAGATGCGCAACATGACATCCTGTCCTTCGTTGGCGTTGATCGGAGAGATAGGGTCATCATGCCTGGTCTTCACAAGAACCGAGCCACGGTCGCGGATGGTGCCAAAATGCCATAGCCGGCAGCCAGATCTGTTGCAGCCGCGACGGTGAACTCGGGCCGGTCAATGGTACCGTCTCCATCGCGATGAACTAGATCCCTATTTCGCCGACAGTCGATTTGATGACGCAGGCGGCTATGATGTTCGCCCAGACCTTTGCTCGCGGCGATATTGATTGCATCCCACGACGATTGAGGCAGCTTGCTTACGATGCACCGATCAATGCTCGCGACCGACCGGCCCCCACGTCCAGTTGGTCCCGTCCTTGAGGCGCACGGCATCGAGAAACGGTTCGGCGGGGTCACCGCGCTGCGCGGGGTTGACCTGGCGCTGAACCGGGCGGAGATCGTCGCGCTGGTCGGCGACAACGGTGCCGGCAAGTCGACCCTGGTCAAAATCCTGTCTGGTGTGCTCGGGCCGGACGGCGGCGAGATCCGGCTGAACGCACGGCGCGTCACCATCGGCTCACCGCAACGGGCGCGCCAGCTCGGCATCTCAACGGTGTTTCAGGATCTCGCCCTGGTCGACCAGCGCGACGTCGCCCAGAACCTGTTTCTGGGCCGCGAGCCAAAACGGCTGGGCCTGTTCGTCGATCGCGGGCGCATGCTGCGCGAGGCGCGCGACGCGTTGCGCGCCCTGCAGGTCGGGCTGCCCAGCGTGCGCGCCAAGGTCGGCGGCCTGTCCGGCGGCCAGCGCCAGGCCATCGCCGTCGCCCGCGCCTGGCATCAAGGCGGCACGATCACCCTGCTGGACGAGCCGACGGCCGCCTTGGGCGTACGCGAGGCGGGCAAGGTGCTGGACCTGCTGACCACCCTTCGCGGCCAGGGCCACGCCCTGCTGTTGATCAGCCATAACATGGAAAGTGTTTTCGACCTGGCCGACCGCATCGTGGTGCTGCGCCACGGCACCAAGATCGCCGATCTGAGGACCGACGAGACGAGCAAGCACGACGTTGTCAGCCTGCTGACCTCGGGGGCGGTGTGATGACGTCGCCGGATCTCGCCGGTAATGCCGACCTGCACCGGCCGCTCGCGCTGATCCTGCGCGAGGTGCTGCTGACGCGCCAGGCGGCGATGACCATCGTTGCCATCCTGCTGTTCGCCTATTTCTCCGCCGAGGCGAACAACTTCATGTCGGTCGGCAACATGCTGGACATTCTGCGGGCCAGCGCCTTCATCGGCATCGTCGCCGTGGCCTGGACCTTCCTTCTGATTACGGGCGAGCTGGACCTGTCGGTCGGCTCCGCCTATGGCCTCGGCACCATCCTGATGGCCTGGTTCGTCACCAGCGCCGGCCTGGACCCGTGGTACGCGGCCGGGCTGACCTTGATCTATGGCGCCGTGATCGGCCTGGTGAACGGGGTCGTCACCGTCTATATCGGCGTGCGCGCGTTCGTCGTGACCCTGGGCATGCTCAGCCTGCTGCGCGGCGTCTCGGCCGCGATCTCCGGCAACTTCCCGATCTCCTACCCGCGCGATCTGGCCTCCAGCCTGTTCCCGCTGGGCGGCGGCACCTTGCTGGGCGTACCGGCGCCGGCGGCCTGGTTTCTTGGCGTCGCGATCATCGGCGGCGTGATCCTGCGGCGCACCATCTTCGGCTATTGGGTCTATGCCACCGGCGGCAACGAGGGCGCCGCGCGCCAGATGGGCATTCCCACCAAGCGCATCCGCCTGACCTGCTTTGTGCTGGTCGGCATCAGTTGCGGTCTGATCGCCGTTTTGCAGGGCGCCTGGCTGCGCAGCGCCACGCCCACCACCGGGGTGGGGTTCGAGCTGCAGGTCATCGGCGCGGTGTTGATCGGCGGTGCCGCGCTGACCGGCGGCAGCGGCAGCATCTATGGCACGCTGGTCGGTGCCTTGATCCTGGGCATGGTCGCTAACGGGCTGGTGCTGATGGGCCATCCGCCGTCGACCGGCATGCTGGCGTCCGGCGCCATCATCATCATCGCCGGCATCATCGATGTCGCGCTGCGCCGGCTGGGCAGCCGGATATCACCGCTCCGCCAGGGCCAGCCGGACGCCTAGGGCACCGAAGGCCCCGGCAAAGCCGCGCCGCAGCCAGGTCAGCACGCGCGGGCTGGAGATCACATAACGCCGCGTGGCTGAGGCGAAGGCGCCATAGCCGACAAAGACGATGAAGGTCATGACCATGAACGTGACAGCCAGGATCAGCATGGTTCCCGTCGCGTTGGCGGCCGTCGCCGGCACGAACTGCGGCAGGAAGGCCAGGAAGAACAGCGACAGTTTGGGGTTCAGAATGTTCAGCAGAAAGCCGTTCAGAATGATCTTCGTCGCCGGCACGGGCTCTGTCCGTTCCGACACCTGCAGTGCCCCGCCCTCGCGCAGAAAGCTCCAGGCCATGTACAGCAGATAGGCCACGCCCAGATACTTCACGATCTGAAAGGCCACGGCACTGGTATGCAGCAGCGCCGCCAGCCCGACGATGCTGGCCGCGATGTGCGGCACGATCCCGAACGTACAGCCGACGGCCGCCAGCACGCTGGCGCGCCAGCCCTTGCTGAGGCCGAAGGCGAGCGTGTAAAGCACACCCGTACCGGGCACGATGATGACGATCAGCGATGTCAGCAAAAACTCCGGCGACATCGAACACTCCAAAGGCAGTGGCGAAACGGACGCCGATCTGATCAGACTTGCCCGCCCGGTTCAAGCGGCAGTAGCGATCGACGGAAAGGGACCCCCATGGCCATCGCGACCAAGCGCAGGGACCTCATGAAGACGGCGCTGGCCGGCGGTGGCGCCTTGGCCGGCTCCGGCGCCGTTGTGCCATCCCACAGCGCCATGGCCCAGGATACCGGCGTCTGGGGCCCGCCGCGCAGCCTGATCTGGGTGACCCATTCGGTCGGCGAATGGAACCTGGCGCTCGATGTCGGCTTCAACGATTTCGCCCAGCAGGCGGGCTGGACCTACCAAAAGCTGGGCGTCCCCGCCGGCAACTACGATCTTGAACTGAACATCAATCAGCTCCGCCTGGCGATCCGGTCCGCGCCGGACGTTCTGGTCTCCACCATTTCCAACCCCGCCGTCGAACCCGTGCTGGTCGAGGCGGAGAACGCCGGCATCGTCGTCCTGATCAACAACACCACCGTCGACGACATCACCGACCACCATCCCTGGGGCTATGTCGGGGCCGACGGCTACCAACAGGGACTGATCAGCGGCCGCCTGATGGGCCAACATCTGATCGACCACGGCCGCACCAGCGGCGTCCTCAGCTTCGGCAACACCGAACCGGGACACCCTACGATCGAGGACCGGCGCCGCGGCACCGAGGACGCGCTGAACACCCTCAACGACACCGAGGGCACCAGCTTCACCCTGCAGGAATTCGCCGACCAATCGCACGATCTGGCCCAGTCGATCCCGCTCTACTCCGCCGTCATGAACAGTCTGGGCGACGATCTGGCGGCCTTCGCCGTTTCCGGCTTCGGCAGCATGGTCGCCGCCTTTCGCATGCTGCAGCAGGCCGGTTTGCCGCCGGGGCAGATCCCGGTCGGCGGCATGGACACCGGCCCCGACATCACCGAGGGCATCGATCTCGGCTACATCATCTATGCCGTAGAACAGGAGCTCTACAACCAGGCCTACCTGGTCGCATCCATCGCCTGGTCGCGCCTGGAACGGCTGGAAATCCCGCCAAACGTGAATACGGGCACGGCCGTGGTCAACAAGGACAATCTCCAATTCTTCGCCGACCGCGCCCAACTGATCCTGAACCGCGCAACGCAACTCGGCTTGCTGTTTTAGGCGCGTTGGTCAGCATCTGCGGTTCCAGGCCCAGTACTTGAGATGCGAAGCAACTAACCACTGCAGTCGTCGCCCAGCCACAACAGCGTTGGCCCTTGCCAACTACTTTGTGGCAGACCCCACATCTTTTTCCCGCGTTTGAGGGGATCCTGTTCGCAAGACGGGTCCCGTCTGGACGTTTGAAAGATGGAGGGTCAGATGCCAGGAGCATTCACGGCTCAGGGAGACGCGCATCCCGAGATCGACGAAAAGAATGGAGACAAGCATTCCAGCGTCAAGGACGACAAGGGTTCGGGTGCGCTATTCGACAGCGTCGCTGATGACCCGTCTGTTCCCGTCATCTGGCTGTGCCGATACCGGCGCGACGAAGAGGGATCCCTTGAGGGTCGGTTGAAGCCGGGGAAGGAGGAGACCTGGCCCATAAGCTCGGTCAAAACCGACGATTTGCTCCAAACGATGGCCGAAGGCGACATCGTTGCGTTGTGGCGTACCGTCGACAAGAACTTTGATCCAACGGACGCTACGACGCGCGGCGGCATCGTCGGCTGGGCAAGGATCACTGGATGGTCGGACGACGGCGACCAGCGCCTCGTCAAGTTCAAAGTAAGGCAACTGTTTCGAAGGAAGCCGATCTCCCGGGATCAAGTGCTGATACGGCTCAATCGGCAGGGAACCACCTGGCCGGAACTGCCTTCGTTTAAGAAACTGACGAAAGAAGAAGCGCACGTATTCGATCAGTACATGACCCGTCAGAGCCGGGAATCTCAAACCACCGGGCTTTCCTCCGACAAGGCTGAATCGACGCGCGACCTCTTGGGCCGAGCGCCGCTTGCGTCCGTGCTGGCCCACCATATCAACCGCATTTGGACTGAACAAACCGCCGGAAAGGACGAGCCGTCATCGACGCCAGCCGCAGATGAGGACGCCTTTGTCCTGCATATCGACGCGCCCTGGGGCGGCGGCAAAACGACATTCGCGAATTTCGTTGCGCGCATACTGAACCCCGAGGGCAAATCCTCGCGGACGTCGAGTTCCTTGCGGCCGGCGAGCCAGGAATCGCGGCTTTACCCGTCCGATGCCGGCGAACCGCCCGGAGAGACATCTCGGCAGGCGGCTTCCGAACCCGAAACCGCGCATCGAGATGCCGAAGGCTTCACCCAACAAGACGACCCGGTGTCGATGGGCTTCGATATGCGCGGGCGCGACTATTGGCCGGAAGATTTCAAGGATAGAAGATGGATCGCCATCAGGTTCAATGCATGGCAAAACGAGCACATAAGCCCGCCTTGGTGGAATTTCTACACCAGCGTTGTCAAACAGTGCTTCGACCAACTTCCAACGGCTCAGAAGTGGTTTGAAGTAGCCAGGGAGTGGCTTTGGCGAATTCTAAATCCATCGAACAGGAATACCCTCCTAACGCTAATCGTGGCGAGCGCGATATTCTATCCAATCTACGGATTTCTGCTGCGGCCTACAGACGCTGGCCCCTTCGCGGTTGTCACCGCCGCGGTGGCCTCCGGAGGCGCCAGCGCGGCGGTTTTTCGAGCCATCAGGGCCGGCTTGTCCTCGTTTGTCGGCAGCGTGACCGAATCGATCGATGCGGAACGTTTGGGCGAAACGGATCGCTTGCGCCGGTTCAAGCGGCATTTCGCCGGGTTGATCGCGCGCATGCGGCATCCCGTGCTGGTCATCATCGACGACCTGGACCGATGCGAACCTCGGTATGTCGTCGAGTTGATTCGCGGCCTGCTGACGATCTTTCGGTCACGCCGCGTCGTCTTCATGTTGCTGGGCGATCGCAGATGGATCGAGCATTCATTCGCCCAGGTCCACGAGGGGATGAATGACGCCAACGGAAGCGATCAGACTTCTTTCGGTGGCCGTTTCGCGGAGAAGGCAATTCAGCTTTCGTTTATCCTGCCCGAACCGGACCCGGTCGCTCGCGATGCGTACATCGATGCTTTGCTGTCCCCGCAGCATTCGGTCGGCGAGCGAATGCCTGAAAGCGCTGAGGAACCCGAAGACCCTGCGCCTGCCGTCGAAACAACGCCACGGCAAGCCGCAAACACGGGCAACGAACATGCTGCCGACACAAGCAATCCGTCGTCAGATAAAAACGCCGATCTCGATCTGGAGGACTTCAAGGTTAACCTGCATCAAAGATTCAGCAAGGCATCCGACACGAAAGCCGGAGTGCGCATCTTCACGGAAGAACAGCAGGATTTGGCAAGCCGTTTCAACGAGGCCGAAGCAAACCGGCAGGAAGCCGAAGGGTACTTGCGTGATGAGTTTGCCATGTTCATGGCCAGCCGGGCCGAGGCCCAAGATCGGATTTCGCATAGCTTAAGGCATTTCAAGAGCGGGCTGCCGGACAATCCAAGACGCATCAAAAGGATCATCAACATGATCGCCGCTTATCAGGCCAGCGGCCAGGCGGTCCTCGGAATCGATCCCCATAGCGCAAAGTGGCGACAGCTTGTGCTTTGGATCATCTTGGTCTGTGAGCATCCAGAGGTTTGGAGAACACTCAGCGACAGTCCGGAACTGGCCGACAAAGTCGTGAACACTGACCAGGGGGCCGGAAACAACCATCGCGGACTACCGGAAGCCATGATGCAGGAGGCGATAACTGGCCTGCTCACAGGTGAGGTTGTTGAAAGCGAACACGTCGTGCTCGACACCGCTGCGGTCCTGCTTCTTCGGCGACTGACGCCCGTCAACTGACCACTTGGGATGGCGCGCTTTTGGCGGCCGACTGCGGCGCAGTTTCCTCACCCCGTCTGCCAGTTCCCCGGCAGCGCGAAGACGTCCCGCTCCTTGCCGTCCGGGAACCGCTCGCGGGCGATGACTGTACCGCCCAGGCGTTCGGTCAGGCGGCGCGCGGCGAGGTTGGCGTCGTCCATGTGGGTCTGGACCAGATCCCAGCCCAGCGTGTCGTAGCCGAAGGCGATGGCCGCGCGCGAGGCCTCGGTCGCATAACCGGTCCCGCGCGCGGAGGGCAGCAGCCACCAGGTCAGCTCCGATCGCGGCCAGCCTGCCGGCCACCACAGGCCACAGCCGCCGATCATCGCGCCGGTATCGCGCCGCGTGATCGCCCAGCGGCCATAGCCCCGCAGGTGCCAATGGCCGAGGTCCAGGGCCAGCACGCGCCAGGCCTGGTCTTCACGCAAAGGGCCGCCATAGAAATGCGAGGCCTCGCCATCGGCGAAGAACGCCGCGTAGGCCGGAAAGTCGTCGACGCCAGGCGCGCGCAGCACCAGACGTTCGGTTCGAAGGGTCGGAATCATGCCAATCGCCGGCTCACTCGATTGATTGGGGCCCCATGCGTATCCGTGGTCCTGACAGGCTAGCTTAACGGCGCTCGGTCGACGCTGGGTGCCAAAGTGTGCGTCCCTTTACGCTGTCGGCTGAACGTTCCGGCAGGGCGGCAGATCAGGTCAAGGGTGCGCTGTGCTCACCGAAATACGCTGCGGTCAGGCTTCCGCCTCGTTTTAGCTCCTCGTCGACGTCCAGCACCAACACCGACCCCTCACCGATTCCCGGAACAGCTACGGACGGTCGCCACGGCCGGAGGCCCATAGCCATGTACATAGACCGATAGGCATCCTCCACGCCAAGTCGTCTGCCGATCGCGGTCGAAAGAAAAAAGATCCGGATACCGCGATCAATCGCTTCGCGCACCAGGCGGATCGTCATGCTGACAAAGGCCGGCGAATTGCGCCAGTCCTTGTCAACAACCGCATTCGTTACAAGCGCGCCATGGCTCAGCACGTTCTTTGGGTAATCCAGCACCTCAAATGCCGTTAGGCAGAATGTCGGGACCATCTTCGTGAAGTCGTTGATCCGCATCGACCCGACGATCTCATCGCCGTGAAAGGCGGCGTAGCATCTGCCGGACAGATGCACACCTTCAAGCACCCGCCGTTCATAGTCCGCGTCATCGCGATAGACGCCGCAGTCAACAACCAGACGGTCGAAAAGAAACCGGCTCAGGCGCGCCATATCCGCGTCGCCTTGCACAAGCGATACGGTGAGCGTGTCGGAAGATTTCATTTTCACGGTGTTCGACAATGCGCTGCCCGATGGGACCTGGTACGACGACGCGTGAGGCGAGAAGTAATTGAGTTCACCGAAGCACTATTCCACCTCTGGGCGCAAGAAAACGGCGATATGCTTGAAGTGTAATGAGGTTTCCACGCTTCGAACCCTAATGCTGCGCGCCCGTACACGCAAACCAGAAGGCACCGGCTGAGAGTTGTTCGTCGTCTGGACCGCCGCAGAAGTAGCGTCCGGCAGAACCCTATTTCAATATTCGATCTGTGCGCGGCCGTTTGCCTATGGTCTAATTGGTTCGTCCAGCAAAGGGGGTCACATGGACGGACGTACCAAGGCGATTATCGCCACCCTGGCGGTGCCGTCCTTCATGACCGGCACGGACTTCACCGGCGTCTTCATGCTGGTCGGGCCGGTGGGCCAGGAATTCTCCGTCGACATCACCACCAGCCAGTGGATCATCAATATCTACGCGCTCGGCTGGGCGATGATGCAGGTCGCCGGCGGCCGTCTGGGCGACATGTTCGGCCATCGGCGGGTCGTGCAGATCGGCCTGGCGGTGTTCGTGCTCTCGTCCATTGCCTGCACCCTGGCGCCGACGATCGGCGTCCTGATCGGCGCCCGCGCCATCCAGGGCATTGGGGCCGCAATCGCCTGGCCCTGCGTCTTGGGCCTGGCCATGACCTCGATCAAGGAGGAGGAGCGGGGGTACGCCGTCGGCCTGTTGCTGGGCGCCGTGGCCATGGGCAACGTGGTCTCGCCGTTTCTGGCCGGCGTGCTCGCCGGATTGGGTGAATGGCGGCTGTTCTTTGCCATCAATGTCTTGCTGGCGGTGGCCTCGTCGCTGCTGATCTGGCGCGTGATGGGCCGCGAGACCTTCCAGCCGGCGGACGAGAAGGTCGACTATGCCGGCATGGTAACGCTCGCCATCGCCGCCTTGGCCCTGCTCTACGCCTTGGATGTCGGGGCCGATTGGGGCTGGGCCTCGCTGCCGATCCTCGGGCTGTTCGCCCTGTTCATCGTGCTCGCCGCCCTGTTCCCGTGGCTGGAGCGGCGGGTCACCGACCCGATGGTACCGCCGCCGATGATGCGCAACAGCCAGTTCATGATGGCCGTGGCGTGCAACGGGCTGGCCGCGCCAGCGGCGTTCTTCCTGTTCATGTATTTCCCGCAATACATGAACAAGGTCCTGGGCTGGTCGATCTTGTGGGCATCCATCGGCATGGTGCCCATGCTGATCGTCCTGGCGATCTTCAACGTCAGTATCGGCCGCGCGTACGAACGTATCGGCCCACGCCGCCTGATGGTGACGGGCTACGGCGCGATCGCACTGGGCACGATCACGGTCATGGTGCTGTCGCCGTCCTGGGGCTATGTCGGCCTGCTGCCGGGCATGATCCTGATCGGGGCCGGCACCGGCATCGCGCTCGGGCCGTCGATCACCGCGACAGTCAGCGCCGTGCCGGCCAAACGGGCCGGCCTGGCCGGTGGCCTCGCCTACATGTCCCATCTGGGCATCGGCGCGATCGGCGTCGCCGGCGCGACCGCGATCATCTATGCGGCCAGCCTGTCAGCCCTCGGCAGAGGCCTGGACCAGGCCGGCATCACCATCTCCTCCGCCGATCAGGCGACCTTGAGCGCCGGCGGCACGACGGGCGAGGCGGCCCAGTCGATCCTCAGCGGCTTCAGCGCCGACCAGGTACAACAGATCGACACACTGATCGCCGACGCGTTCGTTACCGGCATGCACCAGGCCTTCTGGCTGGCCCTGATCGCCGCCGCCATCGGCATCCTGTTCAGCCTGCGGATCAACAAGGACAAGCTGGCCGCCGCCGCCGCGGCCGAAGGTGCTCGATCGGGTGGCAATGGCGGTGGGGGATCGCCGTAGAACCGCCAATCGGCTACTACGAACCCAGCCATCACGAATCATCGCACCGAGGACCATCCCTTGAGACTCCGCCACGCCGTCATTGCAGCGGCGCTCGCGCTGGTCACCGCGACCCCGGCAGCCGCACAGGATTATCCCGACCTGCTGGGCACCTGGGCCGGCGTGTCCGAAACCATCGTCGCCGGATCGACCAATCACCACCAGCGCGCGCCGGGCGAGACCCAGCCTGATCCGCGCCTGGTGAGCGTGCCGATAACGGTGATCATCGACCAGCAGGACGGACGGCGCTTCTCCGGCACGGTGAACTCACCCAGCGCCAGCGAGCGCATCGTCGGCGTCGTCACAAGCGAAGGCCGCATCCTGTGGGTCGATGAGGATGGCTACAATGAAGGCGTTATGATCGACGACGACCGGATGGATATCTGCTACCTGCTGGTCCAGCCGCTGATCCAGCTAGCGTCCTGCGTCGAGATGGTGCGCGACCCCTGAAACCACCGAGGCCTGCGATAGCCGGTAGCCCCTTGTTCTCCATGCTTGTTAAAGGCTGCCTTTAGTATGGCCAAGCGAGTCGTTTGTTGTTTAAAGAGGCCGTTTATAGGGTGGGGCACGATGGCCCAAATTAAAGGTATGACGACACAAGCATCCGAACGCCGAAGCAGATCAGGCCGGTTTGTACGCCAGATCGAAGGGTACACCGCGTTCCTGCCAAACCCGCTTCCTCCTCAAGACCTCGCGCTTGACCTGGAGATGCAAACACATCTCTCAAAGGCCGATCGGGCTCTAGGCAGGCTCGACGGATCTATTCAGACGCTGCCAAATCCAGATCTGTTCGTGTTGATGTATGTCCGGCGAGAAGCCGTCTTGTCGAGCCAAATCGAAGGCACACAAGCGTCCATCAATGACCTGCTTGAGGTCGAGGCCGATGTCTTCACCGGCCATCAACCAAGCGACGTCGGAGAAGTGCTCAACTACGTCGCCGCCATGAACCATGGCCTGTCGAGGCTGAATGAGCTGCCAGTGTCAAACCGGCTGATACGCGAAATCCACGAGGAACTGATGAAAGGGGCCCGCGGTGGTTTCGCTAACCCTGGCGAAATCCGAACGACCCAGAACTGGATCGGGCCCACTGGCTGTACACTAAACGAAGCGTCGTTTGTCCCTCCGCCACCGTCGAGCGTGCCCAACGCCTTATCGGACCTCGAAAAATTCATACACGGAAAACACGACCTGCCGGCGCTGATCAAGATCGGATTGGTTCATGCGCAGTTCGAAACCATCCATCCTTTTCTTGACGGAAACGGCAGGATTGGAAGGCTTCTCGTCACGTTCCTCTTATGCGAACAAAAAATATTGCAGGTTCCTCTCCTTTACCTCTCTTACTACTTCAAACAAAACCGGAACGAATACTACGACCTTCTTCAAAGAACACGCACCGAGGGCGACTGGGAAGCCTGGCTGAAATTCTTTCTTCAGGGCATCGCCGAAGTCTCGAACCAGGCAACGGAAACCGCACGGCGTATTGTGGCCCTTCGGGAACGTCATCGGACAATGATCACCGACCGGCTGGGGCGCGTTAGCGGAAACGGCATCGCTATTCTGGAGCGGCTCTTCAACCAACCCATCGTTTCGGTGAACACGGTTCGCGAATGGATCGGCACCAGCTACCCAGCAGCCAACAGCATTGTCGCCGAGCTTTGTGAAATTGGCGTTCTTGTCGAGACGACGGGTTGGCAACGGAACCGACGGTTCCGCTATGCGCGCTATATCGAACTCTTTGCCGATCTCTAAAACGTAATCAATGCACGCAAAGCCCCCGACGTGTTTGCGCCGGGGGCTTTCAACGCGTTACGGCCGGCCTTAAGCCTTCGTCACCATCACCTCGGCATATTCGCCCGGCACGCGCATGGTGCCGTCGGTGGCGGTGTTGAAACGGGCGATGGCGGCCTTCAGGTCGCGGTCGAGCGCCTGGCCGTCTTCCTCGTCCAGCGCCAGGAAGGCCTTGTGCAAGGGGCCGTAATACGTGCGGAAGAACTGCACGAAATGGTCCGGCGAGCGATAGCGGAAGACGAAGTCGCGCATCGCCACCGTCACCTCTTTCGCACGCGCGGCAAAGGTCTGGCCAATCCAGTCCCGATCGCCCCAGCGGGCCGGTGAGGCCACGCCGGCGGGCGGCGCCACGTGGCCGCGCAAGGTCTTGAACATCTGGCCGATGAAGCCGTCCGGCGTCCAGTTCGCCAGGCCGATCGTGCCCCCCGGACGGCAGACGCGCATGAGTTCGGCCGCTGCCTGGTCATGGTCCGGCGTGAACATC
>JBCBSH010000091.1:0-16468 GCA_039819285.1 Pseudomonadota bacterium
GGCGAACTGTCCGTATTGTTCGGGCGTCGTGACCCGCGCGGCAATAAGAAAAAACAGGAATGCAAGACCGACGCCGGCGAGTTTCAACACGCCGCTTACGCCGCCGCCTTTGACAAGCTTTTGTGCAAAGACGTTCACGCTAACCCCGCCAATGCTCCAGCCCGCCGTTACTTGCGTAGGCGCAACAGCGATTTACCAGCGCTGCCACCGCAACCGGTTTCACAGCCTTGGCATCTCCGGGCCGCCCCACGCTACTCGCTTATTCCTTGAACCGGCGCCAGCGTCATCACCGAGACCGCGACCATTATGAACGCGCCCAGAAAATCACGTCTCATGCAGCAATGGCCCGCAGTCCGCCGGTAAGGTTGAACCGATCTACCATCGGAAGGCGTTCGGGCCCCACGGCCAGGGCTCCGGCGAGCAGTCCAACCTGCTCCTCGAACTCCGGCTGACTGCCGCTGGCTCCACGTATCTGTTCGATTGCGGTCAAGACCAGGCTTTCGCAATCGCCGCCGGCGACACAGGTGGCTCCTATGTCGTCATAGTCCATAACATGCGACATGGCGGGCGAAACAAGCATCAAACTCGCCGACATGGCCACGGTTAAGAGCGGTCAATTTGCACTTCATGGTCGCACCTCTCTGAGAGAACAATCTCATAGATAGCTTACTTGCCGAAGTGCTTCAATGGGCTGTTGCAGGGCAGGCGTTCTGCTCCCAGGCTTCGCAGCGTACCTCGCCGTTCTGCTCGTGGCGCGATCCAGAGCCGAGCATGCAATGCATTTGCTTTTGCTTGTTTTGCTGCTTGTCGTTGCGATCGCCCTGCTGACGACGTCAGAGCGCTTCCTCACATACGCCTTCTACGCTCACATCTCTCCGGAGGTGATCTGGCAGCAGTTGCTGGACGGCAATCTCAATCCCGATTTGCTGCGCGATCGGGGCCGGTTGGATTGGATCCGCATACTGTTTGCCATGTCTCCCCCCTCAACTTTCGGGATCGGCATGGGCAGTGTGCCCACGCTGCTCGGACAGAGCCTGGGCCTATCTCACTATGAACTACACAATGACATTCTGTTGATCTTCTTCGAGGCCGGTTACGTTGGCATTGCCCTGTTCGCACTAGCGATCATATCGACCCTTGTCTGGAGCATGCGTGGGGTGCTCCGCAGCACGGGGCAGGCTTTGGTGTACTATCGCGTGGCGTTAGGGATGCTGCTGGCCTGCACCGTGTGGATGTCTTTTTCCAACGTCTGGAACTACTCCTCAGTTGGCGTGACCATTGCCTTGGTCTTCTTGGTGCTGGCCGAAAAAGGCTCTGGCCCGGTCGCTCAACGGGCCAGTCGTACAGCACCGTCCGGCGCCGCCCCTGCCCAGGCAAGGCCTTAGCGTTCCAAATGGCCTGAGTGAGCAACGTCGGGCCGACCAAAATCGGGGCTCTGGCCGGAGGCGCTTGGCCCCATCACCTGCGCCCCTTAGGGCATCTTGAGATCGGCGTATTCGGCGTGGTCGATCGCGCGCGGGCTATGCCTCGCTGGCAGATCCAAAATCCCCGATCGACAATGAACCGGCGCGACCCGTCCGCTGCTCCAGCCGATCCGCCAGGGCAACGATAGACCCGGTTTGCGCTGCGTCAGAAGAGGCTTGCGCGACAACCCTTAACCCACGCGCGATGTTGTAGCGATGCACCAGTGGAAGACCATCAGACCCGTCGACAATAGCACCGGCGAGCAAGCCCAACTGCTCTTCAAAGGCCGGACCAGCAAAACCGCCGTCCCGCAACTGATCGATGGCGGCTGCGACCAGAACCTCGCACTCTCCGCCTGTTGAGCAGGCAGCGGCAATGTCGCGATAGTCGGGAACCTGAGATACGGCGGGCGATGTGAACGCAAGACTTGCGGCAAGGGCCGCCGCGAAACCCATCGATTTGCGCTTCATGGTGGTACCTCTCTGGGTGAACTAACCAATAGATAGCTCATTTGCGTGACCGATTCAACAGTCAGAGCCACCATTCGTCACTCTTGTGACAACCAACCTTGAAACCGTCCATCCGCCACTGCAAAGGCCATCCGCTGCACCGTCGGCGTCCGGGTCAGCGAGGATCGCGCGGCCGTACCCGCTGCCGCAGCAACCGACCGGCAGTCCTTAAGAAGCCGCGCGCCGACCGCGACGTTCGCCGGTATCCGTGGATCGAACTCAGCACCGCTGCCACCAGAACAGCCACGAGCATCGGTGCCCATAGCGGAATGGTCACCGTCCACCATGACCAGTCGACATAGCCAAGGAGTTTCAGGCCCGCGAAAGCGATCGCCAACAGCCAGATGATGAGCGATCCGACAACGATCCATGCCATGACAAGCCCGCCAGCCTCGAACACACAAATGAATATCAGCTGCACAATCCGCCGCCATGAAATACAATTCAAGATTGTTTTTGCTGGCTCGCGAAGACGCTGATGACATAACGCCATTTGGCATGGCGCGGCCAACAAAAAGGCCGCTGTCGTTCGTTCGCCTTGCGATCGCTGTTTGGTGGAAGCCATGCAGAGCTTCACACCACGAGGGATTTCTGGCGACTTCGACGAACGGAATTCTGAGCCTGCGCATTTGCCCTCGCAAAACGGCGAAGCTCCGTTGCGGCCCCTGTTGTGAACTGAGTTGAAGCGGCATCGCTCGATCCGGTCGGGGCCGGCGGTCGTTTGCCGACGGAGGCGGAGTGGGAGGATGCCGCGCGACGGCGCCAGCGACCCCCGGTCAGAAGGTTCTTGCGGGCTCTCCGACCAATCGCGTGCCATCCAGCCACGCTTCGTCCGTGCCATAAAGCTGATCGACCAGCGAGTCCGTTAGCCTTTGCAAGATCTCTTCACAGGCCGGATCACCCGCCAAATCCTCCGTCTCGTCTGGATCCTGATCGAGGTCGAAAAGCTGACGATGGTTCCCGACCTCGCCGAGACCCCGGTGGGCACGTTGTTCGCCCAGGGTTATACCGGCATGCGATCCGGCCAGGGGTTCTATGATTAGATCAAGCGCGACCCAGACGCTTTCAAACGCCATCGAGACGTGGAAATCGTCCGCCGCTTGAAGATCCAGCGGGAATTGCAGGACCGGGGTGACTAGCCGATCGACAGCGTCGTGCGCACGGTCGGTCACGGGCCAAGAACTACGGCACCATTCCAACGCAGCGCGTTGCACAATGTGCAGAGCACCGACGCACCGGTCGACTGCCTTGCTGCACCACGGTACGATTGTGACCATGGACCAAAAAGACGCCGACGGGGACGTACGCGAGGAACTCGGCGATGCGCATCACCGGAACGCGCAGGCAACCGCCAACCGCCCCGCCGACGCCCCGGTCGAGATTCGCCTGGCCCGCCCGGAAGACGCCGACGGTCTTGCGCGCTGTTTCCACGGTGCCTACGGCAACAGCTACGACCACGCGTGGGTCTACAAGCCAGACGAATTGCGACGGAGATGGTCCGAGCGAGTGATGGTGTCGGTCGTTGGTCAAGCACCAGACGGCGAGGTCATCGGCCATCTGGCCGCAACTTTCGCCGGGGCCGAGGCCAAGACCGCCGAGGCCGGACAGGCTGTCGTGAACCCTTCTTACCGTGGTCATCACCTTTTCGAATCGATGAAGCAGCGGCTTGCGGCCTGGGCAGTCGACGAAGGGCTCTATGGTTTGTTCAGCGAGGCGACAACCGCCCACCCCTACTCCCAGCGGGGAAACCTCGCGCTTGGTGCGCACGAGATGGGGTTCATCTTCGGCTACATCCCCGGCGGCGTTCAGTACAAACAGATGGCCGATCCTGCGGCGCTTCACCGAAAGACAGCCGCCTTGATGTATCTTCGCACGAACCGCGAGCCCAGCAGAACGGTGCATCCGCCCGCCGCATATCGAGAGATCGCGATGCGCATCTACGGCAATGCGGGGTTTGCCCGCACCGCACACACCGGTGAGATTTCAGCAAGCGACGCGGATGGTCAGGTGCATCTGAAGCGAGACCATGATCACAACGCCGCACTGTTGACCTGCGACAGTGTCGGCGCCGCTTCATGCGCCGAGATCGCCGCCCGCGTCGAGAGGCTGAAGGCGGAAGGCCTTGCCTGCCTGTTCATCGACTTGCCCCTGGCCGACCCCAACCTGTTCATCTATGGCGCTGATCTGACCGATCTGGGATTCGCATTCAGTTGCATTCTGCCCGAGGTGCGAGAAGACGGCGACGTCCTGCGGCTGCAATACCACAACGAACCGGACCTCCATCTTGGCCAGATCGCCACGTCATCGGACTTCGGCCACGCGCTGCTGGCTGAGATCGCGGCTGGCTACCAAAGAAGCGGATGACGGGACCCACGTCAGACCGCCGACCGGGCCCATCAGGAAAGTGAAAGATCGAAGATCCGCGATGCGTTGAGGCGGAAGATTGATTCGCATTCGGGCCTCGTAAGATCGCCGAGACAGTCGACCAAGGTGGTGAGCTGGTGCTCGGTTTCGCCGACCACCGCCTCGATCGGGAAATTGGATCCAAACAGGACGCGGTCGGCGCCGAACAGGTCGATCGTCTCCGCGATGAACGGCTTTAGGATTTCGCGACGCCAGCGGCGATCGATCGGCCACAGCATCGAGAGCTTTACGGCGATGTTGGGATGGCGCGCGAGATGGGCCATGGCTCGGCGCCAAGTATCAAAATCGTCCTGCCCCTCGGCGATGCGAGGCCAACCGAGATGGTTGAGGACGAACCAAGTCCCTGGGAAGTCACGCGTCAGGCGACCGCCCTCCTCATACTGGCTGGGAAAGATACTCAGTTCAAACACCAGTGCGCTGTCGGCGACGGCCCGGAAGTTGCGCCTGAAGAGCGGCTCGTCGGCGATGCCCGCGTGCCCGGCGATTTTCGGGTCCGCGTTCAGGCGCATACGGATGCCGCGCACAATCGGTTCGTCGCTCAGCTCAGCGATGCGCTTCGGCGCTTGCTCGTCGGTCAGATCTACGCGCGCCACATGGGCCAGCGGCATGCCGGCCGACGAGGCCACATCGGCGATCCAGCGTGTTTCCGCCACCGGATCAGCGCAGCCCGCCTCGACATGGATGCCGCCGGCAACGTCCAGAAATCGGCCAATCTCACGGCGATGATCCGACAGGCTGAACGAGCGCATCAACGGGCGATGGTCGCCCAGGGTCGGCCTCGGGCTGTCCTCCGCCAGCCAGGGATAGGGGTTGGCCGCCCGGTCCCAGAGATGAAAGTGAGCGTCGACTACGGGAAAGTCGAGCAGCCTGTCGGTCGCCATGGGCACGGACAATCCTTAAGGAAAGCGGGCGTCAGCCTCGTCGCCGCCCGCTTCGCTTGGACCGAACAGTTATTCGATCGCCTGGATCTGGTCGACCAGGCCGCCGCCCCACCAATCGGCCGTGCCCTCCAACTCGCGGGCTCGGTCCAGTGCGCCCTGGCGCAGCGCCTGATAGGCCGCGTCAGGAAACAGCACGACCCGGTCCTCGCCAATCGCGGCCGCGATCCGGTCCACATTGGCCTGGCTGTGCGAGGTGTAGGTCCCGCCGCCGTCCTGCAGCATGGTGACGACGGCGTCGTGGTCCAGCTCGTCGGAGCGCTCGGCGAGCCAATCGATGGACGCGTCCATCACCGAAGTCAGTTCCTCTTGTTCCTCCGGCGAAAGCGACTGCCAGCGATCTTCGTTCATGAACCAGGCATGGACCGCGAACATATCCTCCAGGGCCGTGATGTGCGGTGCTGCCAGATGCCACTGGTTGGCGATCACGTCGGCGGGCAGGCCATGGCCGGCCTCGACCAGGCCGGTCTGTAGGGCGAGGAACACCTCGTTCCAGTTCACCGGCGTCGGGTTGGCGCCGAGCGACTGGTAGGACTCGATCCAGACATTCAGCTGCGGCGACCGGATCTTCAAATCGTCGAGGTCGCTGTCTGAGGCGAGCGGGTCGAGGGAAAAGAAGGTACGGGCCGGCAAGACGCCGACGGCAAGGATGCGAATGCCGAACTCGTCCGCCATCGCCTCTTCTACCGACGCCATCAGGTCGCTGTCGAAGACGTTGCTCAGATGCTCCTCATCACGAAACACGAAGGCGAACGACGTCGTCTTCAGCAGGTCCGAATAGGGCGTCAGCCAGGCGGCGTCGGTGCCGAAAATGTCGACACTGCCGTCGATGACCTGATCGGTGATCTGGGCCGCGTTGCCCAGAACCGGCCCTTCGATATGCTGCACGCGCAGCCCGCCGCCTTGTTCCGCAAGCTGGTCGCGGACCCAGTTGCCGACCTGATTGCGCAGCGAGCCGACCGCGTCGCCGGTCGCCATGGTCAGTGTCGTCTGGGCCGACGCGTTGTTGCCGTCGAGGCCGATCGTCAAAACTAACGCGCCTATCGCGATGCCGGTAGCGAGACAGGATTTGCTAAACATGGTTTCCCCCCAATTGGTTGGTTGATGGAACGGCGGATCCGGTCACCACAGCCCGGTGCCGAACTGGCGCGGCACGAAGGTTGAGATGGCCGGGATGAAGGTCAGCAGCAGCAAGACGATGACGAGCGGGATGTAGAAGGGCAGCACCGCGCGAACCATCGCGTTCAGCGACGATTTCGTGATGTCCATCATGACGAACAGCAGGACGCCGAACGGCGGGGTCAGGGCGCCGATCAGCAGATTGACGATGATCACCATCGCCGCGTGTATCGGATTGAGGCCAGCCAGTAGCATCACCGGCGCCAGCACCGGCACCACGATCAGCAGGACCACCGTCGTTTCCAGCAGCGCACCCGCGATCAGCAGCGCGACGTTGATCAACAGCAGCAGAGCAACCGGATCAGCGGCGATGCCGGCGACCGTACGGGCAAACCAGCCGGACATGTCGTGCATGGCCAGGGTCCACAGGAACGGTGAGGCGGCGGCGATCAGGAAGGCGAGCACGCCCGTGGTGACGACGGTTTCCACGCCGCAGCGCCATAGCCGCGCAAGCGTCAGCTCGCCCTGCACGAAGCCGAGGATAACGGCATAGAGCGCGGTGAGGGCGCCTAGTTCCGTCGGCGTCGCCACGCCGGACAGCAGGCCGCCAATCAGGAAGACCGGCGCGGCCAAGGCCGGCAGCGCGCGCAAAAAGGCGCGGCCCCGGCCCGACCAGGCGACGCGCGGCTGCAAGGCCACATCGATCTTCCCGCGCGCGGCCATGATGGCGATGGTCGCCATCAGCGCACCGCCCATCAGCAGGCCAGGCAGGATGCCGGCCAGGAACAGGTCGCTGAGCGGCACCTCCGCCAGGACGGCATAAACCACCATGATGACAGACGGCGGAATGATCGGACCGATCACGGCCGAGGCCGCCGTTATGGCGGCGGCGAAATTGGCGGCATAGCCGGCGCGGCGCATCTCCTGAATCTCGATGCGCCCGAGGCCGGCGGCATCCGCTTGCGCCACGCCGCTCATGCCCGCGAAGATCATACTGGCCAGCACGTTCACATGGCCGAGGCCGCCCCGGAAATGGCCGACCAGGCTGTTGGCGAAATCAAAGATGCGTCGCGCGATGCCGCCCTGGCTCAGGATCGCGCCCACGAAGACGAACAGCGGCAGGGCGAGAAACGGAAAGCTCTCCAAGCCCGGCGCCATTCTGCTGGCGATGACCGATGTCGGAAACATGCCGTCGATCGCCAGAAAAGCACCCGCCGCGAAGATCAAGGCGAAGGCGACGGGGACCTGCAATGCCGCCGCCGCCAGAAAGAACAGCAGGATGTAGCCGATCGACATGTCAGCCGCCGAGAATCTTCATCGGCTCACGCTCTTGGTCCGGGCCTCGCAAACGGACAACGCTGTCCATCAAATACGCAAGCTGAGTCAGGGCAATCGAAGCCATTGCGATGAGTGTCGGAATGGAAAACACCCATCCTCTGGGAAAGTTGACGGGTAAGGAGACGGTAAGGCTGCGGTTTTGCGGCTCTATGTATCTAACTGCAAATACACAAACGATAACTGCGACAATAAGAACGAAAAAATCACAGAATATCGACATATATATTCTGGATTTCGCACCCCTAAATATCGAGAGCGTGGTGATAACAATGTGTCTTCTCATTTTCGCAGCGACGGCCGCACCCAGAAACGTAATCCAAATGAAGGATATTGTTACAGCCTCCTCGACAAAAACAAGAGATGACCCTAAAACATATCTAAAGAAAACGCCGACAACGATCGTGATGCTGATAAAGAAGACAAGAATCACAGAAAGCGAGAGCTCAATCGCGCCGATAGACGCGAGAACCCGCTTGAACGTAGCTAGAGGGTCTGGCCTATGCACTCGATGACTGGTCATTTCTATCTAGGAACTCTCGAACCACAAGGCGCTTCGCCCTCTCGACTTCGTTTTACTCGAAGGTACGAACACTGACACTTGAAAGCCCTTCACAGCTAAATCGCTAAGCCGGTTGTTGATGGACAGCGCTGTCCATTGCTGCTATTCGTAGGTCCAGAGTGTCGCTTTTGTCAAGGTCTGCGATGGTGACGGAGTCACAATCAGCATTAACAGGGCCGGTCCGGCTGCAGGAAGTTGCGGAGGCGGCGGGCGTTTCGACGATCACCGTGTCGAGATGCGTCAACCGGCCCGATCGCGTTTCGGCGAAGACGCGCGCCCACGTTCTTGAGGTGGCCGCCCGGCTTGGCTACATCCCGAACCGCTTGGCCTCCAGCCTGGTATCGTCCCGCACCGGCGTCGTCGGGGCGATCGTGCCGACAATCGGCAACCCGATCCACGCCGAAACCCTGCAGGCGGCCACCGACATTCTGGGCGGCGCGGGCTATCGCATCCTGCTTGGCGACACCGGCTATTCCACGGCCCGCGAGGCGGAACTGGTTCAGACCTTCCTTGGCCACCAGGTGGACGGCATGCTGATAACCGGCGTCCAGCACTCCGCCTCGTGCGTCACGCAACTGCGACGGTCCGGCGTGCCGGTCGTCGAGACATTCGAGTTCACGGCCAGCCCGATCGACTGTAACGCCGGCTTTTCGAACTTCGAGGCCGGCGCGGCGCTGACCCATTATCTGATCGGCAAGGGACGGCGCCAGATCGCCTTTGTCGAACATGCCCATATCGACGACAGCCGCATGAACGCCAGGCGCGACGGGGCGCTGTCCGCCGCGGCAAAAGCCGGCATGAACGTTCGACTTCACGCGATCGACAGCGACCCAGGCACCGGAAAGGGAGGCGATGTCGTCGGGACGATCATCGACGCCTCGCCCGAGACGGACGCCATCATCTTTGCCGGCCATCAGGTCGCGGTTGGGGCGATCCGCTATGCGATCGACAACGCGATCGGAGTTCCCGAACGGCTCGCGATCGCCGGGTTTGGCGACTCGCCCATCTCGCGCTGGATCCGGCCGGCGCTGACCACCGTTCGGTTCCCCATGCGCGAGATGGGCGAGGAGGCGGCACGCCTGTTGCTGGGCCGTCTGGCCGGTGACAACACCGTCGGCAGCGCGGTCAATCTCGGTTTTGAAATCATGATGCGCGAAAGCGCGTGAGCGGAGGCAGGCCCGTGAGCCGTATACGTCGCATCGAAGTGCATGAGTACGCCTTCACGATCGACAATCTGGACCACCACCGTGCCTATCAGCCGGATGCCAAGCTGACGCTCAGCAGCTTCGGCGTCACGATCCTGACCGAGGACGGATCGCGCGGCGACTACTTCCCCCAGCATGGCGGCAAGAAAGCCCATCTGGGACAGGTGTTGATGGCCGCGCCGCAATTGATCAGCCGTGACGCGCTGCAACGGTCGATTCTGTATGACGACATGAAGCGGTCGCTGCGGCAGGTCGGCTTCATCGGCGTCAGCCATCTGGATGTCGCCCTCTGGGACCTGGCGGGACGGCGTCTCGGCGTATCGGTCGGCGAACTGCTGGGCGCCTATCGCGAGCGGCTGCCGACCTATGCCTCGACGACCCATGGTGATCGCGCAGGCGCCTTGTCCAGCCCGGAACATTACGCCGCGTTTGCCGAGCAGTGCCACGAACTGGGCTTCCGCGCCTTCAAGATCCATGGCTGGAACGACGGCGACGCGCGGGAGGAGGCGCGCAATGTCGAGGTTGTGGCCAACCGGGTCGGCGACCGGATGACCTTGATGCTGGACCCCGCCAGCCAACTACGCACCTTTGCCGACGCGCTCTATGTCGGGCGCGCCTGTGATGCCGGCGGCTATTTCTGGTACGAGGATCCGATGCGCGATTGCGGCGTGTCGATGCACGCGCACCGCAAGCTGCGCCAGATGATCAAGACGCCCCTACTGGCGACCGAGCATGTGCGCGGGATTGAACCTAAGGCCGACTGGATCGCAGGAGAGGCCACCGATTTCGTGCGCGCCGACCCGGATTTGGATCTGGGCATCACCGGCACCATGCGAATCGCGCATCTGGCCGAGGCCTTCGGCCTTGATGTCGAATTGCATGGCTGTGGCCCGGCCCACCGGCTGTGCATGGCGGCGATCCGCAATACCAACTTCTACGAGCTGGCCATCGTCAATCCAAAGGCGCGCAACCCGGTGCCGCCGATCCATGCCTGCGACTATACTGACCAGTTGGACGGCGTGGGCAGCGACGGCGCGTATCCGGTGCCTACCGGCGCCGGGTTGGGCGTTGACTACGATTGGGATTTCATCGAGGCCAATCGAACCGCACTGCACGTGTTCGACTGACAGACGGGTCAGGACAGGCCCGCCTCGACCGGCAGGCAAGTGCCGGTGATGCTGGACGACCGTGGGCTTGCCAGAAACAGGGCTGCCTCGGCCACATCCGTCGGCGTAACCAATCTGCCCAGCGCCGTTGTGGCCGCCAGGCCGGCGATCGCCGTTGCTTCGTCCTCGCCGCCTGCCGCCGCACGGGCATTGATGCGGGCACGAAGGGCATCCGTCAGGACCGGGCCGGGGGCAAGCGCGTTGACGCGGACCGACAGGCTGCCAAGGTCCTGCGCGGCGGTGCGCATCAGGCCGAGGACCGCGTGCTTCGTCGCGGTGTACAAGGCCTGGCCCGCCATGGGCCGATAGGCGTTTATCGAGGCCATCAGCACGGCGGACCCACCGCCGTCTTCCGCGAGCCGCGGCGCCGTACATTTTAGGCTGAGCGCGACGCCGCGAACATTGAGCGCAAAGACCCGATCCCACTCGGCGAAGTCTAGTTCGGTGACCGAACGCCAAGGCGGCACCAGGCCGGCATTCGCCACGAGAATGTCCAGGCGATCGAGCGCGGCAGCATGGCCGGTCAGCCCTTCCTCCGCGTCAGGCGCCGTCAAGTCCAGCGCTATCGGTTGCCAATCGTCGGGCAAATCGGCGGTGGACAGCGCCTCGGGCAAATCGAGAATCGCGATGTCCGCCCCCGCACCATGCAGCTTGTCGGCAATCGCTCGACCTAGGCCGCCAGCGCCCCCCGTGACGAGTGCCGTCCGCCCCATAAGCTCGGCCATGGCCTCTCTTTCCTGGTTTCTTGCTCGCAACGTAACGGGATGCGGTTGGTCCCGTGTACCGCGCGGGTGCCGCGCAAGGACGAACGGTCTACATGAACGCCGTCCAACGGAATCCGATTGAGCCGACGCATGTGTTCACTATACTAACTTTTGTACGCTCATTGAACACCAGACCAATCCCGACCGACAGGAGTTGTCCGCCCATGTCCGAGCTGAAGGTGGCCGCCAGCACGTTTCCCTATCTCTATTCCCACTCAGGGCTCGATGCGCTGAAACACCTGCACGGAATGGGATACCGAAACTTCGAAATGATGATCTTCCCGCCCCATTGCTGGCCAGCGGAGATGAGCGCTGCGGACCGGACGGAGATCAAAAGCTGGCTTGACGGCGAAGGCGGACGGATCACGTCCTTCTGCTACCCGCTGCTGGACAACAATCCCAACTCTACCGACAAGATCATGCGGGATTACACCCTGGCCCGGTACCGCGAGGCGATCGATCTGGCGGCGGAATGGGGCTGTCCTTACGTGGTCGCGATCCCCGGGCCGGTGAACAGCCTGATCAACGCGCCGGAAAAGTGGATGCTGGACTGGTTCGTGTCGGGCATGAAGTCGCTGGTCGCGCATGCCAACGGCACGGGCGTCAAGTTGCTGCTGGAAAACGTGCCCTTCACCTTCCTGCCATCGGCACAGGACATGAAAGACACAGCGGCGCTGATCGGCCCCGAAGTGGGCGTGAATTTCGATGTCTGCAACAGCGCCTACATCAAGGAGGATGTCGGCGCGGCGATTCGCCTGCTGGGCGACCTGGTCGAGAACGTGCACATCTCCGACAGCGGTTACGACGATTTCAAGCACGACCGGCTTGGCACGGGCATCGTCGACCCCGGGCCGGCCCACGCGGCGCTGCGCGACATCGGCTACGATAAGTTCACCGTGCTGGAGATCATCACGGACGCCAACCTGCCCGGCGCGGACCCGGACGGCGACATAAAGGCCAGCCACGACATCCTGGCCAAGCATGGCTGGGCCGCCCTTTAGGCCAGGGTTTACACGGTCTGCCTCCGGCACCTTTGGCGTACGGCCCTCGGGAGCGCCATGAACAGCTGAGCCCCCGGCGCGCGACCCGACCCAAAGGGCGGCGATCAGCGGCTCGAAGTCGACGCGAACAGTTGTTCGCAGCGTGACAGGCGAAGGGGAGCCCTCAAGCAATGAAAGAGCCCATTTTGGTTTTGGGCGCCGGGGCGATCGGGACGGCACTGGCGGCCGTCTTTGTTGAGGCGGGGCACAAGGTCAGCCTGCTCGACCCCGATGCAGCCGCGCGTGAAAAGGCGGTGGCAGCGATCGAACGGCATCGCGCGGCGATGGCCCGTGCCGGCCTGTCGACAGAAGCGGCGACGGGTGAACTGGCGCTGATCGCGAACCTGGATGAAGCCGGTGCAGTTGATCTCGCCATAGAGGCAGCGGCCGAAGACCGGGATGTGAAGGCCGCGCTGTTTCAAGACCTGCTGCGCATCATGGGCGATACGACGGTCCTGGCGACCGCCTCTTCGGCCATTCCAATCTCGGCGATCTTGCCGCAAGCCGCCGACCAGCGGCGCTGCCTGGTCGCCCATCCCGCCAATCCGCCAAGCCTGATCAGGGTGCTGGAACTGGTGCCAGGGCCAGGCACCGCGCCCGAGACCGTGACACGTGCCGCGGCCCTGTTCTCCGCCGCCGGTTTCGATCCGGTTGCTCTCGGCCACGAGCTACCGGGCTTCGTTTTCAACCGTCTGCAGTCGGCCCTTTTGCGCGAGGCCTATCGCCTGGTCGACGAGGGGGTGGTCGATGTGGACGAGCTCGACCGGCTGGTGCGCGACGGGCTTGGGCCGCGATGGGCGTTGTCCGGGCCGTTCGAGACCGCCGATCTGAACACCGCCGGCGGCATTCGCGGCCATGCGGCACGGCTAGGACCCGCCTACGCGGCCATTGGCGCGGCGCGGGGCGAGACCAACCCAGGTTGGTCCCCCGCGTTGGTCGACAGAGTGGCTACCGAACGGCGGCGGCTTGTGCCCGAGGAGGCGTTGCCGGCCCGCCGCGCCTGGCGAGAGACCGCGCTGGCCGATTTGTTGGCGGCGCGCCGAAGGTTGCTGGCCGAGGCAGATGGATGAGCAAGACCGTTCGCTTCACGTTTGACGGAGAGCCGCAAACCGCCTCCGAAAATGTCTCGGTGGCGGCCGCCCTGACGGGCGCGGGACACACCCGACTGCGCCGCACCGACGGCGACAGCGCGCGCGGCATGTTTTGCGGTATCGGCGTCTGTCAGGACTGCCTCGTCACCATCGATGGCCGGCCCAATCGCCGGGCCTGCATGACGCTGCTGGAAGACGGCATGACCATCGAGACGCAAGTCGCCCGAGCACCGCTTGGCGGGCCAGCGCCGCCCCAACTGAAAGCCGAGCGACTGTCACCAGATGTTCTCATCATCGGCGGTGGGGCGGCGGGGCTGGCGGCCGGTATAGCCGCCCGTGCCGAGGGCGCGGATGTGCTGCTGCTCGATGAGCGTAAAGTCGCCGGCGGCCAGTACTTCAAGCAGCCGGCGCGCGCGGACGCCACGGCGATGGATCCGCAACAGGCGGACGGCGCTGCCCTTGTCGCGGGTGCACGCGATACCGGCGTTACGATCGTGGCCGGGGCCGAGGTTTGGGGCGCCTTCGACGGCCCTGAAATCATGGCCTCGACCGCGACCCACGTCTATGTGCTGACGCCGCGCGCCCTGATCGTTGCGACCGGCGCCTATGAGCGGCCGATCATGATCCCAGGCTGGACATTGCCGGGCGTCATGACCGTTGGCGCCGCGCAAACTCTATGGCGCAGCTATGGCGCGCTGCCGGGCAAGCGGGTGGCGATCTTCGGCAATGGGCCGCTTTGCGCCCAGGTCGCGCTGGAACTGTCGAAGGGCGGGGCCGAGATCACCGTTCTTGGCGAGGCGGCGGCACCGGGCTGGACCCAGCCAAGGGCGGTCGCCGCCATGGCCCTTTCCAACCGAGCCCTTGCCGCCAAGGGTGCGGGCATGTTGGCCGGGCTGCGACGGCGCGGCATTGCGGTCACTTGGCGGGCCAAGCCGCTGGCGATCGAAGAGAGTGGGGCTGGCCTGACGGTCGCGTACCAGGCGGGAAAGCGGCGTCGGCAGGTGACGGTGGATGCAGTCTGCCTGAATTTCGGCTTTCAGCCGCAAAATGAGATCCTGCGCCTGCTGGGCGCAAGCATGCGGTTTGACACCAGGTTCGAACAGCTTCGCCCCGACCGCAGCGAGGTGATGGAGACCAGCGTGCCCGGCGTCTACGCGGTTGGCGACTGCTGTGGTCTTGGCGGCGCGCACGCGGCATTGGTCGAGGGCCGGATCGCTGGGCGGGCCGCCGCTGGCGGCAGCGGTCCTACCGACAAGGAGATTGCCGAGCTGTCCGGTCACCGGCGCTTTCAGGATGCACTTTGGCAGGTCTATGCGGCCGACCCGCCCGGTATCGAGCGCGCAACCCCAGAAACCCTTATCTGCCGGTGCGAGGAAGTCACGTGCGCGAAGCTTGACGATGCGCTCAAAGCCGGCGACAGCGATATCGGCGCGATCAAGCGGGCGACGCGCATCGGCATGGGGCGCTGTCAGGGCCGCTATTGCGCACCGGTGTTAGCCGCGTATCTGGCACAAAAGCAGGGCAGAACCCTTGAAGACCTGTCCTTCTTCGCGCCGCAGGTACCGATAAAGCCGGTCGATATCGCCACGATTGCCGCGACGGAAGCGCTATTGGAAACGCCGCCGGCCGATGGCTGAAACGATCGACCTGCTGATCGTCGGCGGCGGGATCACAGGGCAATCGGCCGCACTGACCGCGGCAGGCGCGGGCGCCAGGGTGGCGATCGTGGATAGTGCGCAGAATGTCGGCTCGCACGCCAATGCCGGCAGCCTGCACGTGCAGATGCAAAGCCGTTTCCTGCGGCTAAACCCCCACCTTGCGGAGAACGTCGAGAGTTCGCTGCCGCTCTATCTCGCTGCCGTCAACGAGTGGGAGGTACTCGAAGACGTGCTTGGAGGCGTAGAGTTGACCCGCGAGGGCGGGCTGATGCTGGCCGAAGGCGCCGATCAGATGGCCTTCCTCCGCGAAAAGGCGGAACGGGAGGCAAAGAAGGGTCTCGCCGTCGACATACTAGAGCGCCAGGAATTGGAGCGCATCGCGCCGTATCTAGGCCCTGGAATCGTCGGCGCTGAGATTTGCCATGACGAAGGCAAGGTAAACCCCCTCATCGCGAACAGCAAAATGGACGCTCGATTAAGCGCGCTTGGGGTGCGGCAGATCGCCGATCGGATCATCGGCGTAGAGACCGCCGACGGAAAGCCGGCGGCGATCGGCCAGGTCCGTCACGAGGCCACCCACATCCTGATCGCGGCTGCCTGGGGCACTGAGGCGCTGACCCGGTCACTTGGCCTTCGTCTGCCCACGCCGCCCGAACCGCTGCACATGAACATCACGGAGGCGGGCGAGTACGCCATCAAGCATCTGGTTCAACATGCTGAACGGTCGATCACGTTAAAGCAGTTCAGATCGGGCCAGGTGGTTATCGGCGGCGGTTGGCCGGCACACCAAAACGGCATCGAGGCCACGCCTCGGGTACGGGGCGACAGCTTGCTGGGCAATGTCGCCCTGGCGGCGACCATTGCGCCGGGCATTGCGGGGCTGAGGGTCTTGCGCACCTGGGCTGGTGTCAATACGCCCGTGGACGGAAAAGCGACGATCGGACCCGTTCGCCCGGGCGCGCGCGTCTCGCTCGCCCTGCCCGGCGACGCGGGCTATACGCTCGGCCCCATTGTCGGGCGTAGCGCCGCGGAGGAAATCCTGGGCCTGCCGCCGCAGATCGATCTGGCCCCCTACGCGCCGAACCGCTGGTTCAACTAACGTGCCAGCGATCTCTGGATCTGGTCCGCTGTTTCCTTCAGCTTCGGCAAATAGATCTTGACCATGTCCTCCGGCACCGCCCGAACGGAAGGGA
>JBCBSH010000092.1:0-16352 GCA_039819285.1 Pseudomonadota bacterium
CTGCCACCACGCTCAAAACTGCGCCTGGCCCGAATAGGCTTAAAGCCATGTTCGGCGAACAAGGCCGTCAGGTCCAGAAAGTGATCGGTCACCGCCTGGCCGTCGATCCGGTCGAAGTAGGTGACGCAGTTCTCGATCTTGCGCTTGGGCGGCAGCTTGGCGTCTGGATTGTTGGCGGTCGAGCAGCGGACATGGATCTGGTATGTGCGTTCCGCGACGCGGCTGGCGACGTACGGGTCCTTCTTCGGATCGTTCATGCCGCTGCCAACGAAAAGGTCGAGCGCCCGCCCGACATAGTGCAGGGAGGCCGCGCTGCGGTTGGCCGAAACCTTTGCGCCGAGATGACGGATGCCGCCCGACGAGGTGACGATCCCGCCGGCGTCTTGCACCGCCGCGTAAACCTTCAGATAGGCGTCGGCGACGTCGTTGCGCAACTGCAGACGGTCATAGCCGTCGCCATGGGCATCCGCCGGCACGCGCACCAGGCTGTAGGTCAATGGCGTGACCGAGGTGCCGTCCAGTGTCGCGGCGTTCAGTTCCAGGTGACGCTGTTGCCAGGCCTCTTGCAGGGCGCGCATGGTGGCCGGTCCGACGATGCCATCGGCGTAGAGGCCTTCGTCGGTCTGGAATTCGATGACCGCAGACTCGGTCTTCGGCCCAAAATCGCCGTCGCAGACCAGATCCTCGCGCCGTGGCTCGGCCTCGTTCAGGTTCCAGGCCTGATAGCCGAGGAACTTCAGCATCTCCTGAACCGACAGAACGCGCGGACCCTTCGACCCTATTCTCAGCAGCGACATGGGCCGTCCCCTTCTACCGTCATTCGACCGTCAGCAGCGGCGCGATCAAGACTGCCACAACAGACTGAAGGCGAGGGTGTGAAATGCGCGTGAAGCGATGGTGACCCAAGGCAAACGGTCTCGCCCGGCACCGATAAGGCTGGGGACCTGTCCAAGAGATGCTCCTAGGACAGGACCTTGCGAACAAACCAGCGGCCAGGTCTTGTGCGGCCGAGGAGGATCAAGATGTTGACCGTCTGGCGAAGCTGGCTGCCCAGCACCGCCGGTATGGCAAAGCCCAGCGGAACGGCCAACACCCCGATGCCGACCGCCGTCAGCGGGTCGCCGGTGCCGGCCTCCGCGAACGCCGCGTTGGCGGCGCCCCCGATCGCGGTGCCGGCGCCAATCGCGGCGATCCCATCGCCCAGCCAGTCGACAATGGCTTTCAACCTACGGACCGGGCGCACGGCGTCGCGTACGTCGGCGAGATGCCGCTCAAGTTCGGCGACGATCACGTCTTGGGGCTGCTTCATCAGATCCGGCGAGACGCGGCTGACGATATCGCCGTCAAGCTGAACGACCGTGCGGATCAGGGCGGGCCCCTCGGCACCTTTTGGGCCCTGCGGATCGACCAGCACGTTAACCGCGACGCCGCCCTGGATCATCTCGTGCAATGTCCCAAAGACCGACATGGGTTAGACGGCGTTAACGACCGGGAATGAGTCGATCGAAGACCGAGCCCATGAGATTGGCCAACAGTTCGAACATCGCGCGCCAATGGTTGACACCCAGCTCGACAAACTCGCGATGAGCCTTCACCAGCGATTCGCGCGCCTTCAGGTCGAGGCTCTTGTCGGCACGAAAGACGATATCGCCGTCAAGCTGCAGCACCGATTGCAGCACGATGCGATCGACGCCCAGTTCCCAGATCTTGCGGATGCGGGTGAGGTCGACCGCGGAAGCTTCAGGCAGCGGCGTCTTCGCCTCGTTCAGTTCGCCGTAAAGGCTGCGGTCGTCGACACCGATCAGCTTTGCGTTCTCGCCATCATCCTGCAACCTGCGGACAATCATCTCCAATTGCCCGCAGTTGCGATGAATGCGACTGACGATGGTCAGCGTCTCCGGGCTTAAGGGATCGTCAAGCGGTGGGTTGCGCTTCTGAAGGTTGATGACCGCATTGGCGGCCCACCGTAGGCGCCTAAAGTCCTGCCAGCCGTTTTTGAGCGCCTCGGGAACGTCCGTAAGCTTGGACAGCGCCGTGTCCTTCGGAAAGACAGGCCGCAAATCCGCCGAGGCGGTGACACCGCTTGGCGCACGCCCCTCCTCCAGCGCCCGCGCCTGGTTGACGAAGTCGATGAGGTCAAGCCCGACCTTACCAACGAGGTAGTCAGCATACCGGTCCGCGATGTCGTACAGCGCCTCCGGATAGGGGGGCATCTTGCGGCCGGTCATGCCGTCGGCCAGGATCGTGTTGACCTCGATGTTGGTCAGATCCTGGCCGAGGTCCTTCAGCCGCGCGCCCCAGCCGCGATTGAACATCCTACCCGCGCCCTACTCGGCGAACTTCTTGATCAGGTCGGCAACCATCTTGATGTTGCGCACGAAGATGTCGCTGCCCAGCTTGACGTTCTCGTTATGGGTCGCAAACAGGGTCGCGTCCGTATCGGGATCGGTCCCCTTGCCCCAAACGGTCCTGACATCGCCGGAAAACTGGTTGATGGCCGTATAAAGCGCCTTTTCGGACTTTGTCGGATCGGCCGGCGGGGTGGACGCGAAGCTGATCTCGACCAGCTCGCCCGTCTTGGAGTTGACCACCACGTCGACATCGGCAACCACGGTGTAGGTTTCCAGCGTCACGGCTTCGTTGAATTCCTTAACCAGCGTCTTCAGCACGTCGTTGAATTTCGATTCCGTTTCGTTCTGCGCCATAGTCCCCTCCGTTCTTGCTATGCGTCTTCCCCTAGGGCCGAAAGGTACGGCGGCCCGGTTCGAATTATGCGTGTCGTCGCGCGGCCGCGCTATCCCGGATCGACGCCATCGGCAAAACGCGGATGACCAAGCTGCCATGATGGCGTGAAGCGGCCGTTACTAACGACGGCCAGGTCGATCGTCGCGATTAATGGGCATATGACCATTATTTCTTGACATATGGTCATTTACCCATTACTTTACGCCCATCACGCCACGGCAGCGTGATCGCCGCCCAGCGGGCGGCCGCTTCGAAGCGACGGATCGCCGGCGCGGGCACCTCCCTGCCGCGCCGGCGATCCCCCTAACCGATGGGCCGCATCATCATGGCCAACCCTGGCGTCCGAGGAAGGCCGCAAGACAGGACTGCGGCGGCCCTCACTGTCACGGACCTAGCGCAGACCCCAATCGACCGCTTGCCAGCGCCGAAATGTCCACATCTCGGCAAAGAGCACGATCCCGTCCACAAGGCCATCCGGCCGGCCCGCCACCGCCGTCTCGCCTGCCTCTACGACCGTGCCGACCGGCGCGCAATTGGCAGCACCGATCCCCGCGTTCTGGCGACCTTGACCCTGGCCCACTGGCTCTATGTCCGTGCGACAGCACCCGAGCCCTACTCCTGGCGGAGAATGGCATCTGACTATCGCTTCAACTTGCTCAAGCAACCCGGCTGCCGACGCCTGGACATCCGGGCGATGGACCACTGCAGCCGCCCGCAGATCGCCCGGCGCATTCTCATCGCTCACTACATCGCCGGCCGGGCCGACCGCAACAGCCGTTCGATCGACCGCCAGCCGCCAAGCCCCGAACGATGGCCGTCCGTACCCCGCATAGTCTCGCCTGTACGCTGATCCGTTGGCGGGCCATCGTCGTTAGCATCATCGCGTCGATTTGACGGCATGATGGCTGCCGCCTGACCTCGATCCTGATATACGTTGCTTGGATGCAGACCCGTCGTATTCACATTACCGGGGCGTCTGGGGCCGGCGTCACCACCCTAGGCAGGGCGCTGGCCGATCGGCTGGCCCTGCCGCACCACGACACCGACGACTTCTATTGGCTGCCGACCGATGATCCGTACTCGGAGAAGCGGCCGCCGGCGGACCGCTTGCGGCTGATGCAGGAACTGTTCCTGCCGCGCCCCCACTGGGTACTCAGCGGCTCGCTCGACGGCTGGGGCGACCCTTTGGTCGACCTGTTCGATCTGGTCGTTTTCGTCAGCGCGCCGACCGATTTGCGGCTCCAAAGGTTGGCCGAACGGGAGGCGCGGGAGTTTGGCGAAGACGCCGTCGCACCCGGCGGCTGGCGCTATGAGGACGTTACGGCATTCCTCGACTGGGCCGCCCAGTACGAGGATGGCGGCAGGGAAGGCCGCAGCCGGCAACGGCACGAGGCCTGGTTGCAGACCCAGCGATGCCCCGTGTGCCGGGTTGACGGATCAAGGTCGCTTACGGACTTGGTTGCCGAAGTCGGGGCGGCGCTCGACCAAGCGCCATGAGCCGCCTTCTCGTCTGCGACAGCGGCGTGGGCGGTTTGTCGGTGGTCCAGGCCATCCGCTCGCGCCTGCCGGGGGCGTCGATTGCATACCTCGCCGATCGCGCCGGCTTTCCCTATGGCGACTGGCCAGCGGAAAAGCTGGCCGATCGGGTTGGCAGGCTGGTGGAGCGGGCCCTTCAGACGGTCGAGGTCGACGCCGTCATTCTCGCCTGCAACACGGCAACCACGGTCGCGCTCGACAGGGTGCGCGACCGGCACGATCTGCCGATTGTCGGCACCGTACCGGGCATCAAGCCGGCCGCGGCGATCACCGAGACCGGCGTGATCGGCTTGGCAGCCACCGCCGGTACGATCGGCCGCGCCTATACCGCCGACCTAGTCCGTCGATTTGCCGCCGACGTGACCGTCGTTCCGGTCGGCTGCCGCCATTTGGCTCGCATGGCCGAAGACCATCTCCAGGGCATGCCGGTTGCCCGCCAGACAATCGCTGACGAGGTGGCACCGCTGTTCGACCGGCCGGACCCGCCGGTCGATACCGTCGTGCTCGGCTGTACGCACTATCCCTTGCTGCTCGACCAGTTGAAGGCGGCCGCGCCTCGGGCCGTCCATTGGATCGACACCGGCCCGGCGATCGCCGAACAGGTGGCGCGTGTGGCACCCGCCGCGCCCGACACGGTCCTCAGAACGGCGCCGGCCTTGATCACGGGATCGGACATCAGCGCAAGCGACCGTGCCATCTTCCGGCGTTTCGGCTTTGGGCCCTGCCAAACACTGTCGATTCCGGACTGACGGAACAGGCGCGCCGGCTTATCGGAATTCCCTTGTAATCCGGAAACTAATCCGATATCGGATGGTTTGACGCCCCACGCGCCCGTCCACGCATCTTCTTGTCTTGGAGTTCGACGATGTCCGGTACCGCGACATCCGGTCCGCATCGGCTGCTGCCGATGGCGCTGGTGATCTATCTCATCGCCGGCTTTGTTGTGACCGACCTCTACCTGCCCAGCCTGCCAGCGATCGCGCGGGACTTCGGCACGTCGGACGCGATGGTGCAGGCCAGCCTGGCGCTGTTCCTCCTAGGCTTCGCGTTCGGCAATCTGGTGTTCGGCCCCCTGTCCGACCGGCACGGGCGCAGGCCAATCCTGATCATCGGCGGGCTTGGCTTTCTGGCCGCGACACTGGCCTGCGCGATCGCACCGACGGCGGAAAGCTTTGTGCTCGCGCGCCTGGCCCAGGGCGGCATGGTCGCCTCGGTGACCGTGGTCGTCCAAACCCTGGTGCGCGAGCTTTACGACGATACCAAGGTGGTCAAGGTGATGGCCCTCATCACCATGGTCGAGGCGGTATCGCCGGCCCTGGCGCCGGTAGCCGGGGCCGAGATCGCGCTGGCCTTCGACTGGCGGGCCAATTTCTGGGTCGTGCTGATTGCTGGCGCGGCGACCCTGACGCTGGTGGTACGCATCGCGCCGGAAAGCCTGCCGCCGGAACGGCGCAGCAACAACAATCTCATGGGCGTGCTGGCGACCTATGTGCGTCTGGCCGGGCGCTGGAACCTGATGGCGCCGCTTTTGGCGGCCGGCTTCGTGTTCGGCGGGCTGATGCTCTATCTGACCGTGGCGCCGTTCTATTTCATCGACACGTTGGGCCTTGGCGAACGGGACTTCGCCATCGCCCAGTTCGTTTGCGTGCTGTGCTACGTCGCCGGACTGATGGTGACCTCGCGCCTGTCCGACAAGGTCCGGCTGTCGCTGTTGATCGGCGCCGGGTTCGCCAGTGCCGCGGTCGGGGGCCTGGGCATGGTGGCCAGCGCGCTGGTCTTCGCCGACCACGCGCTGACGGTGACGATCCCGTTTGCCATCTTCGCCTTCGGCATCGGGCTGGCCCTGGCGCCCCTGATTACCGAGGCCCTGTCGGCCGACCCCAGGGCGACCGGCACCGTCGCCGCCATCATCGGCGTGGTTACCATCGGGTGCGCCTTCATCGGCAGCGTTCTGGCCGCCAGCGCCTATCAAGGCACCGCGTTGTCGATGGCCTGGCCGCTGGCCGTGACCGCCCTCATCGCCGTCGGCCTGTTCGCCAGCAAGCCGAAGGCCCGGATGGCCCCGGCGGAATAGGATCGGCCAAAGATGGGCAACATGCATGCTGACGAGGTCGTGGCCGACATTGCCCTGGCAAACAGGCTGCTGGCCGACCAATTCCCGCATTGGGCCGACCTGCCCCTGACACCGGTCGCGTCCGCCGGCACGGATAACGCGATCTATCGTCTTGGCCGCGACATGTGCCTGCGCCTGCCACGCCGGCCGTCGGCCGCCAGGCTGATCGATAAGGAGTGCCGCTGGCTGCCGGCGCTTGCACCGCTGCCGCTGACCATTCCGGTCCCGCTCGGCAAGGGCGAGCCGGCGGAGGGGTTTCCCTGGGTCTGGTCGATCTGTTCCTGGATCGAGGGTGAACCCGTGACCATCGAGGGGCTGGCCGATTCACAAGAGGCCGCAATCATCATCGCCGGTTTCATCAAGGCACTGCAAGCCATCGACACCACGGGCGGGCCGCGCAGCGGACCGTTGAACCATCATCGCGGCGTGCCGCTGGCCGAGCTCGACCAAAGGACGCGAACGGCACTCACCAATCTTGCCGACGAGATCGATACGGCCGCGGCGACCACGATCTGGGACGACGCTCTCGGCGCGGCACCCTGGGACCGGCCGCCCGTCTGGGTTCATGGCGATCTTCAGCCGGGCAATCTGTTGGCGCGGCGGGGCTGGATCACCGCCGTGATCGATTTCGGCCTGATGGGGGTTGGCGACCCCGCCTGCGACCTGACCGTGGCCTGGACACTGCTGTCACCCGCGACGAGGCCAGCCTTTCGCGCTGCCCTGGCCGTCGACGACGCGACCTGGCGGCGTGGGCGCGGCTGGGCGCTCTACGCCAGCGTCATCGCCTACGACTACTACCGCGAGACCAACCCGGCGCTCGTAACGATCTGCAAACGCGCGCTGGGGCAGCTTCTGGCCGACCAGGCAAGTGCCGAGTTTTGATGAGGGAAGACAGAGTGATCCAGGACGTTTCAAGCGTCATTGACCTGCGCGAAATGGCTGACGCCAGAAAGTGGGCATCGTCCGCCGAACGACGCCCGGGCCGAAACGAGATGCTGAACCGAATTGTCGACGAGGCCGCGGCGTCGGCATCGGACGCGCCGCGCATCCTCGAACTGGGCTCCGGACCGGGCTTTCTGGCCCAGAGGGTTTTTCGACGCCTTCCGAAGGCGCGGTACTGGGCGCTGGACTTCTCAGCGGCCATGCATGCGCTGGCGCGGAAACGACTGGCGGCCCACGCCGACCAGGCGACGTTTCTTGTGCGCAACTTCAAGTCCGACGACTGGCCGAACGGTCTGCGGCCGTTCGACCTTGTGCTGACCAACCAGGCAGTCCACGAGCTGCGCCACAAGAGCTACGCCGAAGGCCTGCACCGCCAGGTTCGCGGCCTGCTGAAGCCGACGGGGACCTACCTGATGTCGGACCATTTCAGCGACCCCGGCGGCCTGCCGAACCCCGATCTCTACATGACGATGGCTGAACAGGAAGAGGCGCTGATCTCGGCCGGCTTCGCCCAGGTCGAACGGCTCGCGGTCGAGGGAAGCTTGGCGCTCTATCGCGCACGAAGACCGGTCTGACCGGTTCGCGCCGCCGACCATGCCCGATAACCACTATGTGCATCCGCGTCTCGCGGCGCTTTACGACCTCAGTTGCCCCTGGTCGCGTGACCGGGACTTCTATCTGTCCCTGGCCCGATCGAAACGGATGCGCATCCTCGAAATCGGTTGCGGCACCGGGCTGTTGTCCCGCGCCTACGCGCGACACGGCCATCTGGTCACCGGCGTTGACCCGGCCGCCGCCATGCTGGACGTCGCTAAGGCCCAGCCGTTCGGCGCGGGCATCGATTGGGTGCACGCCTTTGCCCAGACCTACCGTTCCAACAGGCGCTTCGATCTCATCGTCATGACAGGGCATGCCTTTCAGGTGCTGCTGACCGATGTTGACATGGCGATGGCGTTTGAGACCCTGCGCACCCATCTGGCGCCCGGCGGCCTGGCGGTTTTCGAGTCCCGCAACCCGGATTTCGACTGGGTCGAGGTGTGGGACGAGGATCTAGTCATCAGGCGGCCCGGCGAGACGGTCCGCCAATCCTGCCGGCTGTTATCCCTTAAGGGCGAACGGCTGACCTTCGAGCTGCTGTACCGCTTTGCCGACACCGAACTGGTGTCACGAAGCGTGCTGCGCTTTTCTTCGCGGGCACACATCGAGGCCAGTCTCGAAGCATCGGGGCTGCGAGTCGACGCTGTGCGCGGCGACTGGCACGGTGGACCTTTCGACCCCAAAACATCACGCGAGATGATTTTCATGGTGCGGGACTCCGCCTAACGCCGGAGGGCTGCCAGAGGCCGATCGTCCGCAGCAAAAGCGACCTGTTAGACACAGGCAAAATGTAAAGGGTCCTTGACATTCTAGCATTGGGGCCATATGTAAAGGACACTTTACATATCAGAGAGCCAGCCATGACCGTCGAACGCGCCACGCGCCGCTACTTCGTGCTCCTCGTGCCCGCCATGCTGGTCTTTATGTCGTCGACGCTCGGCATCGTCTGGGCGGAGGACAATCTCGCCCTGCCAGCGGCTGCGCCCTACGCCCTGACGGTCATTCCGATCGCGGCGCTGCTCAGCACGTACTGGGCTCTATGGCGTTTCATCACCGAGATCGACGAGTTCCTGCGCATGATCCAGATTAAGTCGATCATCATCGGCTTGATCGCTGTCATGATGGTGATCACGGGCTGGGGCCTGCTAGAGATTTATGCCGATGCGCCCGCGCTTGGGATCTTCTGGCTCAACCCGCTGTTCTGGGTCGCCTACGCCATCGCCGCGCTGATCATCACCAAGCGCGATGGCGGCGTCTGGTAGTGAGGAACCGGATCAAGGAGTTGCGCAGGGATCGCCAATGGTCCCAGGCGGTGCTCGCCGAAAAGCTCGACGTGTCGCGCCAAACGGTGAACGCCATCGAGGGCGGCCGCTACGACCCGTCCCTGCCGCTGGCGTTCAAGCTGGCGCGCCTTTTCGGACGACGGATCGAGGACATTTTTGATGGTTGAGGCTCGTGCCGTGGTGACTGAGTAGGCGGGCGGCGAAGACATTGGCGGCCGAGCCCATCGTATCGCGTCGGCTAAGACAGAACCTAAACGCCGGAAACGCCAGGAGGAAATTCTCACGGCGTTGCGCGGCACCTCGTGCAAACGACCCGGCGGTCGAAACTATGCGCGCCGAACCACCCCAAACTGGGCCGCCGCGGCTTTCAGCCGCTCCGGTGACCCAACGAAGTTCCGGCCACGTTCGCCCGCGAACGCGGCGTCCAGAATGCGGCCATGCTCCTGGGCCGGAATGCCGTAGTCGTCAAACCGAAGGCCCACGCCCAACCGGGTCAGGAAATCGGCAAGGCGATCGGCGCCAGCCTCGAGATCGGGGCCGAATATGGCCGTCAGGCTTTCTGCCCGAAAGCCCCCGATCCCGGCGACGGACCGCACGACCACCGGCAGCGTGAACGCGCAGGCGATGCCGTGCGGCACGCCCCAGCCAAGCGTGATGGGATAGGAGATGTTGTGCGCGATGGCGGTCTTGGTGTTCGAGAAGGCTAGGCCGGCGTGGAGCGCGGCCTCAGCCATCTCGGCGCGGAGGCCGATGTTCGTAAGGTCGTCCAGCAGGGGCGGCAGATGGGTCAGAATCGATCGCGCGGCCGCCACGGCATGGTTGGCGGATATGGGATTGGCGTTCACGTTCCACAGGCTTTCCAGGGCGTGGGACAGAGCGTCGAGACCGGTGGCAAGCGTCAGGTCACGCGGCTTGCCCAGCATCAAGTCCGGGTCGATCAAGGCGGTTTCGGGATAGAGGCCAGGCCGCGCCAGTGAGAATTTTCGGCCCGCCTTCGCGTCCCAGACAGTAGCCCAGCTCGTGACCTCGCTGCCAGTGCCGGAGGTGGTGGGCACCGCAATGATTGGGATGTTCGACAGCGCGTCACCGCCCTGCTTGGTTTCCAGAAACCGTCGCACGGTCGCCAAGTCGCCGTTGGACGCCGCGAGAACCTTGGCGGTGTCAATGACGGACCCGCCGCCAATCGCCACGATGATATCCAGTTCGCCTGCGACCGGCGCCATGCGCGCCGCCTGGCTTTCAAGCAGCTCAATATCCGGGTTCGGCGCCACGTCGTCGATCACGGCCACTGGGTCGCCGGTCAAACGCGCCAGCATGGCGACTAAATCGGCAAACGGCGCATCGGCATAAGTGACGACGCCGTATCGGCGGCCGTTGATCAGCGCACCAAGCTCGCTATACCGGCCTCGGCCAAAGACCACACGAACCGGATTGACATAGGACCACATCAGGACTTCCTGCTCCGCCAGCCTTGACCTCCTCCCCTGCAACGACACCTCGCGCGACACCGAGTGGGGTTCCGACGGTCATCGAGGAAATCTAACAGAAACGCCGAGGCGCCGGGCACCCATCGTGGTTGGCACGCAGGCGTTAGGTCTGGTCGCGGGGCATCGCCGGTGCAGCGTATCTAGCGGCCGCAGGCTTCCTGCAGCCCTTGGATGCTCTCCAACCTGTCAGCCCGGGCACGTTCGTTTCTATCGTGGAATTCCAGCATATAGTCCGCTTGGGCGCAGACCTCGCCGGACGCCTCGGCGTCAGCTGCCCGATCAAGCAGGTCGCGGTCCGTCAAGTCGCCAAAGCGCGCGTCCCTGTTGGGAAAGGACTCCAGACGCCCATACCAGTCGGTTTCGATCAGGTCCCTGAAATCGCCGGCCGATGCTGCAAGGGAGGCCGCCGCTGCCTCACGCTCGGCGCCGCGGTCAACCATGTTTTGCAGGATTTGGCTGATCTCATGAGCGACCCATTCGTCGATCATCGCCTCCTGATCTGTCAGCGCCAGGGGCCGCAGATGTTCCGGCACGATTTCGGCGGCTACGATCTCGATCTGCTCCAGCGTTTGGGCATTGGCGGTGATCGGAACGGTCGCGACCAGCGCCGTTAAGGACACGGCCATCAGACCCGCAACCCGGCGACGCGCGCATGTGACGTCGGGCAAGGCTCTCTGCTTAAGCGGGTTCAACCCCTCTGTCTCCCGAAACGGGCAACCGATCATCATGTCTTCGTTCTTCAAGTTGGCGATCGTGCTTCATTTTCATCGGGGGTTGTACCCGCAGAAGCCGGCGCGCGGGTTCACATGTCGATCAAACCGCCGGGAGGTATTGCGACCCTTGGCGTCACCGACCATGATCGGCCCCCGACGCCAACGCCGCGACAATCCCCGACAAGCGCATCCGGCTGGATAGGTCGAAAAGCGAGCCAAGGGTCGGGCAAGAACGCCGACCAGCGAGGGTAACGGCCATGGAAACCAACTGCCGAAAGATCGTTCAGCGCCTTCAGCATGAGGGGTTCGTGCTGGTCAAAACGGTCGGGTCGCACCATAAGTACAAGAAGCAGGACCGGGTTGTGACGGTGCCCTACCCGCACCCACGGCACGACCTGGCGCTTGGCACCGTGCACAACATCTATGTCCAGGCCGGATGGGCGACGCATCCGGTGAAGAAGGGCAGGACCGGCCGCTGACCTAGCCTTCCGGCGGCCCTTTCAGTTCGACCCGATTGCCCTCAGGATCGGTCAGGTAGAGCGACGGGCCGAAACCCTCGGCACCATAACGCCGGCCGACCTCGCCGGGTTCGACGCCGTGATCGCGCAAATGCCTGGCTATGACGTCCGGATCGAACGGGTCGATCCGCAGGCAGAAGTGATCGACATTGTGCCGTCCGTCCTCCGCCGCCGTGCCCTCGTCACGGAGCTGTAGGAGATCGATCAGGGAACGCCCGGCCCTCAGCTGGGTCAGACCGAGTTCCTTGCGCTCCAGTTCGACCGGGCAGTCGAGCACGTCGCGGTAAAACGCCGTCATGCGCGCCATATCGCGCACCCGCAGAACCACGTGGTCAATGCCGTGAATGGTGAACATCAATCGCACCCCGTCGCCATTTGCGTAAGGCATCATGCCCCGTACGCCACGCTTGGAACAGCGGCTTTCGGCCCTGGGTGCGCGGATGCTTGACCGTTCATATCTGTGCATGTTCATATGATAAATCACATATCTCCGCCAGCGTGCGGGCCGTCTTCGGCTGCGTAGCGAGCAAAGGGGGGTGCGGTGGAACGGTCGTTCAAGAGCGAGGTCGACCTGCTACGGCAGGGCGACGGCGATGTGTTCGAGGGTGAGGGCATTCTGGCCATCACCAAGGGGCTGTTGCAGGCCGGCGTCGGCTATGTCACAGGCTATCAGGGGGCGCCGGTCAGCCATCTGATGGACGTGCTGTCGGACGCCAAGGGCCTGCTGGACGAGCTGGGCGTGCAATACCAGCCGGCGGCCAACGAGGCGGCGGCGGCGGCCATGCTGGCGGCCTCGATCAACTATCCCCTGCGTGGTGCCGCGGTCTGGAAATCGGTCGTCGGCACGAACGTGGCGTCCGACGCCCTGTCCAACATCGCCTCGGCCGGCGTGAAGGGCGGGGCGCTGATCATTATCGGCGAGGATTACGGCGAAGGCGCCTCGATCATTCAGGAGCGCAGCCACGCCTTTGCCATGAAATCCTCCATGTGGCTGATGGACCCGCGGCCCGACCATGAGCGCATGGTCGACCTGATCGACAAGGGGTTCGAACTGTCGGAGGCATCCAACACGCCGGTGATGATGGAGTTCCGCATCCGCGCCTGCCATCTGCGCGGCCGCTTCACGGCCAAGGACAACAAGAAGCCGACCCATTCACGCCTGAACCCGCTGACCGAGCCGGACTTCGACTACGACCGAATCTGCCTGCCGCCCTCGACCTATCTGCAAGAGCGGCACAAGGTCGATGTGCGCCTGCCGGCCGCGCGCCGGTTCATCAAAGAACACGGGCTAAACGAGATCATGGACGGCCCGCGCGACGAGATCGGCATCGTCGTCCAGGGCGGACATTACAACAGCGTGCTACGCGGTTTGCAGCAATTGGGCCTGGCCGATGCGTTCGGGGCCAGCCAGGTGCCGATTTACTGCCTGAACGTGACCTATCCGCTGGTGCCGGAAGAAGTCACCGCCTTCGCCGCCGGCAAGCGGGCCATCCTGGTCGTGGAAGAGGGCAATCCGGACTATCTGGAACAGGCCATCAACGCCGAACTGCGCAAGGCCGACCTGCAGACCACCGTCATCGGCAAGGCCGTGCTGCCCATGGCCGGCGAGTACACGGCCGAGGTGGTGCTGAACGGCCTGATCGGGTTCCTGGAAGGGGCCGTGCCGACCGGCCTGGATCTCGCCGGCCTCGCAAATGAGCAAACGCGCGTCCAGGATTTGAAGGACCGTGCCGGCGCCCTGATCGGCGCGCCCGTGCCCAAGCGGCCGCCCGGCTTTTGCGTCGGCTGTCCGGAACGGCCCGTGTTCAGCGCCATGAAGCTGGTCGAACGCCAGGTCGGCAAACTACACGTCTCCGCCGACATCGGCTGCCACAGTTTCTCGACCCTGCCGCCCTTCAATATCGGCAACACCATCGTCGGCTACGGGCTGGGCCTTTCCAGCGCGTCGGCCATCGGGCCGGCGTTCGGCGACAAGCGTACGATCACGGTCATGGGCGATGGCGGGTTTTGGCACAATGGCCTGACCTCAGGCGTCGGTCAGGCCGTCTTCAACAAGGAAGACGGCGTGCTGGTGATCATGAACAACGGCTACACCTCCGCCACCGGCCAGCAGGACATCCCGTCGAGCAAGGGGCCGGACGGCGCGCCGATGGCTATGTCGATCAAGCGGGCGCTGAAGACCATGGGCGTCAAGCGTGTCAGCCTGCGCAGCACCTACGGCGTCGGCCCGATGGTCAAGGCCCTGCGCCGGGCACTGACCACCAAGGACAAAGGCCTGCAGGTGATCATCGCCGATGGCGAATGCCAGTTGGCGCGCCAGCGGCGGATCAAACCGGCACGGCGCACGGCGCTGGCCGAGGGCAAGCGGATCGTGCGCACGCGCTATGGCGTCGACGAGGCGACCTGCACGGGCGACCATTCCTGCATCCGCCTGTCCGGCTGCCCCTCGCTTACCATCAAGGAGAACCCGGACCCGCTGCGGGACGACCCGGTGGCGTCCGTGAACAATGACTGCGTCGGCTGCGGCCTGTGCGGCGAGGTGGCGGACGCCGCCGTGCTGTGCCCCTCCTTCTACCGCGCGGATATCATCAGCAACCCCAATGGCTGGGACCGGGCGGTCGATGCGGTGCGACGCGGCTGGATCGGCCTGCTGCAGCGCATGGCACGACCGCGCCACCAGTTGGTGCAACCGGCCGAGTAGCCATGGCAAGCGACGCCCAACCGATCTCGATCCTGATCGCCGCGCTGGGCGGCGAGGGCGGCGGCGTGCTGACCGGCTGGCTGGTCGACGCGGCCATGCGGTCCGACCTGCCGGTGCAGAGCATCTCGACCCCAGGCGTCGCCCAGCGCACGGGCGCGACGACCTACTACGTCGAGATCTATCCGGAAACCAACGCGGCGCTCGACGGCAAGCGGCCCGTGCTGGCGCTCTATCCCAGCCCCGGCGCGGTCGACATCATGGTCGCGTCGGAACTGATCGAGGCCGGCCGGGCGCTGGAAAACGGTTACATCGCGCCGGACCGCACCACCCTGATCGCCGCGACCCACCGGGTCTATGCGGTGGCGGAAAAGTCGGCGATGGCCGACGGACGGTTCGACGAGCAGCGCGTGCTGCGCGCCGCGCGGGAGATGCCGCAGCGCGCGATCCTGATGGACCTGACCCGTAACCCGGAAACGGGCTCGCTGATATTGAACGCCGTGCTATTGGGCGCGATCGCCGGCAGCGACCGGCTGCCGATCGACACGGAAACCTTCCGCGATGCCATCCGTCATGCCGGCAAGATGGTCGACGCCAATTTGACCGCCTTTGAATACGGCCTCAGCCTGGCGCGCGGCGCCATTCGGCAGGCGGAGCCCGAACCCGGGCTTGAACCGCCCGCCAACCCTCCGCGCGGCCTTCAGTCTCTTGTCAGCGATGCCGCGCACAGCTTCCCCGCCGACGCTCTGGCAGTGGTCGAGTTGGGGCTGGAGCGAACGGCGGACTGGCACAATCTTCGCTACGCCAGACGCTATCTCGATCGACTGAAGCCCGTCTTGGAAACCGAGCGGCGGGTCAGCCACAGCGAACTCTTCCCCTTAACGGCCGAAGTCGCGCGCCATCTGGCCCTGTGGATGACCTATGAGGATCTGATCCGGGTCGCCGACCTGAAGACCCGTGCCGACCGTTTTGCCAAGATCCGCGCCGAGGTCAGGGCCCAACCGGACGAGCCAGTGCGCACGCGCGAATTCATGAAGCCGGGTGTCGAAGAGGTCGCGTCCCTGTTGCCCGGCTTTCTCGCCCGGCCGCTCTTACGCTGGGCCGACCGGCGGAACCTGACCCACCGACTGCAGGTGCCCATGCGCCTGACCTCCAGCAGCGCCTTCGGCTTTACCCTCATCTGGCTTTTGGCCCGCATGCGCTGGCTGCGGCCCTACGGCTCTCGCTTTGCGGACGAACAGGCGGCGATCGACAACTGGCTGGACACGGTCCGGCGCCTGGCCGACCGGTCGCCGGACCTGGCGCTGGAGGTCGCGCGCCTGCCGCGCCTGATCAAGGGCTATAGCGACACCCACCGGCGCGGCCTCGCCAACTATCGGGCCATCATGGACGGTCTGGTCACGCCTTTGCTGGCCGGCAACGGCACTGACGACACAGAAGCCGCCACCCGCATTGCGGAAGCCCGCAAAGCGGCCCTGAAAGACCCGGACGGCGATGCCCTTGCGGAAACGCTGCGGCCCGCGCCAAATGCCATGGTCGCCCAATAGCCAAAGCCATCGCGATCAACCGACACCATCAACCATCACCCCCAACCAAAACCAAAGGGAGGATTTCATGATCACCAAACACTTACTTGCCGGCCTGGCCGCCGCGTCGGTCGCGCTCGGCACCATCGCGGCATCGGCCCAGGAGACCACACTGCGCGGTGTGACCTCGTTCG
>JBCBSH010000093.1:0-16080 GCA_039819285.1 Pseudomonadota bacterium
CAACCATCGGCTGGTGCTGCTGGTTGGGGACCTTGCCTATTACGGCCAGTTTGGCTTTCGCCCGGCCGCCGCCGACGGTCTGGAAATGCCGGGCGAAGACCCGGCCCGGCTGCAAGCCGTATGGCTGGACCAAAACGCGCGCGGTGTCATGCGTGGCGCGATCGAGCGGTGGAGCGGCGAGCCGGCCGCCGATCCAAGCCCCTACCACCGGGGGCCGCAGACGTCGGTCGCCGTATCAGGGTTTTGAGGCCTTCAACGAATACGCCAGGGGAAAGGACGGCATCTCCGGGGGCAGCTTCTGCATGTGTTCACCAGCGTCTTGCATGCATGAGAACAGTTTCCAGGCCAGACGGTCGTGTTCGTTGAGGAAGTCCAGCGTCAGCCCGGCGTCGATCAAGCCATTCACAATGGTCGACAGCGAGTGGATCCACTCATAGGTGCGCGTGTTCGTGAGCTTGTCGGTGTCGCCGGTATAGGTTGTGTCGTCATCGAAGATCAGCGGGGTGTCACTTGGAGAACACGGATAGGTTGGCGTCAGCTTTCCGTCCTTGTCCTCTTCAAGCATGAGCGCCGCAGGGTGACCATCGAGCTTATAGAGATAGCCGCCGGGCTTGAGGAAATGGGCCACGATCTCCGCCCATCTCGTGATGTCCGGCAGCCAGACGGTCGTGCCCCAGGTCGTGTAGACCACGTCGAACTGGCCGTCGATCAGGCTCGGCGCGTCATAGACATTGCCCAGGATGAACGTACCCGGCACCCCCGTTTCCCGTGTCAACGCCCGTGCCGCGTCGATCGCCTTAGGCGAGAAATCGAGGCCGATGACGCTGGCGCCGCGGCGCGCCAGGCTTAGCGTATCGAGCCCGAAATGGCATTGCAGGTGCAGCAGGCGCTTGCCGGTGAGATCGCCGACCTCAGCGCTTTCGATCGGCAGCAGAATGTCCTCGCCAGCGCGGAAATCGTCCAGCCGATAGGCACCCGTCGTCGATTTCACATGGATGCCAACGGCTTCGTCCCACCGTCGCAGGTTGGCGTCGAAATACTCTTTCATGGGCCGGCTCCGCTGGCGAATTGGCGCCGTCTACGGTTGGGCGCAGCGTGGCGGCAGATCATTACCGCTGACCCGGAAGTCGGCGCAATCGAGAAACAGCTGGTTGGCATATCCGATGGCCAGGCTGATGGCGAACACCGCTGCAACCACAAGGACCAGGGCCGTCCACAGCCGTCGGTTCTTCATCGCGACCAAATCCGGTGTCACAGCGACGATCACGATATAGAGCGTGTAGGGCAGCGAGATCACGCCCACCAGAAGGCTGATCGCCCACAGCACGGTGGGCAGAAGCCCGGGCAGCAGCCCTGCTCGCTCCAAGGCGGTCAGGAGCAGCCAGACGGTGGGCAGGATCAACAGAAACCGTCCGCGCCAGCTCACCAGCGGCGGTACTTCGGCCGGTGGCGTCACGAACAGGCTGGCCAGAAACGCGGCCGTCGAGACGGCCCAGATCAGGAACAGCTTGTCGAAGAAGACAGTGCTGAAGGCGCCCAGGTTGAAGCCGATGTCCCAGATTGCGGCCGAAATCGCGATTGCCGAGACAAAGAAGATCTTCATGTCATCGCCGCTTGCCGCCTGGCCGCCGTTTCGTTGGCTGCCCGCAGTCAGTTCGTTCATGACCAAGCCCTCCCTCGCCATTTCCCGCAACAGATGCCGGGCATCATTGTCGACGGGCCGATACCGCCGGGCAACGATCAACACCGAGACGGGTTGTGATTTGCGCCCAATTTGCCGATATCGTCCGGATGCCCAACCGCTATCAGGACATCTATCCCGAACCGCCGCTGCTCGACAGCGCGCACTTGGCGCGGCCGTCGGCGGCGGATCTGTTGACGTTGGAGTATTTCGAGGCCGCACCGGCGACGATGCCGGAGGCCGTGTTCGACCAGCATCACGTGCTCTTGAACCTGCGCGAACAGCCGCACCGGGTGGAAAACTGGCGCGACGGGGTGCATCGCGACTTTACTTATCACAGGGACGAAATCGTCGTCACGCCGGCGGGTGTTCGATCCGGCTGGCGCTGGCACGCCCGGTCAAAGGTCATCGTTATCACGCTGGAGCCGGAGAAGCTGGAGCGGTTTGCGCAGAGCGAAGTGGGCATCCTCCTGACGGCGACCCAGTTGAAGAACCTGCCGCAATTCGCCGATCCGGACATCTGCCGGGCGGGCGTTATGCTGCGCGACGCCTTGGCTTCCGACGATCTGGGCTCTGCCTTGATGTTCGAATCCCTGGCCCGCGTGTTTCTGATCAAGCTGATCCAGCGCTATGGCGACCGATACGATCTTGAGGCCGAGCAAGGGTTTCCGTCTCGCCGCTACAAGCGCGTGCTCGACTTCATCGCGACGGAGTTCGGCAATCCGATCTCGCTGGAAAACCTGGCGTCGGAGGCGGCCTTGAGCCCGTCGCATTTCGCCCGGCTGTTCAAGCGCACCATCGGCCAAAGCCCGATGCAGTACGTCACCAGCTATCGGGCGGAGCAGGCGCGCAAGCTGCTGGCCGATCGGGACCGTCCCTTGGCAGAAATCGCCATCGCTTGCGGCTTCGCCGACCAGGCCCATTTCAGCCGGGTGTTCAAATCGATGCATGGCCAGACGCCGATGGCCTATCGCACGTCGCTGACCGCCTGATCGCGGCAGCAGGATCGTTCAAAACAATCGCAGGCCGGTTCAATCACCGCCGGGCTGCCGACACCATCTGGTGACCATCAGATTTAGCCGACGGAGGGACTCATGGAGTACTACACGCTGGGCCACTCGGCCTGAAAGTCAGCCGCCTAGCCCTAGGCACGATGACATTCGGCGAGGTTTGGGGCTGGGGTGCCGACGATACCGTTTCTCGCCAAATCTTCGACGCCTATGTCGAGGCCGGCGGCAACTTCTTCGACACCGCTGATCTTTACACCAACGGCCGCTCCGAGGAGATGCTGGGCCGCTACGTTGAGGATGCCGGCCTCCGAGACCGGGCAGTCATCGCCACCAAGTTCGGCTACAGCGCCGAACCGGGCAACCCGAACGCGGGCGGCAATGGCCGCAAGAAAATCATGCATGCGGTCGAGGGATCGCTAAAGCGCCTGCGCACAGACTACATCGATCTTTACATCCTGCATGTCTGGGATCGGGTGACGCCGGTCGAGGAGGTCATGCGCGCGTTCGACGATCTCGTGACATCGGGCAAGGTGCGCCATGTCGGGTTTTCCGATGTGCCGGCTTGGTACGCCTCACGCGGCCAGGCGATCGCTGAGCATCGCGGGTACGCGCCGCTCTCGGCCTTGCAACTTGAGTACAGTCTTACGGAACGATCCATCGAGGACGAGTTTGTCGATCTTGGCACCCGTCACGGTATGGGCATCATGGTCTGGAGCCCGCTCGCGTCCGGTCTGCTGTCCGGCAAGTACAAGCCAAGCCAAGGGGCGCTTCCCGAGGGCGAGGGCCGGTTGATCACGACGGCGAGCACAGGCAACCCCGCCTTTGACAAGTTCACCGACCGAAACTGGGCGATCGTGGCGGAACTGGAAAAGGTCGCGAATGAGCTGGGGCGGTCGATGGCCCAGGTCGCGGTCAACTGGGTCGCCAATCGGCCCGGTATTTCGTCGGTGCTGATCGGCGCGACGAAGCTGCACCAATTGCAGGATAATCTGCTGGCTTTGGATTTTGACATCCCTGGCGACCTGCTGGAGCGCCTCGATGCCGTCAGTGCCACGCCAAAGCGGTTCCCCTATTCCTTCTTCGCGCCGGATATGCAGGGCATGCTGAATGGCGGCACCACGGTGGGCGACAAGCCGGCGGGCTATGCCCCGCAGATCATCTCCCGAAGCGCAGGCGTGAGTGTCAGCGCCGACGACGCGCCCGATGCCGACTAGGCGACGCGATGCGAACGGAGTGCCGAAGATGACCGAGCCTGCGAAGATCGCCTTGATCACGGGCGCCAACCGCGGCCTCGGGCTGGAGGTGGCGCGGCAGCTCGGTGCGAGCGGGTTTCGCGTCCTGCTCGGCGTCCGTGACCCTGCAAAGGGGGAGCAGACCGCCGGCCGCCTGCTGGCAGACGGCATAGACGCTGTCGCGCTGCCCTTGGACGTCGCCGACGCAGAGTCGATTGTCGCGGCGGCCGCGATGGTGGCGCGTGACCAGCCGAGGCTGGACGCGCTGATTAATAATGCCGCTGTCCACTACGACACCTGGCAACGCGCGATCACGGCCGACTTTGCCACAGTCGACGAGGCCTGGCGCACGAACCTGATGGGCCCGTGGCGTCTGACCAACGCGCTTCTGCCCAGCTTGCGCATGTCAAGCGCGCCGCGTGTCGTGAACGTTTCGAGCGAAAGTGGCTCGCTTGCTTCCATGGGGGCAGGCACACCCGCCTATCATGTGACAAAGGCCGGGCTGAACGCGCTAACCAGAACCATGGCGACCGAACTGCGGTCCGAGGGTTTTCTGGTCAATGCAATTTGCCCCGGCTGGACGGCGACTGATATGGGCGGCGGGGGCGGCCGGCCGGTCGCCGTTGGTGCGAAGAGCATTGTCTGGGCCGCGACGTTGCCCAACGATGGCCCGACCGGCGGGTTCTTTCGCGACGGTCGACCGGTGCCCTGGTGAGACGACGCGCGCCAGAAGCCTAGCCAGACAGCATCGGCCGCAAATGTGACGGTTTGGGCGGCAGGCCCCGCGCGCGATTTGCAATGCACCCGTGCAAAAGCACGATGGGCCTGTGGCGGCGAAGCGGGCTTAGACTTCCCGCCATCGGGATCTGGCGGTCCCACCATACTCAACTCGATTGGACGTTACGGCCGTGGCCGTCTCACTACGCAACAACGCAATGGCGGCGTTGCCCGCCGGCGCGCGGGGCGGCCCCGACATCGTTGTCGGCATCGGCTTTGCCGCGCTGACCTTCTTCTGTGCCACCTTGATGGACGCGACGCTGAAATGGCTCAGCGCCGGCTATCCGCTGCACCAGATCATCTTCTTCAACGCGCTTTTCGCGCTGGGACCGATCGCCGTCTTCATCGTGACCCATGGCGGCCGGCACGCCATCGCCACGCGCCGGCCCTGGCTGCATGTTGCACGGGGCGGCATTTCGATCATTGGCGCTTATGGCGGCATCTATGCCTTCTCGCTGCTGCCGATGACGGATGTCTACGCGATCTTTTTCGCAGCACCCATCCTGATCACGGCGCTGTCGGTGCCTCTGCTTGGCGAACGCGTTGGCTGGCGGCGTTGGAGCGCAGTGCTGGCCGGCTTCATCGGCGTCATCATCATGCTGCGCCCCACGGACGGGTTCGTGAGCGTGGGGACCCTGGCGGCGTTGATTGGGATGACGGCGTTCGCGCTCTCCGTCATTCTGGTCCGGCGCTACGGTGCCAAGGAGCCGGTGGCGTCGTTCAGCGTTTCGCAGATGGTGCCACTCGCCCTGTGGTTCGGCCTGTTGACCGCCTTCGACTTCGTGCCGCCGACCCTGGCCGATTTGTCGCTGTCTGCCATCGGCGGCACGCTGGGCGGGCTGGCCTCGCTCTTGATGGTGCAGGCGGTGCGGCGCGCGCCGGCCGCCGTGGTGGCGCCCTTTCAGTACAGCCAGATGATTTGGGGCACGCTGATCGGCTGGTTGTTGTGGCAGGATCTACCGGATGAATGGATCCTGATCGGCGGCGGGCTGGTGATCGCAAGCGGGCTCTACATTCTGCACCGTGAGACGGTACTCGGCCTGAAACGTCGCAAGTCCGGCTGATGCCGTAGGCCGTTGCGGGCCGGCACCGGCCCGCCTATGTTCCTGGCGATCCGACGCGGCGCCCATCTTGGCGCCGCATCGCTTATGGCAGGACCCTTTGAGCCAACGATGAGCATCGATACCACCGCGATCGCGCCAGAGCGCATCCGCAACTTTTCCATCATCGCCCATATCGACCATGGCAAATCGACCCTGGCCGACCGGCTGATCCAGCATTGCGGCGGCCTGGAAGCGCGCGAGATGAAGAGCCAAGTGCTCGACAGCATGGATATCGAGCGCGAGCGCGGCATCACCATCAAGGCCCAAACGGTGCGTCTGGCCTATCGGGCCAAGGATGGCCAGTCCTATCAGTTGAACCTGATGGACACGCCGGGCCATGTCGATTTCTCCTATGAGGTCAGTCGATCGCTTGCGGCGTGCGAGGGCTCGCTCTTGGTGGTCGATGCCAGCCAGGGTGTCGAGGCCCAGACGCTGGCCAACGTCTATCAGGCGGTGGAGGCGGACCACGAAATCGTGCCGGTCTTAAACAAGATCGACCTGCCCGCCGCCGAACCGGAGCGCATTCGCCAACAGATCGAGGACGTGATCGGGTTGGACGCCAGCGACGCGATCGAGATTTCGGCGAAGACGGGGCTGGGCATCGACGATGTGCTGGAGGCGATCGTCACCAGGCTGCCGCCGCCGGAGGCCGGACCCGCCGACGCACCCTTGAAGGCGCTGTTGGTCGATAGCTGGTACGATCCCTATCTCGGTGTCGTCGTGCTGGTCCGGGTCATGGAAGGCGAGATCCGCGTCGGGCAGAAGCTGCGCTTCATGGGCACGGGCGGCGCCCATCTGGTCGACCGGGTCGGCTTCATGACGCCGAAGGGCGTGCTGATCGAGCGGCTGGGGCCGGGCGAGATCGGCTTCATCACCGCCTCGATCAAGGATATCTCCGAAACCAAGGTCGGCGATACGATCACCGAGGATCGCCGGCCGACCGCCGAACCGTTGCCCGGTTTCAAACCGTCGGTGCCGGTCGTCTGGTGCGGCCTGTTCCCGGTCGACGCGGCCGACTTCGAAAAGCTCCGCGAGAGTTTGGGCAAGCTGGCCCTGAACGATGCCAGTTTCCACTATGAGGCGGAGACCTCCGCCGCGCTGGGCTTCGGCTTCCGCTGCGGCTTTCTGGGCCTGCTGCATCTGGAGATCATCCAGGAGCGGCTGGAGCGCGAGTTCGACCTTGACCTGATCACGACCGCGCCGTCAGTCGTCTACCGACTGACGATGACCGACGGCGAGGTGCGCGAACTGCACAACCCGGCGGACATGCCGGACGTGGTAAAAATCGCCTCAATCGCCGAGCCCTGGATCAAGGCGACGATCCTGCTGCCAGACGAACATCTGGGCGGCGTGCTGCAGCTCTGCACGGAGCGGCGAGGCGAGCAGGTCGAGCTGACCTACGCCGGCAACCGGGCGATGTTGGTCTATCGCTTGCCGCTGAACGAGGTGGTCTTTGACTTCTACGACCGGCTGAAGTCCATCAGCCGCGGCTACGCCAGCTTTGACTATCAGATGGATGGCTACCGCGAGGGCGACCTGGTGAAGATGTCGATCCTGGTTAACGCCGAACCGGTCGACGCGCTGTCGATCATGGTTCATCGCGCCCAGGCCGAACGGCGCGGCCGCGCCCTTTGCGAGCGCCTGAAGGATCTGATCCCGCGCCAACTGTTCAAGGTCGCGATCCAGGCGGCCATCGGCGGCAAGGTGATCGCACGCGAAACCGTGTCGGCCCTGCGCAAGGATGTCACCGCCAAATGCTATGGCGGCGACGTGTCGCGCAAGCGCAAGCTGTTGGAAAAGCAGAAGGAGGGCAAAAAGCGCATGCGCCAGTTCGGCCAGGTGGAGATCCCGCAGTCTGCCTTCATCGCCGCGCTGCGCATGGGTGACGAGTAGAACAGGGCTTCTTGCGAAGGTTTAGGCGGATTCCCGCAGCGAGCGCGCCGTTGACCCAATTTTGACGATCATCGGTTCGCACGAGACTAGAAATCCAGAGATGCCATCGCCAAATCAATGTTGCAGGCATATCGCGGCCTGAGGTTAAGAAGCCAGTATTGTACTCCAGTAATTCTATTTTTATTCTATCAGTGTTTGGAAAGTCGGTTCTTTGAAGAAAGCTATTCTATGCTCTTGGGATTCACAAAATCATGTCTTATTCTTACTCGATGCAGGGCGAGGCGATAAAGCTGTGCCTGGACCCTGAATCCATTCTTGTTCGATTTCGCAGCGGTCGTGCCGATTGTGCCAGGGTACGGGCCGCCCGATCATGGTTTGGGGGAACTGGCGCGGTCGGTCTGGAACTTCCAGACGAGGACGTCGCGTTAGTGCCCACGCCGCTGTTGCAGCAGCAGCCAACCGCACCGGATGCGCGTGCGACCGAAGAGACGATCGCCGAACTTCGCGCGAACCCAGACGTTCTGCTGGCCATGCCGGTGTTTCGGACCGGTCGTCACCGGTCCTTCGCCATCGACAGGGCAATCATCGGTCTGGTCGACACGGGCAGCCGACAAGCGGTGTCCGAAAGATACGGTCTTCACGTGATCGAGGTGCGCGACGACAAGATCGTCTGCACTGTCGGCCGCGGCCAGGATGTCTTCGATGTTGTGGCAACCCTGGAGGGCGATCCCCTGGTTCGCTTCGCCGAGCCGGACTTCGTCACGGTCGGCATAGATGTCGAAGCGCCTGAGCGGCTGGTTCCTTCTTCGTCGGATGAGCAGTGGGCAGCGGAAGAGTTGGCCGCGATCATGGCCACGAATGAGAGGCCGACGGCAAAAACCGATATGGACGTGCCACCATTTGCCGTTCGTTTCGGTCCCTCTGGTCTTCCTGGGGGATATTGGAAAACGGCCAATGCAACGATTGCACGCAGCATCAATTGGGCCCGCTGCGCCGGGGCCGACATCCTGATCAACCGCTGGGGCGGCGGCCCGCCATCGAACGACATCACCGAGGAATTCGAACGCGCCCGAACCACCGGCCGGGGCGGGCTGGGATGCGTGATTGTGGTGGCGTCTGACAGCCCTGCGGACACCACTGGCTTTCCACAGACCCTGCCCGATACGCTTGCGGCAGCCTGCGACACCAGGGTCGATCATGGCTTCGAAGCAGTGGCGGATAGCGGCGCCAGCCTGCCCACGGTGTCCGGCGCCTGTGCCTTGGTACTTGCCGCAAATCCGACCTTGACGGAGGCCCAGGTCCGCCACGTCGTCGGCAGGTCGATGCGGTGGCGTGGCCGAGCCCGACAGGCAAATCGTAGCGACTACGACAACGGCCAATCGCGCCTGGACATCATCCAGGCCGTCCGCTCGGCCCTTGCCATGTCTGACCGGGATACGGCTTGATGGGCCCGTTCGTTGGGTCGCTGACGGACCTTTCTGGAACCGAAAGCTAGAGCCGGGCGCTGGCGAGAGCGGCCCCCTCCGCCAAGGTCTTTAGCTTGGCGTAGGCGATGTCGGGGTCGATGGCGCCGAAGCCGGCGAAGGTGCCGAAACCGCAGTCCGAGCCGGCGATGACCCGGTCCGCCCCGACGATGTCGACGAAGCGCCCGATCCTCTCCGCCACCAGCTCTGGGTGTTCGACAAAGTTGGTGGTCGTGTCGACGACGCCGGGCACCAGGATCTTGTCGTCCGGGATGTCGCCGCGGCGATCCCTGAAGACCGTCCATTCGTGGGCGTGTCGCGGGTTCGAGGTTTCGAACAGGACATGGCCGGCACGAACCTTCATCAGGGTCGTAAACACCTTGTCGAGGTCGATGTCGCAGACATGCGGCCCTTCATAGTTGCCCCAGCAGATGTGGACGCGCACCCGTTCCGGCGGGATTTTGGCCAGCGCGCCGTTCAAGACCTCGACATGCCGTTCGGCGATCGCGACGAAGTCGCTGTCGTCGAGGTCGGCGAACAGCATGTGGCGGGACAGGGCCAGGTCCGGGCAGTCGACCTGAAGGTCCAGCCCGGCCGCGACGATGGCCTCGTATTCGCCCTTCATCGCCTCGCCCAGCGCCTCCAAGTAGGCGTCCCGGTCCGGGTAATAGGCGTTTTGGAGGAACAGTGAGATCACGCCCGGCGATGCGGCGTTCATGAACCCGCGCGATTTGCCGGCCGCTTCGATCGCAGCCTTCAGGTTTGCGATGTCGGACTGCAGTCCATCTTCATCCTTGGGCGCTACCGGCCCGACACATTGCGGCCGCGCGTACTGGGGTGTGCCGCCGCTCTCGGCGAGGCGTTTCAAGAAGCCAGGGAATAGTTTCAGGTCAGCCGGCGCATTGCGCGGGCTGTCGCCGGCGAAGCCGGAATAGCGGTCCTTGACATAGGTCGCGTACGAAATCTTCGACGTTTCACCGTCGGACACGATATCGATACCCGCGTCGGCCTGGCGCGCGACGGTCCGCGCGCATTCCTCGCGCATGCAGGCATCGAAGGCGTCTTGATCGTACGGCTCGCCGCGTTCGCGGGCGAAGATGAAATCGACGACGCGCTGGCTGCGCGGCAGCGACCCGACATGCGTGGTTGCGATCCGTCCCATGGTCCGGCCTATGTCCTTGTCGGCCCGGGCGCGTCGTCGGTGTCGCGTACCCGAAACAGCGCGGTCTCACCGCTGCGGTTCGGTGCCAGAGACCGTTGAAGTTCAGGCGGAACCATGCAGATGTCACCCGGCGCCAACGTCACCTCCCCGCTGTCCCACGCCAAACGCCAATGGCCACGATGCACCATCAAGATCTCGTTTCTGTCGGTCATGTATGGGTCGTCCTCGCCGTTCTGTACGAACGCGACTTCGAAGCCCGTACGGTCCCTGATCATGGCGTCGTTGCCGGGTCCGATGACGGTCGCGGGGCCATCGGTCGACAATGCCTTCATGTCCCAGAAGCGCCTCACGAACTGGGGCACGACCTCTGAGGCTGGCGTCTCGGGAAAGGCCTTAAGCTCCGCGTCCGTCAGCGGGATCATGGGGCCCACCCCGTCCGGCAGCCGCTCGCCCTTGGCCGTATCGTAGAGAGCGCCGGTCTCGGCCAGGATCAGGCCGTGCGCCTTTGCCGCCTCCAGCACATGGGGCGCCCAGATCACGCCACCGCCGGCATCGTCGCCGCCCAGGATCGACATGATCATCCCATAGTCCGTGCCGATATTCTCGAAACCACGAAAGATGCCTGTCGGGATGTCGAAGATGTCGCCTTCCTCCAGCACCACCTCGCCGGCAGTGCCATGCTGTCCCCAGAAGAAGCGCCAGCGGCCGCTTTGCACGAAGAATACCTCCGCCGTGCGGTGCGAGTGCATGGAGTTCTTGCATTTCGGCGGCTGACCGGCTGCGCCGATGTTGAAGCCTGGCGTTTCCTCGATATGGACATGCTGGTCCGCGCTTTCCGAAACCCCGCCGCCGATGATCGTGAAGTTCTCCTTCTGATCAGAGCCCGGGGTGTGCGCGTCGATGAACGCGGTCTTGCAAGGTTTCAGATCGCCGAAGCGGACTATCCTTGGGGCCGTCTCATGCGCGTTCATGGTCGTCAGCCCGTTTGCATGAGGATCTGTTTCCAGATCGCGGTTTCGTCGAACAGCACCCATTCGCGGCGCAGCCCCCAGGGGCCGAACTCAGCGTGTGAAAGGCCCATCACGTAGACGTCCGCCCCGGTCGGTGGGCCGAAGCTGCCCCAGCCATCATGCCGGCCGTGCAGTGACCAGCGTAGGGCCGCGCGGGGCGGCATGTCCGCGTCGTCGCGTCCGATCCGGTGGTGGATTTCGAACGTCGCGGATGGAAAGGCGGAACGCAGACCGAGCCAAAAGCGGTCGGCAGCCTCGCGTCCGTGACCGGTGACGCCGCCCGGATGTTCCAACTGGCAGGCGCGATCGTAGGACCGTTCGATAATCGCCAGGTCGGCGTCCATGATGGCCGTCAGGATGTCGGCATAAGCCCGGCCATGCTGACTATCGTTGCCATGGCCCCAGTAGCCGCCCGCCACATCCATCGCCGGCGTGAAGGCTGGGGCCGCCTTTTCGGGGCCGCCTTCCTCGGCGATCCGGTCCGCCGCGTAGTGTTTGGGATCGATCCCCATTTGCCGCACGATTGCGCCCTGATCACGGATCAGCCATTCGTCGTAGACCTGATTGTCGCGGCAGGCGCAGTCCGCGATGATGCGATAGCGCAGCGTCTTGCCCGTGGCCCGCCCGTAGGCGCCGTCGCCGAGATGGGTCGCAGTCGAGAGGATGCGATGGGACGACAGGAAGCCGGCATCCTCGTCGCCCGACCAGATCACGTCCTCACCCAGCAGTTTCCGGTCGGGGAACTCGGCCAGGGTCGCCATTGTCGCGGCGATAACGTTACTATTGCCGACTACCAGGGAGGCGGGGGACCGGACCGGCCCATCCTTGGCGTAGTATTTCGCGATCGCCTGGATGTTGCGGTCTTCCCAGATCTCCTTGGTGATGCCGAGTATGTAATCGGGCGGGTCACGGAACTTCGGATCGAACCCCTTCATTTCAGATCACCCATCCGCGTCATCGAACTTCTCCCAGCCATGGCCATTGAACGGGTCGACGCCGAGCTGGCGCATGACGTGGGGGAAATCGACCATGACCCAATTGTCGACGATCTTGCCGTCCTTAACTTTCCAGAAATCCATGTAGCGGATCTCGACCCGCTTGCCGGTCGGCGCGATGCCCATGAACTCGCCGGCATGGGTCGCCTCCTGCCGGCCGAAGGCGGCCATCCATTCCCCCTCGGCCAACCGCGCCTCGTCGACGCAGACCTTGTCCTTGAACGCCGCCTGAAACGGCCGCTGCCAGTTGTCCTGGAACTGCTTCAGCCCGTGCTTGAAGCCACAGCCGGCATTGCCGATCCAGCGGAAGTCATCGCTGAAAAAGGCGCCAATGCCGTCGATCTCATGGTCGTTGAGGCCATCAACCATCCCTTCGATAACGGAGCGCGTCTCCTCGGTTTTGCTGAGATCGTTGTCGCGCGTTAGCGGTGCCTGCTCGGGTCGGGAACCCTTCATTCCATAACTTTCCTAACAACGGTCAGCCCTTAACCGCACCGGCGGTCAGGCCAGAGACAATCTGGCGTTGGAACACCATGATCAGAATGAACAGGGGCGCGATAATCGACACCGCCGCAGCGACGGCCTCGACCTGGTCGGTGGTGGTCGTCTCTCGGTTGAAGTAGCCGCTGATGGCGGGGACCATCGTCTGCGATTGGGCGTCCAGCAGCAGCGACGTCACCAGATAGTCGTTGTAGGCCAATAGGAACGAGAACAGGCCAGTGGTGATCACGCCGGGCCACATGACCGGGATGATGACCCGCCGGAAGGCCTGAAAGTGCGAGCAGCCATCGACCCGCGCCGCCTCGTCCAGTTCGGCCGGAATGCTCATGAAGAACGAGCGCAGCATCCAGATCGTGAAGGGCTGGTTGATCGAGACCAGGACGATGATCACGGCCCAATGTCGGCCATAGAGCGTCGGCGGTTCGTCTCCGAACAGTTGGAAGAACCAGCCAACCGTGCCTGATTCCCATAAGGGCATCAGGATTTCGCGGGAGTTCACGAAGGGCGGCAGATAGCCGGCGACCAGGACGGAGTGGGGCAGTGCCCTGAAGATCAACGCGGCGATCAGCAGCCAGAAGGCAATCGAGGAGCCGGTGCGCGCGATCGCGTACGCCGCCAGCGTGCCGACCGTCAGCGATATCAAGACTACCCCCGCCGTGACGATCAGCGAGTTGATGAACTGGTGATAGAACGTGTTGTCGACCCAGACCGAATAATAGTGGGTCAGTGTTGCGCCAAGAATTGGATCGAGTAGAAATCCGCCGCCAAGCGCATCGCGCAAACCGGCGGAGACCGCCGGGATGATGCCGACAAAGAAGATCAAGACCGCGATCGTGTAGATCAGGACCGCGACGATCCAGCCAAGCCAGGCTTGGCCGGCAACGCTTACCATTCGGGCGAGGGCGGCGAGGTGCCTGGCAAACCGAATGGCGAAGTAGATGCCGACGATGCCCAGCACGATGTCGAGCGGCGACAGGCCACCGACCTCCGCCCGTGTATCGGGGCCGAAAATCACCGACAGCGGATTTGCCGCGAACGAGTCCACCGGCAGCTTGAACGACATCACGGTGATCCAGAACAGCGGGAACGCCGCGATCAACATCCAGATTACCAGAAACACGCCGCTGGTCAGCCTGAGGCTGAGGGGTTGGCGTAGGGCTTCGGCTTGCGGTTGGGACATGGGTCAGCCTCGCCTTAGCTTCCGCGATGATCGCGCCAGGTGCGCCGCAGCAGCGGTATCAGCAGGATAACGATACCCAGCATGGTCAACATCGACGCGGCAGACGCGCGCGAAATCGCCCGGTTGCCGCTATCGTCTGGCGTCAGGAAATTGAACGTCAGCCATTGCAGGGTGATGCGGTGGGCCTCTGAGCGGAAGCCGATGACCTCATCGAACGCCCGGTAAGCGTCCATCAAATGGATCAGCGCGATGAAGATGATCAGCGGCATCAAATGAGGGATGATCACGTAGCGCAACCGTTCGAACCGCGACGCCCCGTCGACGATCGCCGATTCAAGCGTGTCCTGGTTCACCGTTTGCAGACCGGCATAGAAGATGACGAAGGCAAACGGCGCCACATGCCACACGCGGTAGAACATCATCAGAATCTCAAAGGCCCAGCCATGGGCGAAGACGGCAATGTCCTCGTTGAGAATGCCCTCCAGCGCTGCCGTCAGGATGCCGTCGCCGACGAACAGCCATCGGATCGAAAGCGCCCCGATGACGGGCGTGATGATGAAGGGCAGCAGCGAGACAAAGATCACGGGACCGCGCAAGCTGCGAATGGCATTGTTGACCGCAAGCGCGATCAAGAGACCGACGCCAATGACAAACGGCAGCGTGATCAGCGTGAAGGTGATGGTAAAGCGCGCGGCCTTGTAGAAATCGATATCAAGCAGGGCCGACACGCCGCCGCCGCCGACCGAAAACGCCTCGGCGACGGCTTCGGGCTGCAGCAGAATGCGGTAGGTTTCCCAGCCGACGAACGATGTCTCGGTGACCGGGGTGCCATTATCGTCGAGGACCCGGCGGCTCTGAATCTCCTCCGTACAGACCGGGTTCGGAAAGCCCGGCGTGCAGGATTCAACGGTGACTTCTTCGAAGACGTTTTGCGTGAGGTAGAAGCTCTGAACCAGAACAATGACCAGCGGCGCCGCCATGAAAACCAACATCAACACCACGGATGGCGCGACAAAGGCAAAAAAGGTGCTTCTTCTCATGAGCCGACCTCGCCGCTTGGGGCCGACCCCAGCGTCAGAGCGACGCTGGGGAGGGTCCGTTTCGCTCGGTTACTGAACCAGGCCGCTCTCGCGGGCTGCGGTCAGATAGGCCTCTTCGGCGTCCGCAAGCGCCTGCTCGGCCGATTCCGCGCCGATCAGAAAGTCCGACAGGTTGTCGCCAAGGGCGGTGTGCATCAGGCCCATCTCGGTCGATGCCGGATAGGGCGGTGTGCCGCCCATAAGATTGGCGATCGCGCCTTCCGAAAGGCGGTTGGGCTCGTACCCGTCGATCAGCCAGATTGCCGCATCGTTGTTGGCCTGCACCATCTCCGCGTCCATGCCCTCCATGGCGACCTGGAAAGCAGCGGCCGCCTCTTCGTCGGAGATGTTCTCGGCGATAACAATGCCATCCCACCAAACCGTCGATGCGGGCGGGCCGCCTTCAACGGCCGATGGCGCGGCCGCCATGGTTACCATCTCGACCACCTGTGACTCGGCCGGGTCATCCATGGCGCCGGCGCGCGAGGCCCACAGAACCGCCATTGCAATGTCGCCCTGCTGGAACTGCTGCTGCACGTAGGTCGAATCCGAACCCAGATACTCCGGGTCCATGTATTCGGTCAGTGCCTGCATCATTTCCAACGCAGCCACGCCGTTTTCATTGTTGATTGACGGGGTCTTGTCGTCGTTGAACAGCGTGCCGCCGAAGCCGAGATACATGTTCACAAACTCTTCGGCGAGGTTCCAGCCCGTACGGAAGGTGCCGCCCACCGGATAGTCGACCACGCCGGCCCCCTGAATCGCGGCGGCGGTCTGCAGCATCTCGTCGTAGGTCGTCGGCACCTCGAGGCCCAACTCGTCGAAGATGTCCTGGCGGTACATCAGATGCTGGGTGTTAACCATCATGGCGATGGCCATGATGTCGCCGTCGATCGTGATAAGCTGGTTTGGCGTCAGTTCCAGCCCGTACGGAAGGTGCCGCCCACCGGATAGTCGACCACGCCGGCCCCCTGAATCGCGGCGGCGGTCTGCA
>JBCBSH010000094.1:0-16018 GCA_039819285.1 Pseudomonadota bacterium
ATGCCCGCATTCTGGTGCAGTTCGACGACGACGCCCATGACTTGATCGCCCCGGGTGACCGCGTCCAGGTCATGACCAAGGGACAGGGGCTGCGGCTTGAGGACTATCCCGGCGTCGCGCTGAAGAAGATGAGCCCGCGCCTGTTTCACGCGATGGGCATCACGGAGGCGGCGGGCCGGCTGCACGTTAACGTCGCGATGGAACTGCCCGTCCGGATCATGGGCTCGGGTGCCGAGCTGAACTCCGAATATGTCGATCAGGATCTGATGTCCGGCGACCGCGCGCTGATGGCGGAGCTTGGCATCGACCAGATGCGCCTCGGCGACCTCATCGCCATCCGCCATGCCGATCATCATTGGGGCCGTTCCTATCGCGAGGGGGCGGTGTCGATCTGCCTCTGCATCCATGGCGACAGCATCATGACCGGGCACGGCCCCGGCATTCTGACGCTGATGACAGCGCGGGACGGAGAGATCGACTTCACGATCGATCCCGCCGGCAACATCGCCACCTTGCTAGACCTCGGAGCCTGACCCATGACCGTTCAAACTAACGCAGCCGACATCGTCAGCGTATCGGTCGCCGGGCAGGTCACAAACCCGGTCCTATCGGGCCTGCCGGCGGAGCCCTACCGGCTGGACGCCGACGGCAAGGCCTTCCTGTGGCCGACCTTCGGCGGGATTGTTTACAACGTCTCTGTCGGCGACAGCGCCTATGGTTGGTCGGGCGACTGCGTCCATCCGGGCGTCAGCATCGCCCATCCCGACGCCAACAAGAATCGCGGTCTCAACGTCTTTGCCTGCGTGGGTAACGACGCCCTGGTCGTCAGCTGTGCGGCGCAGGGGGCCAAGGGGGTGGTGACCGGCAAGTCCGGCCGGTTTTCCGACCAGGTGATCGTGCATTTCGACGAAGAGATCCGGCGCAAGATCGCGGTCGACGACCGCATCCTAGTGCGCTCCGAAGGCGTCGGGCTGGCCGTGCCCGAGTGCCCGGATGTCTCGTTCAAGTCGCTGGCGCCCAGCCTGTTCGACAAGCTGCCCAAGCGCCTAAGCGACGGCGTGCTTCAGATGGGCGTGGTCGCCGTCGTGCCGCCCCATTTCGTCGGGGCCGGGGCCGGGCTGACATCCGAGGGCGGGTCGCTGCACATCCAGTCCACGGATCGTGCCGAACTGGCGGCCAATGGGCTGGAAGCCTTGCGCCTCGGCGACGTCGTGGCTTTCCAGGACACCGACAGCCGCTACAATCACGGCTATCTGCGTGGCGCCATGAGCATCGGCATTGTCGGCCAGACCGACGGGCCGCGCGCGGGTTATGGCCCGGGCTGCACCATGGTCATGACCGCACCCGCCGGACAGCTTGGGTGCTATGACGCGCCGGGCACCAACATTGCCGATCTCTTGGGTTTGCGCCCGTGACCAACATCGCGATGACCAATGTCGCGCGCGACCAGCTTCGGCACTTCGTCGCCGAGGGCTTCGAGGCGCTTGGTCTGACGCCGGACGATGCGGGCATCTTTGCCGACGCGTTGATCTTTTCCGAGCTGCGCTTTCATCCCGGACAGGGGCAAGGCGTTTTGCGGCTGCGCCGCTATCAGCACCGGATCGGCAAGGGCGAGGTCGACCCGCGCGCCGACTGGTCCATCGTGAAGGAAGGCCCGTCCCTGGCGCTGGTCGACGCCCATAACGGCATCGGCACGGTCGCGGCGTCGAAGGCCATGGATGTCGCCATCGCCAAGGCCAAGGAAAACGGCATCGGCACCGTCATCGTGCGCAATTCGACCCATTACGGGTCCAGCGCGGTGCATGCCTGCCGGGCGCTGGACCATGGCTGCATCGGCATCGCCTACACCAATGCCGGCCCCGAAATGGCGCCCTGGGGCGGGCGCGAGGGCGCGACCGGCACCAACCCCTGGGCCATCGCCGCGCCGTCGGACAAAGGCTTTCCCGTGGTGCTCGACATCGCGCTGACCACTGCCGGCAAGGGCATGATGAAGTGGTACGAGCGCGAAGGCCGCAAGATGCCGCTCGACTGGGCGCTGACGCCGGACGGCGAAGAGACCGACGATCCCGCCGCCGCCATGGCCGGCGCGCTGCTGGGCATCGGCGGGCATAAGGGTTATGGCCTTGCCTTCATGACCGAAGCGATGACGGGGGTACTGTCCGGCGGCGGCTTCGGCCTCACACCCTATGCCGATCCGAAGAAGCTGGACGTGTCGCATTACCTGCAGGCGATCGACATCTCGTGGTTCATGGATCCGGCCGACTATGCCGCGCGCATGGGCGAATTCGTCGAGATGTGCAAATCCCGCGCGCTCAGGCCCGGGTTCGACGAGATCCTGGTGCCGGGTGAACAGGAAGCCCGCCGCGTCGAGGCGAAGTCAGCGTCGGGCGTGCCGCTGGACGATGCGGTGCTGGCCGACCTTCAGGCCTTGGGCCGCGAACTGGGGCTAAAGGCGACGCTGGAGCCGCTCGGCCCTTACACCGGTGCCACGCTATGACGAACAAGCTCCATCCCCTACCGCCTTCGTTCCACGTCCGCGCCAGGGACCGGCTGAAGGCCCGCGCCGAGGCGGCCGGGCTGGACGGAATGCTGCTTCTGCTTGGCCCAAATCTCGCCTACGCAACCGGGCTGTTCCTGACGCCAAACGAACGGCCCATGGGTGTCTGGGTGCCCGTGTCGGGCGAGCCGACTCTGCTGCTGCCGGGCCTGGAGCGGGAGAATGCCGAGGGAACCGGTATCGCCGATCTGCGCTTCTATGAGGAATTCCCCGGCGAGATCCCGGCCGAGCTGTGGATGCTCGACCAGATCGGGCGAAAATCCATCGCCATCGACTTTCTGGACGCTGCACTGTTGGACGCCGCCCGCGACCGTCTCACCCGTCTCGACCTCACCGACCATGCGCTGGCCGCGCGCATCATCAAGGAACCGGAAGAGGTCGCGCTGACCGAGGCTGCGGCCGGCTTCGCGGATTGCTTCCTGCAGCGGCTGTACGGTTCCGCCGCCGACATCATTGCCCAGGGCGGCACCGAGGCCGACCTGTTGGCCGACGGCATGGCCCACGCGCGCAAGGCGCTGTTCGCGGCGCACGGGTCAACCTTCGCCGGGACACCGATGGGGATCACCGCGACCGTGCATTCCGGGCCGCGCGCGGCCCTGCCCCATGGCGCGGTGCTCGACCGCAAGCCGCAGCCTGGCGAGACGCTGATCGCGGGGATCGGGGCCAGCCTTGGCGGCTATCACGCCGAAAGCGGCGTGACCCTGATCGTCGGCGAGATGTCTGCTGACCAGGCGCGTGTGATGGAGGCGATGGCTGCCTGCAACGATGCCGCCGTGGCAGCCTGCGCGGCCGGTCGCACCTGCGAAGAGGCCAATGCCGCCGCCCTCGACGCGTTGCGAGGGGCTGGCCTTGGAGAAGCGATCCGCCACCGCATCGGTCACGGCATGGGCCTGCAAGGGCACGAGGCGCCGTGGCTCGCCCCCGGCGATCGCACGCCGATCCTACCGGGCATGGTGTTTTCCAACGAGCCCGGCGTTTATCGCCCCGGCCATGACGGATACCGTGTCATCAACACGATGATCGTGACCGACGAGGGGGTGACCGTCCCCTCCCGCTTTCAGTCCGGCACGCCCATCGAGGCCCGTGTCATCCCGCTTTGAAACCCTGAAGGAGCCCTTCGATGCCCGAACCGCCTGCCTGGCACTATCAGAAGATCACCAAGCCGATGTTCCAGGCCGACGCTGTCGACTGCGTCTTCTATGGCCGCATCGTGACCTGCGTCGGCGACGAGGTGATCGAGGATGGCTACATCCATCTGAAGGACGGCAAGATCGCCGCGGTCGGACAGAAGGCCGACCTGGCCGCGCCCCCGGCCGGCGCCGACGTGATCGACACGGGCGGCAAGACGCTGATGCCCGGCATGATGAACAGCCACGCCCATTTGAGCTGGGACGGCATTCATGAGCTGAGCCAGCAATCGATGTTCGATTCGCCGGAGATCCGCGCCTACAAGGCGTGTGGGAACATGATCAAGTCGCTGCGCGCCGGCATCACGCTGGTCCGCGACCTCGGCGTTCATGACGCCAACCTGTTCACCAAACAGGCCGTCGCCCAGGGCTTCTTCCCCGGCCCGCGCCTGCTGGTGGCGGGTGCTGGGATCATCCAGACGGGCGGCCACACCTATTGGGTCTGCCGCGAGGCCTCCGGCGCGGACGAAATGCGCCGGGCGGTGCGCGAACAGGTGCGCGGCGGGGCGGATCTGATCAAGATCATGGCCTGCCACGACACGCTGGAGTTCACCGACGAGGAACTCCACGCCGTCATCGACGAATCCCACCGCAACCGCCTGCCGATCACCGCGCACGCGACCTACAATGACTGCATCAAGCGGGTGGCGGAATTCGGCATCGACTGTGTCGAGCATGGCGGGTCCATGACGGACGAGACGATCCAGCTTCTGCTCGACCGCAAGCTGCCGGTGGTGACGACCTTCTCCGCGCTGGTCATCCAAGCCAACGAGGAAATCGCCCGCGCCTTCGGCATTCCGGAATGGAAGATCGCCGAGCGCAAGCGCGCCGTGGCCGACAAGTCCCGCTTTGACGGGCTGGTGCGGGCCGCGAAGGCCGGTGTGCCGATCGTCTTCGGCACCGACGCGGGCAGCCCGGCCGTCGAGCATGACCGGATCGTTCCCGAACTGGGCTTCATGGTCGAAATCGGCGTCTGTACCGACAACCTGGACGCGCTGCGCTCGATCACCATACGGGCGGCGAACACCAGCTTCCTCGGCGACAAGCTGGGCACGCTGGAGGCAGGCAAGCTCGCCGACATGATCGTGGTCGACGGCAAACCCGACCAAGACTTGAGCGCGCTGGAACGGGTCGAGATGACCTATATCGACGGCAAGAGGATGCACTGATGGGCTCGATCCTGGCCGAACGCACGGCCTCGCGCATTGTCGAGGAGGACGGGTCGTTTCGCACCAAAATGCTGGGAATAGCGGCTGGGCGCGACGATGTGATCGCGCTCGGCCGTGGCGACCCGGATTTCCATACGCCGGGCCACGTGGTCGAGGCGGCCAAGGCGGCAATCGACGCCAACCAGCACCACTATACCGGCCCGACCGGTCTGCCGCCCTTGCGCCAGGCCATCGCCGACAACCTGAAAGCCGACTACGGCCTCGACTACACCGCCGACGAGGTCGTCGTCACGGCCGGCGTGCAGGAAAGCATCATGCTGACCATGCTGGCCGTCTGCGAGCCGGGGGACGAGGTGCTGATCACGTCGCCCCGCTTCACGACCTACGACACGGCGGTCCATCTGTGCGGCGGGGTGCCGATTCCGGTGCCGACCTACCAGAAGGATGATTTCGCGCTGGACGTGGCCGAGATCGAGTCGCGGATCACAGACCGTACGCGGGTGTTCGTTCTGGTCTCGCCCAACAATCCGACCGGCGCCGTCACCCCGCCGGACGTGATCCGGCAGATCGCCGACCTGGCGCTGAAACACGACCTGCTGATCGTGGCCGACGAGATCTACGCCAAGCTGATCTATCCGCCGCACGAGCACCTGTCGCTGGCGACGTTGCCGGGCATGAAGGAGCGTACGATTACGCTGAACGGGTTTTCGAAGACCTATGCCATGACCGGCTGGCGGATCGGCTATCTGGCCGCACCGGCGGACTTCGTGGAGAAGGTCACCGAGACGCGGCACACGCTTTCCATCAATTCCTGCACCGTGTCGCAGCACGCCGCGCTGGCGGCACTGACCGGCCCGCAGGACGATATGCAGGCGATGTACGACGCCTATGGCGAACGCCGCGCCTATCTGATGGAGGCGTTGACCAAGGCGGGCCTGAGCTACGGCGCGCCAGGCGGCGCCTTCTACATCTACACCAACATCTCCGCCAGCGGCATGAAGGCCAAGGCGTTCTGCGAAACCCTCTTGCGCGAAACCGGGGTCATGGTCTTTCCAGGCGACATGTTCGGGGAGCCGGACAGCGATTTCATTCGCATCTCCTATCTGCAGCCTCTGCCCCTGATCGAAGAGGCCATGGGGCGGATCGAACGCTTCATGGCGGACCGCGCGGGAGCGGCGGCATGAGCGCTGCATCTCCCGATCCCAACGATAAATTCGTCGGCATCCAGGTCAGCCCGATCAGCTTCATCGACGAAGGAGTCGACGTCGTCCTCGACACGCTCAAGGACCGCGTCGGCGTCAATGTCCTGATGCTGGGCACCGTGTCCTGGCTGGGCCTGAAGACCGGGCGCAGCATTTCGCACGAGCTGGATGGCTGGCCCGACCATGGCGTGCCGGAACCCTTCACGATGAAGGGCGGCGCCTACTTCGAGCCCGACCCGCGCTTTTATACCAAGACCCTGATCAAGGATTTCCGGGCCAAGGACGAGGAGATGGCGAAGGTCGACATCCTCGACCTCGTCATCCCGGAGGCGAAGAAGCGCGGGATGCAAGTCTATCCCGAGCTGATGGAGCCGTTTTTCAAGTATGCCGGTCATGGCTCTGCCAGCGCAGTGGAAGTCCCGAACCTGGCCACCTGTATGGAGGTCGACTGCTTCGGCCGTCGAAAGGACGAACCCTCGACCTCCAACCCGGACTACCGCAACTGGATGCACGCCATCGTCGAGGACCAGGTCAAAAACTACGACATCGACGGGTTGATGTGGTGCAACGAGCGCAACTCGCCGCTCGACCAGATGATGCAGGGCCAGGCGCCCGGCGATTTCTCCGAGCCGACGCGGGCGGAAGCGATCGCCCGGGGCATCGACGTCGAGGCCTGCCGCCGTGCCTGCATCGCGATGTATGAGTTCATGCAGGATGCGCGGGCCGGAACCGAGTTCGACGACGGGGCCTTTCTGACCTTTCTGCGGACGCTGATGGCGAACCCCGAAGTCCTGATCTGGGAACGGTTTTGGCTGGAACGCAACAAGGACCTGGACCGGGAGCTTTACGGGCTTGTGAAATGGCTGAAGCCGACCCTTCCGTTCGGTCTGAACGTCTGGAATCGCAACCATTTCAACATCTTCCGCCGCGCCCAATGGCCGTGGCATGAGCAGACCATGTATGCCGATTGGGTGAAGCCGATCACCTACCAGCACCAGGCCGGCGAGATCTGGCACAAGGAATTCGGCTTCTTCCGGGACACCATCTTCCGCGATTTCGACCCCGCCGCCGCTATGGCCGTGCTGGACCAGATGCTGGGCATCGGCGGTGCGCCGATCGACCGCGTGATACAGGAGGGGCTCGACCCCGACACCTACGTCTATCGACAATGCGCCGACGCGCTAAGGGGCGTTCATGGCGAGGCGAAGGTCTATATGGGCATTGGCGTCGATGCGCCGCGCGTACGGGCGGATCAGGCCGTGTGCACGCCGGACATCGCCTACCGGTCGGTCATGGCGACCTACCGTGCCGGCGGGCATGGCATCGTGCTGTCGCCAAACTACGCCTCCATGAAGCTCACGAACCTCGACGGCGTCGCGCAGGCACTGACGGAGCTGGGGCTGAAATGACAACGCTCGACACGCTGATTGCGGGTGGCGACGTATTGCTGCCCGACGGGCTGGCCCGGGTCGATCTGGGCATCAAGGATGGCCGCGTCGCGGGGCTCTATGCCCCCGGAACGGCGCCTGACGCTGCCGAGACGCATGATGCGGCCGGCGACGTGGTGTGTCCCGGAATCGTCGACATCCATTTCCACGTGCGCGCACCGTCCTATCCGGAACGCGGCACCGTCGAGAGCGAGACCCGTGCCGCCGCCGCCGGCGGCGTCACCACGATCTTCGAGATGCCAATCGCCAAACCCTGCTGTTCGACGCCGGAGGAGCTGGAGCGCCGCCGCGATCATTTCGCCGAACATGCCGTCGTTGATTTTGCGCTCTATGCCGCGCCGGGGGACCTGACCGAGGCTAGCCGCGACCGCATGGTCGATCTGGGCTGCATCGCCTGGAAGATCTTCACCACCGAGTCCCCGCCGGGCCGGGCGGATGAATTCGACGGGCTGGCTTTTCCCGACGAGGCGGACCAACTGCGCGCGCTGCAACTGCTTGCCGGCACCGACCGACCTGTCGTAACGCATGCTGAAAGCGCGGAGTTGCTGCGTCACTTCGGCGCCTTGGCAAAGTCGCTCGACCCGGCCGATGCGGCGACCCATAACCTGTCGCGCCCGGCGGTCTGCGAGGCGGTCGCCGTGGCGAAGCTGCTGACCATGAACATGGAAGCCAGCGCGAAGCTGCACATCGCCCATGTGACGTCGGCCGAAACCGTCGCCGTGATCCGTGGCATGCAAGGCACGTCGGACTTCACTGCCGAATCGTGTCCGCAATACCTGTTTGCGACGGAGGCGGATGTCGCGCGCGCCGGCGTCTACGGCAAGGTGAACCCGCCGATCCGATTTCAGGCTGATCAGGATGCCTTGTGGCAAGCCATCGCCGACGGCGTGATCAACTATGTCACCACCGACCACGCGCCCTTCGCCAAGGCCGAGAAGCAGGCGGCCGAGGGCAATTTCCCGGGCGCACCGCCCGGCGTGCCGGGCATCGAGATCCTGCTGCCGTCGATGATGGACGCGGTCGCAGCCGGCCGTGTCAGCATGCGCCGGGCGCACGACCTGATCTGCGCCAACGGGGCCAAGCGATACGGGATCTACCCATGGAAGGGCGCGCTGCTGCCCGGCAGCGCCGCCGATGTCGCGATCGTCGATTTGAACGCCGAGACGATCGTGTCGAAGGAAACGCTGCACACCCATGCGCGAGAGGTGGCGCACCTCTACGAAGGGCGCCGCTTCCGTGGAAGAGTGGTCCGGACGCTGTTGGCCGGCCGCACGGTCTTCGCCGACGGGGCAGTGGTCGGAGAGCCGGGACGCGGCCGCTACGTGACGCCTCTGGGTACGGGCTGAGCGCCAGACGCTTAATGGTTCTCCTTCAGCCGCGGGTCCAGGAAATCGCGCAGCCAGTCGCCAATGATGTTGAAGGCCAGCACCGTGAAGACGATGGCAAGACCGGGAAATACGGCCATCCACCACTTGTTTGACAAAAGGTGATCCCGGCTTTCCGACAGCATGCTGCCCCAGGTCGGCACGTCGGGGGGAACGCCCAGGCCCAGGAATGACAATGCCGCCTCCGACAGGATGACGCTGGCCACGTTGAACGACGCGATCACGGTCAGCGGCGCCATAATGTTGGGCAGGATGGTGCGGAACAGGATCGAAGGCGTGCGGTCGCCTGTCGCGCGGGCCGCCTCGACATACTCCTTTTCCCGCAATGCCAGGGTCTGGGCACGCACGATCCGCGCATAGGTCACCCATTGGCCGATGCCCAAAACGAGGATCATGTTCACAAGCCCGGGCCCAAGCACAACAAGAAACATGATGGCCAGCAAGATGAACGGGAACGCCAACTGGATGTCGCCGAGCCGCATGAAGACATCGTCGACCCAGCCACCGAAATAGCCCGAGACGAGGCCGGCAATCACCCCAAGCGTCCCGCCAACCGCGATTGCCGCGAAACCGACCAAGAGCGAAACCCGTGCACCATAAAGCAGGCGTGACAGCACATCCCGGCCAAGCTGGTCCGAGCCCAGCCAATAGGTCTGGTCTCCTGGGCCGGGTGATCCGGGCGGAAGTAGGCGCATGATGAGATTTTGCCGGTTCGGATCAAACGGCGAGAGCCAAGGCCCGAAGATCGCGACAAGGGTCACGACGACAAGGATCAGCATCCCCAACAAGGCCCAGCGACTTGCGATCATGCTCTGGATCGCGCGGCGAAACTCCCTCCGGCGGTGAGACAGTCCACCATTGCTCTGCGCGCGAGCGACGTTAGGGGCGTCGGTCGTGGTTTCAGTCATAGGCCGACCCGTTCCACTAATACTTCACGCGCGGATCAAGCCGCGCATAGATCAAATCGACGATGAGGTTCAGAAAAATGAAGATCATCGCAATCAGAATGACCGAAGCCTGAACCACCGGGATATCGCGCTGGTTGATCGCGTTGAATGCGAGCCGCCCGATGCCGGGGTATGAGAACACGGTCTCGACCACGACCACGCCGCCGAGCACGAAGCCGAACTCGAGCCCGATCATCGTGACCACGGGAAGCCATGCGTTTCTCAAGGCATGATTAACGATGACCCGTCGTTCGGAAATGCCTTTCGACCGCGCGGTGCGCACATAGTCCTGCTGCAAGACCTCAAGCATCGATGACCGGACAAGCCTGGCGTTTCGTGCCAGCGTGTAGGTCCCGATCGCGATCGCCGGCATGATCATGTAGTAGAGTGACTGTGGCAGATTCCTGAAGGCGGTCGCGAAATCACCCTCGAAGAGCGGCTCGAGAAATGGGACGTGTCCCGAGATCGGGAACCAGCGCCAATAGAGCCCGAAGAACATGATCATCATGATCCCCATCCAGAAATTGGGGATCGATTGGCCCAACATGGCAAGTGTCATGATGCCGCCATCCGCGGGCTTGCCGCGGCGCAGCGCCGCATAGATGCCCAGCGGAATGGACAGGCCGATCGCGAAAACGAGGGAGACGATCGTCAGTTCGATCGTCGCGGGCATCGCCTCCAGCACGATTTGCATGGCAGGTTGCCCATAACTCAGCGAGACGCCGAAATCGCCATGCAGGACGTTCCAGACGTAGCTGAGATACTGAACGTGCAAAGGGCGGTCGAATCCAAGCCGTGCACGCACAGTCTCGATTTCCTCGGTACTGGCGCTCTCCGACACAAAAAGGTAGGTCGGATCGCCGCCGATCTGGAGCGAGATGAAGCTGATCAGCGTAACGCCGATGATAACCACGACGCTTTGCATCAGGCGGCGGGCTAGAAATGTCCACATCAGTCGAACCCTACACCCCGTGCCGCCGGGGCCACGCATTGGCAACCGCCGATGCGATAGGCATCACCGCCGCATTTCGCGTCAGTCATCAACCGTTTCCGAAATGCGCCGCGCCGTCGCCAGGGGACTACTTGACAACCAATTCTCCATTCTCCAAAGGTAGATTCCAGATTGTCGACTGTTGAACAACTCAATCACGCGATCCCCGGAGACGTCAAGCGTGGAAGCGTCCTCGCCGGGTCTGGTGCGTGGGTTGGGCGTGGGCTGGGACATGGGAATGACGACTGTGTGTAAGATCTGGGCCTGTCTTGATGCATAGATGCGCGCTGCGGCATGGCCGAGCACGGCTGCACGGCGGTGGGGCGTGACGGTGCCTTCAATGACCGGGCAGGGGTCCGCGGCGCCGGTTCTGGAGGTCCGCGACCTGCAGACAACGTTCGACCTGTCCCTGAAACAGTCGGTACGCGCCGTCGATGGGGTTAGCTTCAACGTCTATGCCGGCGAGACGCTTGCCATTGTTGGCGAGAGCGGGTCGGGCAAGTCAGTCACCAGCCTGTCAATCATGCGCCTGCTGCCAAAGGATGTGGGACGGGTAAGCGCTGGCAGCATCAAACTGATGGGGCGCGAGATCACGCGCGTCAGTGACGCCGAGATGCGGGACATTCGTGGCCGTGATATCGGCATGATCTTCCAAGAGCCAATGACGAGCCTCAACCCCGTGCACACAGTCGGCCAGCAGATCGCCGAGATGGTGATCCGGCACCGGTCGGTCGGCAAGTCCAAGGCACGGGCGCGGGCGATCGAGATGCTGGATCTCGTCGGCATTCCGGAGCCAAAGCGGCGGGTCGACAACTATCCGCACGAAATGTCGGGCGGCATGCGCCAGCGGGCCATGATCGCCATGGCCTTGGCCTGCGAGCCGCGCATCCTGATCGCTGACGAACCGACCACGGCGCTGGACGTGACGATCCAGGCGCAGATGCTGGAACTGATGAAGGACCTGCAAGACAAGCTGGGCATGGCGATCATCTTCATCACCCACGATCTGGGCGTCGTGGCCGAGATGGCGGACCGGGTCGTGGTGATGTACGCCGCGCAAGTGGTTGAGACGGCCGGCGTGGACGAAATCTTTCGCAATCCCAAGATGCCCTATACGGCGGGCCTGATGAACTCGATTCCCCGGCTCGGCGCGTCCCTTCACAAGAAGCGTTTGGAGGCGATCCCGGGCATAGTTCCCACACTGACGGCTCTGCCGAGCGGCTGCCGGTTCCATCCACGCTGCGGCTTTGCGACCGAGGCCTGCAGCGCGACCGCGCCAAGTCTGGAGGATGCGGGCGGCGGCCACATGATCAGGTGCCTGCGCTGGCGCGAACTGTCGCTCGCCGACCACGCCAGGGAGACCGCATGATGTCCCCGCTCGTCGAAATCGATCGGCTTAGCAAGTTCTTCCCGATCAAGGGCGGTATCCTGCGGCGCGTGGTCAATACGGTCAAAGCCGTCAGCGATGTATCGTTCGATATCCGCGCCGGCGAGGTTGTCGGTCTCGTCGGCGAAAGCGGGTCGGGCAAGACCACGGTTGGCCGTACGATCCTGCGCCTGGCGCCCGCGACCAGCGGCGCGGTCCGGTTCGACGATGTGGACGTTATGGGCCTCGACGCAAGCACGATGCGCCGCTATCGCAAGCGGATGCAGATCATCTTCCAGGACCCGTATGCCAGCCTGAACCCACGCGAAAAGGTCCGCGAAGTCCTGACCCATCCGATGCGGCTGCACAAGATCGGAACGCCTGCCGAGCACGAGGACCGTGCGCTGTCCCTGTTGGAAAAGGTCGGGATGTCACGGGACCAACTGGACCGCTATCCGCACGAATTCTCCGGCGGCCAGCGGCAACGGATCGGGATCGCCCGCGCGCTGGCGGTCGAGCCCGATTTTATCGTCGCCGACGAACCGGTCAGTGCGCTGGACGTGTCGATCCAGGCCCAGGTCATCAATCTTCTGGAAGACCTGAAGAATGACCTCGACCTGACGATGCTGTTCATCGCCCACGATCTTAGCGTGGTCGAACATATCTGCGACCGGGTCGTGGTGATGTATCTGGGCCGGATCATGGAGGTCGCCTCGGCGGCCGATCTCTATGCGCGGGCAAACCATCCCTACACCAAGGCCCTTCTGTCAGCGGTGCCGATCCCCGAACCCAGCCGGCGACGTAGCCGTACCGTGCTGAAAGGCGATATTCCAAGCCCGATCGATCCGCCATCGGGCTGCGTTTTCCGCACGCGGTGCCCAATGGCAACGGCGGAATGTGCCAAGATCGTTCCCGAGTTGCGTCCGGTGGGCGACGGGCATTTGAGCGCTTGTATCCACACGACCTAGGCCGCTGCCCGCTACTTCGGTGCTCTGGAGGGCCACTTTATGGTCGTAGGTCATGTGCCCAGATCGCCGCGATCATTCGGATTGTCGGCGCGCCGCGTTCGACAGTCCACGACGCTTGACAAGGCAAATTGCCGTGTCCATTGTCCACTAATGTATTGTCGACAACACACAACGCGGCGCCCTGCCGTGGAAAGACGCAATACTGGTGCAGGCGGCTTTCAATCGACAGCGTTGATGTCGATTGCGCTTGTCAGGCCCCCTCGGCGTTCCTTAGCAAGCACGCACGCTGGACCGCATCCGATCCTTCGCGGTGCCGGACCCGTTGCCATTCGCAGTTGAAAGGACCGACGCCATGACGAGCGCCAAATCCGCCGTGGCCCGAACCGTGGCGCCCGACATCGCGCCAATTGAGAACCTGCCGTTGCGGGTGCAGGTGGCCGACCGTTTGCGTGCCGCTATCCTCAGCGGACGGCTGCGGCCGGGCACGGACCTGGTCGAAACCGCGCTGGCCGATCAAATGAACGTCTCGCGCGCGCCGATACGCGAGGCGATCCAGATCCTGGAAAATGACGGTCTGGTGGAAACCATCGCCTACAAGGGCAAGCGCGTGAAGCCGCTGACCGCGCGCGAGGTCGCCGAAACCTACTCGCTGCGCGAGGTGTTCGAGGTCATGGCCGTGCGCCGCATTCTCGCAAGCGGTGCGCCGCTGGATCAGCTACGCCAGCATTGCGACGAAATGATCGAGGCCGCCGAACGCGACGATTTCGAAGCGCTCGTCGCTGGCGATGAGGCGTTCCACCACAGCCTCATCGAACTGGCCGACCACGACCTGCTGCTGGCGTCCTGGAAAAACCTCTATATGCGCATCCACCAGATCATGGCCCTGCGCAACCGGGACGAACATAATCTGCGAGAGGTTGCCGGAAACCATCCGCCCATTGTGGACGCGCTTGCCGACGGCGATGCGGAGCGCGCCGTGCGCCTTATCTCTGATCACACGCGAATTCTGGCGGCCTTCGACCCGGCCTCCATCGCGCAAGACCTGTGACCCCCGCCCTTTGGACATATGGCGCTTTGCGCCCGGACGCGTCGGGGGCGCGGCCGAAACCCGCCAAAAGACAGCACGAATCGCCACCTCACCGGGTTCGGTAACTGCATCTAATTAGGACAGGAGAGAGGAACAAGAATGCCAAAACGTCTGAACCAACTGCTTGTTGCCGGGGCAGCCACCCTTGCCCTCAGCACAGCGGCAGTCGCCCAACCCGCCGACGACACGATCGTGGTGGGCTTGAGCGCCGATATCACGACCATGGAGCCGTCTGCGATCTCGTCGCGCGACAACTCCAACATCGCGCGGCATGTCTTCGGCACGCTGTTTTCGATGGGCGGCGACGGATCGCACAACCCCGATCTGGCCCATACGATGGAAGTCACCGACGACGGCCTGGGCTACATCTACACGCTGAACGAAGGGCTTACCTGTCACGACGGCGAGCCGCTGACGGCGGAGGACGTGGCCTATACCTTCAACCGCGCCGCCGACCCGGAGAACGCGTTCACCGGCAACACGCCCGGTTTCGTCTTCTCCTCGATCGGCTTCCAGGGCGCGGAAGCGCTCGACGACCACCGGGTCCAGATCAACATCGAGCGTCCGAACCGGATCGCGTTCGGCCTGATCGCCGAGGTGCTGATCCACTGCATGGACAGCTATGAGGCAATGTCACTGGACGAGGCGGCGGGCAACCCGGTCGGGTCCGGCCCTTACCGTGTGGCCGAGTGGCGTCGCGGATCGGAAATCGTGCTCGAGGCCGTGTCCGAGGATGTCGGCGTTGAGCGGATCGTCTTTCGGATCATCCCCGAGGCCTCGACCCGCGCGGCGGAGTTGATGGCCGGCAACGTTGACATCATCACCAATGTCGCGCCCGACCAGATGGACGTCATCAATGCCTCCGGTGCCGCCGAGGTGAACCCGATCCAGGGCACGCGCCGCATGTATGTGGGCTTCAACCTCAGCGACGCGATGTCGGAACTGCCGGGCGGTGACGCGATCCAGGACCCCGACGTCCGCCGCGCCCTGCAATATGCGGTCGACGTGCCGACCATCTGCCGCCAGCTCTTGAACTTCGAGTGCGAGCGGATGACTGGCATCGTGAACCCGCAGAATGCGCACCCCGACATTGCGCCCTATCCGTATGATCCGGAACTGGCCGAACAGTTGCTCGACGAGGCCGGCTGGCCGCGTGACGATAACGGCGTCCGGTTCCCGATCCGCTTCCAGGCCGGGCAGGGCCGGTATCTGAACGACGTCAATGTCGTCCAGGCGATCGCCCAGTACCTGTCGGATGTCGGTCTCGATGTCGATCTGGACGTCATGGAGTGGTCGAGCGTCTACATCCCGCTGGTGCGTGAGCGGAATGTCGGCCCGCTTTACTTCATCGGGTCGGGTGGTGCCCTGTGGTCGCCGCTCTATGACATGACCGACCTGGCGCGCGTCGACAGCGGCACCAACTACACCCATTGGGACGATCCGCGCTGGTTCGACCGGTGGGCGGACATCTCGGCCGCCGATAGCGACGAGGAGGTGCGCGAGATCGTCAATGAAATGCTGCAGGTCTTCTACGATGACGGCCCGTGGCTGCACATGTACTTCCAGCCGGACTTCTACGGCGTGTCGAACCGGATCGACTGGACCCCGCGTCCCGACGAGAAGGTCTATCTGTGGAACGCGACGGTGCAATAAGCGCCGCCACATTCCCTGGAGTGTCAAATGGCTGCCGGACCTTCGGGTCCGGCAGTCT
>JBCBSH010000095.1:0-15799 GCA_039819285.1 Pseudomonadota bacterium
CACAAGGTCGCCAAGGTTTCCGGCATCGGCTGCTCGTCCAAAACGACCAACTATTTCCTCGGCCGGTCGCACGGTTTCAACAGCGTGCATGGCCGGATGCCGTCCGTGGCGACGGGGGCCAATCTGGCCAATGGCGATCTGGTCTATATCGGCGTTTCCGGCGACGGCGACACGGCGTCGATCGGGCTGGGTCAGTTCTGCCACGCCATCCGGCGCGGGCTGAACATGGTCTATATCGTCGAGAACAACGGCACCTATGGCCTGACCAAGGGGCAGTTTTCGGCGACCAACGACAAGCATTCGAAGGGCCGCAAGGGCGCGGACAACCTGTTCCATCCGATCGATCTCTGCTCGCTGGCCATCGAACTTGGCGCTGGCTTCGTGGCCCGCGGCTTTTCAGGCGACAAGGACCAGCTGGTGCCGCTGATCAAGGCGGCGATCCATTATCGCGGTTTCGCCGTGATCGACGTGATCTCGCCTTGCGTCACCTTCAACAATCACGCGGCGTCGACCAAGAGCTACGATTATGTGCGCGATCACAACGCCGCCATGGGCCAACTGGACCTGGTGGCCGAGGCCGACGAGATCCGCGCCGAGTACGCCGCCGGCAGTTCGATCGACGTGGCCTTGCATGACGGCTCAAACCTAAAGCTGCACAAGCTGGCGGCCAGCTACGATCCGACCGATCCCGGCGTCGTGCTGCACGAACTGGCCCGGATCAAAGACGAGGGCGGTGTGGCCACCGGGCTGTTGTCCATTGACCCCAACGAGGCGGATCTGCACGACCTCATCGGCACGACATCGACATCGCTGAACGCGATCGACGAGGCGGACCTGTGCCCCGGCGCGGCGGCGTTGGACGCCATCAACGCCAGTCACCGATAGCGCATCAGCCGCCGCCGATCATCCTCCGCGTGCTCCGCTACGAGTTGTTGTCCGTGGCCCAATCCGAACCGATGAGTTCGGCCTCGTCGGGCCCGACAATGGGCGCACCCGCGATGGTGGATTCGATGAAATCATCGACCAGCACCGACTCGCCGCCGCTGGCCGTGACGTAGCCGTCGCCTTCGACCTCGGACGCGTCGAGCCTAACCGTGATGACCTGCTGCCAGTTACCACCGCCATCGAGACAGGCGACCCCGTCGACGGTTTGACCGCCCTGCGGACCGGCACCATGGTGCAGATAGTGGCGGCAATAGAGCCCGTCGCCATTCACATAGGTCAACAACGGCAAGACATCCTCGGCACTGTCCGAACCATCGAGAACGACAACCGTGCCGCTGCCTGCGGTCGACAGGGCGCCGGCAACCCGTGGGTCCATGGCGTCGCTGTAGACGACATCGCCACCGAGCTGACTGCCAACCACGCCACCAACGACCAGCAGAAGCCCTGCAGCGGTCGCGAGCTCCAGACCGCCAAGGGGAAGCGACCATTGGCGGCCCGCGCCGCCGAAGCGTCGAAACAGGCGCTTCAGCAGTCCGTCCCGTTCCGTCGCCTGCAGCGTGGCCAGCATGGCATCAGGCACCGGCTCGCGAAGGGTATCGGCTAGGGCCAGCCGCGCCAGATCCGCGCTTTTGCGGAACATCTCGGCGCGTTCCTGAAGCGACGGGTCCTGTGCCAAAAGGGCCTCGATCTCCGCCCGTTCGACGGCCCCGAGTTCACCGTCGACATAGGCCATCAGCTTTTCGTCATCAATGCCCCTGGTCATCATGCTCATCCTTTCTGCGCCGCGGCCGCCACCGCGGGATCGCCGTGGACCATCTGCCAAAGCCGCAAGCGCGCCCGCGACAGACGGCTCATGACGGTGCCAATCTTCAATCCCAAAGTTTCCGCAGCCTCCCGGTACGAAAACCCTTCAACGCACACCAGCACCAGCACCTCCCGTTGGTCGGGCGGCAAGTGACGCATCGCGGCCATCGTCTTTTGGTGAAGGTCGCGTGTTTCGACGTCCTGGCGGCTGTCACCGCCGGCGACGGCCGATACGGCATCCAGGTCGGGAACCGTGTTTCGCGTCTTTTCCTGTCGCATCTTGTTGATCCAAACGTTCTGGGCGATGCGATAGAGCCAACTATCCAATCGCGTACCTTCCTGCCATTGGTGAAGACGCGACAATGCCCGCTCGCACGCCATCTGTACCAGTTCATCCCCTTCCTCCGCCGACCCGGTCAGGCCGCGGCAAAACCGGCGCAACCTGGGCAACATCGCGATTAGCTGGGTCCTGGTGTCACTCATTCTTCTGCTGCCCAATGTCCGGTCTTCAAACTGTCGCCGTGTTGTGTGGACAACAGGTCACGCGCTCATCTATTCCCATTTAGGAGAAAAAAGTTTTCGCAGTCCACGGCGACCGGTCAGGGAATAAACACTCAGGTGAGCTGTTGTTCCCGTGATGCACTTTCGCTGAATCAGGATGACCCGCCATGAGTTCTCCGTCCCCTGCCCCGTCGCCTTCGGATCCGCTTGATTGTCTGAGACGGCAGATTAAGCGGTATCTGCGTATCGCATCCGTCTCGCTCGTCGTGACCTTCGCGTGGGCAGCCCCATTCGGCGATGGCGGCCTCGATATCATCGCCGCCCATGCGGACGACGACGACGATGATGACGATGGCGATGATGGCGATGATGACGATGATGATGATGACGATGATGACGATGATGACGACGATAACGACGGGGCCGGCAGCGGTGGCAGCGGCGGCGGGGATGACGACAATGGCGGCGACGACGACGATGATGACGAAGAAGAAGAAGAGGATGACGATGATGACGATGACGAAGAGGCGGCAGACAGCGGCGAATTAGGCAGCAACTCGGATGACGACTTGAACGCCGCGCGGGGCGAAATTGTCGGCCTGAACTTGACCGGTACCGACGTCTTTGCGGCTCGCCAGGCTGGCTTTAGCGTCGTGCGGCAGACCAATCTGACAAACCTCGACCTGACCGTGACCGTGCTATCCGCCACGCCAGGGACCGATCCGTTCGTGCCGCTTCGAGCCCTAAGAACGGCCCGACCCGATGCGCTGGTTGCCCCGAACGCGACCTATCGGCTTGATGCCGGACCGTGCGACGACCAGCAGTGCTTTGGCCATGTGATGATCGAATGGCCGTTGACGACGGCTGCCTGCGGTGCGGGCGTCCGCGTCGGTGTCGTCGATACCGGGATTAATCGCGCCGAACCCATGCTGTCCGGATCTCGCATCGAAACGGCCAGCTTCACCCAGTCGCCGGGGTCCGTATCCACCGACCATGGCACCGCGATCGCGATCCTGTTGGTCGGCGGCGTGACAGGTGGTTTCGCCGGGCTGGTGCCGGCTGCGGAGCTTTACGGCGCCGATGTCTTTGAACGGATCGACGGCGAGGTTGAAGCGACGACGGATGCCCTGGTCAACGCGCTGGACTGGTTGGCAGGCCGAAATGTCGACATCGTGAATATGAGCCTGAGCGGCCCCAACCATCCTCTCTTGGAGGCGGCAATTAGCGCACTAACCGCCCGAGGGGTGCTGGTCGTCGCGGCGGCCGGCAATGGCGGGCCGACGGCGGCACCCGCCTTCCCCGGCGCTTACTCGCAGGTTCTGTCGGTTTCGGCGGTCGATCGGCTGATGCGGCCTTATCGCCAGGCCAATCGCGGCGACTACATCGCCTTTGCCGCCCCAGGGGTGAACCTGCCTCTACCGGGCACGGGCAGCCGGTCGGAATGGTCGGGCACGTCGTTCGCCAGCGCCTATCTCACGGGAGTCGTCGCCGAGATTCTGGCCGACAATCGCGCGCGCGATGCCGCGGGCGTGATCCAAACATTGCAGTCGGGCGCCCTTGATCTCGGCGCGCCTGGACGGGATGCTGTCTTCGGCTGGGGACTGCCCCGCTATCAGCCGAATTGCGAGTGATCGATACCCAGGATGATCGGATGACCGCCACCATCGAGTATTTCTACGTCGCCCATTCGGCCTTTGCCTTTCTGGGCTCCGCCAAGCTGATGGAGACTGCCCAGGCGACGGGGCGGCGCATCGTGCACTATCCGATCGATCTGCATCGGGTCATGGCGGCGCAGAACATCACCGCCTTCAGCGACCGCAACGCCGCCCATATTCGCTATTACTTCCGGCGCGAGATCTGGCGCTGGGCGGAGTATCGGGGCGTTGAGATCAGCGACACCCGCCCGACCCATCACAGCAATGATTACGGCCTGGCGAACCGCGTGCTGATCGCATCGGTCGTGACAGGAGGCGAAACGGATGCGTTGGCCCACGCCTTCCTCGTGGCGCATTGGCGTGACGATGCGGACCTGGCCGATATCGATACACTCAAGCGCCTGACGCGTGCGGTCGGCAGCGATCCCGAAAGGCTGCTGACCGAAGCGGCTAGCCGCACGGTCGCCGATCAGTACGAGGCGAACACGCAGGAGGCCATCCGGCGCAACGTGTACGGCTCGCCGACCTACTTCGTCGATGGCGACATGTTTTACGGCCAGGACCATCTGGAACTGGTCGAGCGCGCCTGCCGGCAGCCCTTCGGTCCGTCACCGGCCTAGAGCCTGTCACGACGGGGTTGGCCGGATAGAGCAATTGCGTTGCCGCGCAAGTGGCCGTACCCTGTGATCACGGTTGTGAACGATAATTATCGTGGCGGTAGTTGCGGGGGGCTTCCTACTTGCCGAAATCGATCGCGGTTTCCGACGGATTCGTGGGCGACGTCGAGAGTGTTGGCGCGCGCGCCAGTGTGACGGGAGCAATCCGTTGAGCAGCCTCGCCCAGACGGAAAACCTCCCCGCCCACCGGCGGGTGTTCGACGCGCTGCGGGCCGAACTGATGGATGGCCGCTATCGTCCGGGCGACGTGCTGACCCTGCGCCGCCTGGCAGCGGACTACCGCGTCAGCCCGATGCCCGTGCGCGAGGCGTTGCGACAGTTGATCGCCGAGCGGGCGCTGACGGTGCGGCCCTCCGGATCGGTCATGGTGCCCGAGATGGATTTGGCCCGACTGGCGGACCTGAAGCAGGTTCGTCTGCTGCTGGAGGGCCGCGCGGCCGAACTGGCGGCTCAGGCGATCTCAAAAGACCGGCTGAAGGCCCTGAAACGGACGCTGAGGCGAAGCGAGGCCACGAGAGGCGACGATGGCGCCTTGCCCAACCTGACGCAGAACCGGGTCTTTCATTTTCAGATTTACCGGGCCGCCGGTTCGGACGTTCTGGTGCCGCTGATCGAAAGCCTGTGGCTGCAGTTCGGGCCCTATCTCAGGATCGTGACCCAGCGGGTCGGGACGGCCTGGGGAACCGGCGACCAGCACCATCGCGAAGTGATTGAGGCCCTGACAGCACGCCGGCCGGCCGCCGCCCGCCGAGCCATCGAGCGCGACATCTCGCGCGCCATGGACATTCTGCTGGACGGCCATCCGTCCGAGATCGCCGCATGGATCGGACTGGACCGTCTACAGCGCCAGGGGCTGCCCGCCCAGACCGCTTGACCCCGACAATCGAGCTCTTCAACAGGAGGCAACCATGACGAAGCAAACCGACAAAGAGGGTACAAACGCCCAGTTCGCCCTGAACCGCCGACAGGCCCTTCAACTGGGCGGCGGGCTGGGCTTTGTCGCCACGATGGGGCTGGGCGCAAAGCCGGTGTTCGCCCAAGGCGAAGACACGCTGACGATCGCGATCGCCGGCGATCTGGGTGGCTGGGATCAAGACTATCTGGCCTTCGACCTGATCGGCCTGGCCGTGATGAAAAACACCTATCCCTACATGCTGGACTATGGCGTGCGGGACGTGGACGGCGGCCGCATCCAAGATACCGAAACGGTGGTGCCGACCTTCGCCGAATCTTGGGAATCGAACGAGGACGGCACAGTTTGGACGCTGGGCATTCGTCAAGGCATGCGCTTTCCCAGCGGCAACGAGTTGACGGCGGCGGACGTCAAATGGTCGAAAGACCGCGCCTTCGCCGCCCAAGCCAACGTCGCCGGCATTTATCGCATCATCGGTTTGACCGAGGCCGACCAGGTCGAGGTGGTCGACGACCACACGGTGCGCTTCCACCAGTCCCAGCCCAGCGCGATGACCTCACAGATCCAGATCATCTCGCTCTACGTCTTCGACAGCCAGTTACTGCAAGAGCACGCCACGACCGACGACCCGTGGGCAACTGACTGGGTTAACCGCAACCCGCCGCTGGGCGGCGCATACAACGTGGTCGGTTACGAGCCCGGCCAGGAAATCGTGTTAGAGGCAAATCCGGACTTCCCGCTGGGCGAACCGCCGGTGCAGCGCGTGCGGCTGCCGATCATTCCGGCCGCGGCCAATCGGCGCCTGCTGTTGCAGAACGGCGATGTCGACATCGCGCTGGGCCTGCCCCGCCGCGATATCGACGATCTCAGGTCCGAGCCGGGCATTACGGTGATTTCGGCGCCCAGCAACGAATTCGTCTTCGTGCCAATGTCGACCGTCACGCCGCCGTTCGACAATCCGCTGGTGCGCCAGGCGATGGCCCACGCCGTGCCCTATGACCAGATCATCGCCAGCGTCTACAATGGCGATGCACGCCGGTCGACCAGCCCGGTGCCGCTTGACATGCCCGGCCACTCGGATGTCGGCTATCCGTACGCTCATGATCCGGACCAGGCGCGCGCTCTGCTTGAGCAGGCCGGCCTGGCGGACGGGTTCGACACCTCGATCGTCATCGTCACCGACAATGTCGAGCAAGAGCGCATCGCCATCCTGCTGCAAAACGCGTTCGGCGAGGTCGACGTGCGGGCGGAGATCGAAACGGTTGATCCGGCCACGTTGCAGCAACGCCGGCGCGACCGGACGATCCCGCTGCAAGTCGCCTCGGGGCAGATGTGGGTGAACGATGTGGAGTACCTGTTGTCCGTCGCGCTGACCGAGGGCGGGTTCCTGAACTACGCCAATTACGACAATGCGGAGGTCAACGAGCTGTTCGGTGAGTTGAACGGCTTGCTCGACCCCGCCGCGCGGCAGGAGATCTTCATGCGGGTGCAGGAGATCCTGGCGGAGGATGTGCCGTGGCTGGTGCTCTGTCAGCCGAATTTCGGGCTGCCGGTGTCGGGCTCCATCTCCGGCTGGGTACAGCCGGTCGACGGTCTGTTCCGCCTGCGCTACCTGGAGCGCTGAGAAACGATCGATCGCGGTGCGCCTCACCCGCTACATCATTCGCCGCCTGCTGCTGCTGATCCCGGTCTTGATCGGGGTCAGCGTGCTGACCTTTGTCCTGATCCGCGTCTTGCCGGGCGACCCGGTGCTGTTGATCGTGCCGGAAACGGCGACAGAGGCCGACATCCAGCAGGCGCGCGAACGCTTCGGTCTCGACCAGCCTCTCGTGGCGCAATACCTCGCCTATCTGGGCGACGTGTTGCGCGGCGATCTCGGCCGTTCGATCACCACCAACAATCCGGTGTCGGAGCAACTGACGCGCCGCGTGCCGCTAACGCTGGAACTGATCGTCTACGCCATGGGGCTGGCGCTGATCATCGCCGTGGTCGGGGGCATTTATGCCGCCAGGCGCGCCGGCCGGCCGTCGGACCATACCGCGCGGGTGGTGGCGCTCGCCGGGAATTCCCTGCCCGAGTTCTGGCTGGGGCTGGTGCTGGTTCTGATCTTCTACCAGGCCCTGGGCTGGGCGCCGCCGCCGGCCGGGCGCATCAGCCCACTGTTTTCGGTGCCACCGATTACAGGGTTCATCACCATCGACGCGCTGCTGCAGGGTGACCTACCGGCATTCCTCTCAGCCCTGCACCATCTGATGCTGCCGGTGCTGACCCTGGCCATCGTGATCACGGCACCGCTGTTGCGCAGCGTGCGGGCCTCGGCCCTCGAGGTGATCGACAGCGACAGCTATCGCTGCGCGGAGTCCCATGGGCTGAAGGACCGAGTTCTGCTGTTCGCCTATCTGTTCCGTCTGACCCTGATCCGTCTGCCGACCTTGGCGGCGCTTGTGTTCGGCAACCTGCTGGGGGGAAGCGTTCTGGTCGAGTACGTCTTCTCCTGGCAGGGCCTGGGCCAGTGGGCGCTGCGTGGCCTGCTGTTGCGCGACTATCCGGTAATCCAGGCTTATGTCCTGGTCGTCGCCACCTTCTACGTTCTGGTCTTCCTGATCGCCGACCTATTGCAGGCGGCGCTAGATCCCAGGGTGGAGGTCTGATGGCCGTCGTCGACGACCTGACCCACCCGCCGGCCAAGCGGATCCGACGTGGCGGCGACGGCTTGATCGCGGCCGGATCGCTGATCCTGCTGATCGTCCTTGTCGGCGCCATCGCCGCGCCATGGTTGAGCCAATGGGGGCCGACCGAAATCGACCCGATCGCCTTTCTGGAACCGCCGGGCCCGGGCCACTGGCTGGGCACGGACGGTAACGGCATGGACATCTGGTCGCGCCTCCTGTTCGCCGCGCGCATCGATCTGGGCGTCGCGGTCGCCTCAGTCGCGCTGGCCGTCATTGTCGGCGGCACGATCGGGCTGGCGACGGGCTACGCCGGCGGCTGGGTCGAGGAGACGACCATGCGCCTGCTCGACATCGTGCAGGCGTTCCCGGTCTTCATCCTGGCCCTGACGGTCGCGGCATTGCTGGGCAACAGCCTGCACACACTGATCCTGGCCATCGGGCTGATCAATGCGCCGGCCTATGCGCGACTGATGCGGGCCGAAGTGCGCTCGCTGAAGCGCCACATCTATATCGAGGCGGCGGAATGTGCGGGGAACTCGCGACTGTCGATCCTGTTTCGCCATTTGCTGCCCAATGCGCTGACGCCGCTGCTGGTGATCGCGCCCCTGAACTGCGGCTGGGCGATCCTGATGCTGGCCGGCCTGTCCTTCCTGGGCCTCGGCGTCGCTGTGCCGACGGCCGAATGGGGGGCAATGATTTCGACCGGGGCGGCTGACGTGGTCGGCGGGCGCTGGTGGACCTCCGTGTTCCCGGGGTTGGCCCTGTTCATCACCGTGCTCGGCTTCAACCTGATCGGCGAGGGTCTGCTGCAACGCACCGGGCAGCGGCGATGACCGGCACGGACGTCCTAGAGATCAGCGGCCTCACCGTCGATATTGACGGGCCGAACGGCACGGTCCGGGCGCTGGATCAGGTCTCGCTGTCGGTCGCAGCCGGCGAGGTCTTCGGCCTGGTCGGCGAAAGCGGCGGTGGCAAGTCCATGCTGGCGCGATCGATCGTGCGCCAATTGCCGGGGCGCGCACGGGTCAGCGGCAACGTCCAGGTCGACGGACGCGACGTGTTCGCCATGGATGCAGAAGCCTTGCGCCAACATCGTGGTGCCGGCGCGGCCTTGTGCTTTCAGACACCGCGTTCCTCGCTGAGCCCGGCGCGCACGGTCGGGCATCAGATCGTCGACCGGCTGCGCGCCCATGCCGGCATGGACCAGGCGGCGGCGTGGGCGGCTGCGCTGGCCCTGTTCCAACAGGTCGGTATCCGGGAGCCGGAACGGCGGCTGCACACCTTTCCGCATGAGATGTCCGGCGGCCAATGCCAGCGGGTGATGATCGCCCTGGCGCTCGCCTGCGGGCCGCGCCTGCTGCTGGCCGACGAGCCCAGCACCGGGCTGGACGTGACCTTGACCCGCGACATCCTGGCCCTGATCGCCGCCCAGGCCGGCAAGGACCGGGGCGTGATCGTGATCTCGCACGATCTGGCGGCCATCGCCGCGATCTGCGATCGCATCGGGGTGCTGGAAACCGGCCGCCTGGTGGAGATCGGCCCGACCGCCCAGTTGCTCACGCGGCCCACGCATCCCTACACAAAGCGTCTGGTCGCCGCCGTTCCGGACATCAACCAGGTGCGCGCCTCGACAGGCGCCCCCGTTGACGACGGCGGGCCACTGTTGGCGGTCGAAAACACCGACGTCGTCTATCGCTCGCGATTTGGCCGCCAAGGGCACCAAGCGCTGTTTGACGTTTCCCTGTCTCTACAGAAGGGCGAGACGCTGGGCATCGTCGGCGAGAGCGGCTGCGGCAAGTCGACCCTGTCGCGCACGATCATGGGGCTGATCCGGCCGACGCGCGGCCGCGTCATGATCGACGGGGTTGATCTGGCCGGCTTGGGCCGCAGCCGCCTGCGCCATCTCAGAAACCGCATGCAAATGGTCTTTCAAGACCCGATCGACGCGCTGAACCCGCGCCGGTCCGTGGCCCAGATCGTCGCTGACCCCCTGCGGCTGATCCGGCTGGACCGGGCGGAACAGGACCGGCGCATCGATGCCATCCTGACCGATGTCGGCCTCGGCCCCGACTATCGCAAACGCCGGCCACACGAGTTGAGCGGCGGCCAGGCCCAGCGCGTGGGCATTGCCCGAGCGCTCGTCATCGACCCGGCCCTGGTCGTGCTCGACGAGCCGACCTCGGCGCTTGACGTCACCATCCAGGCGCAAATCCTGGAGCTGATCCGGCGCCTGACGGCGCGCCGCGATCGCGGCTATCTGTTCGTATCGCACGATCTCGCGATCGTTCGGTCGATCTGTGACCGCGTCATGGTGCTGTCGGAGGGGCGCGTGGTCGAGGAAGGACCGACCGATCGCCTGTTCCAGGCACCCCAGGATCCGTACACCCGCCGCCTGCTGGCGGCCGTGCCCTCCCTCCCGACCGTATCCGAAAGGCACGCTGGCAATGGCGGCTGACCAAGATTTGCGCATGGCCGTCGACATAGGCGGCACCTTCGTCGACGCCGTGGAACTGGACATGACGACCGGCGCCTTTCGGCTGGCCAAGGCACCGACCACGCCGGGCGAACCCTGGCGCGGTGTTGCCGACGCGATCACCAAGCTGGCCACCGACCTGGCCCGGCTGGAGGTGTTCATCCATGGCACGACGCTGGGCCTGAACGCGGTGCTGGAGCGGCGGGGTGCGGTCACCGGCATCATCACCAATGACGGCTTTCGCGACATCTTCCTGATCGGGCGCGGCAATGTGCCGGACGACCACATGTATGATTTTCAGTATGAGCCGCCGGAGCCGCTGGTAAAGCGCCGGCAGATCGCCGGTGTGGGCTGTCGCCTCGACTATAGGGGGCGCGAGCTTGAGCCACTGGACGAGCCCGGCGTGCGCGAGGCCGCTCGCCAGCTGGTGGAGGAGCAAGGCGTCGAGGCGATCGCGATCTGCTTTCTGTTCTCGTTCCGCGATCCGAGCCATGAGCAGCGGGCGGCCGAAATCATCCGGGCTCACTACCCGGCGGTAAAGGTCTCGATCTCGTCGGACATCGCACGGGAGCATCGCGAGTATGAGCGCACCAGCACCACTGTGCTCGATGCCTATATCCGGCCGATTTTCGAGCGCTACATCGATCGGCTGTCCGAGGCGCTCAACGATGGCGGGTTTGGCGGCCGGTTTCTGGTCATGCGCTCCGGCGGCGGCGCGATGACGACGGCGGCGGCGAAGGCGTCGCCGACCCAGACCGTGCTCTCCGGCCCGGCCGGCGGCATCATTGGTGCCTCGTTCTTGGCCGACCTGTTGAACCGCCGCGATTTGATCTCGTTCGATGTCGGCGGCACCTCATTGGATGTCTGCCTGATCGAGAACGCCCAGCCGGTGACGGCCCATGAGGCCGAACTGGAGCATTATCCTCTGCTGATCCCGACCTACGACATCCGTACGATCGGGGCCGGCGGTGGTTCGATCGCCTGGACCGACGAGGGGCTGTTGAAGGTCGGCCCGCAAAGCGCGGGCGCGGAGCCGGGCCCGATCTGTTATGGCCGGGGCGGCGACCGGCCGACGGTGACCGACGCCGCGCTGATCTTGGGCTATGTCGATCCCGACCGGTTCCTGGAAGGCCAGATGACCCTCGATGTCGCGGCGGCGCGTAGCGGGATCGAGCGCTGGATTGGCGCCGAGCTCGGCATGGATGTCGAGGCCGCCGCCGCTGGGATCTATGATGTGCTGCTGGCGCGCACGGTGGGCGCGGTGCGCCAGGTGACGGTCGAACGAGGGCGCGACCCGGCGACCTTCTCGCTGCTGGCGTTCGGCGGCGCTGGGCCACTGTTGGCGCCCCTGGTTGCCCGCGACATGGGCATCCGGGAGGTGATCGTACCGATCGTCCCATCGGGCTTTTCCGCCTGGGGCATGCTGGGCGCCGATATCGTGAACGACTATGCCCGCACCGATCTGCGCCTGCTGGACGATGTCTTGGTCGACGATCTGGAAGCTCTGTTCGCCGCCATGGAGGCCGACGCGGGCGCGTCGCTGGCCGATCAGGGGATCGCGGCCGACAATGCGGCGACGGAACGGCAGCTTGAGCTCCGCTATATGGGCCAGGAGCATGCGTTGACGGTCGCGGTCGGAGGCGCGATTGATCGTGCCGCCTTGCGCCAAGCGTTCGAGGAGTTGCATGAGGCACGCTATGGCCACGCGATGGAAGCACCGGTTCAGATCTTGAATGTGCGTGTGCGCGGGCTGGGCCTGGGCCGTAGTCCAAAGGTGGCGATAAGGGAGCCCGGCACTGGCGGGCCGGAAAGAGCCTTGATCAACCAGCGTCCGGCCTACTGCTTCGCGCGCCGGACGATGACGCCGTTCGCCGTCTACGACCGTGCGCGATTGGCGCCGGACGACCGGATCGAAGGTCCGGCGATGGTCGACGAAGGCACGTCCGTGACGGTCATCCAGTCCGACCAGCGGCTTGAGGTGAACCGATACGGGCATCTGCTTGTCACCGCTGCGGGAGCTGCTTGATATGGCCGCGCGGACCGACATTGACGGCGCCACGGTCGAAGTTGTGCAGAGCTATCTGACGGCGGCGGCCAACGAGATGCGGGCGACCTTGATCCGCACGGCGTTCAACCCCGTGATCTACGAGGTGCTGGATTTCGGCATCTCGATCTACGACGCGGCGATGGACCTGATCGCCGAGGCGCCCGGCCTGACCTTCTTTCTGGGCGCCAACGACTACAGCGTGCGCAAGGTGATGGCGCATGTCGGGCCAGAGAATGTCGAGCCGGGCGACATCATCCTGTCGAACTACCCCTACTGGAACGCCGCGCACACCTATGACGCGACCCTTCTGGCACCGGTGTTCGACCCCAGCGACGGCCGCCTGTTCGCCTATCTGTGCATCCGCGCCCATTGGATGGATCTTGGGGCGAAAGACCCCGGCTATGTCCTGGACAGCACCGATATGCACCAGGAAGGCGTGGTCTTTCCTGGCACCAAGGTGTTTCGGCGCGGCCAGGCGAATGACGAGATCATCGACCTGATCCGCTTCAACTCCCGCATGCCAGATCTGGTGATCGGCGATCTGAACGCGCAGGTCGCGGCGCTGCGCACCGGCGAGCGGCGGCTTCACGAGATCGTGGCCAAGTTCACCCGGCCGCGCCTGGACGCCGCCATCGCCACGATTATGGACCATGGCGAGCGCACGACCGCGGCCGCGCTGGCTAACCTGCCCCAAGGCAGTTGGACGGCCAGCGACATCATCGACGATGACGGCATCAGCGACGAGCCGGTGCCCATGCAGGTGACGGTCACGATCCGGGAGGATGTCTTCGAGGTGGACTTTGCAGGCTCCGCGCCGGCCACGCGCGGGCCGGTGAACATGCCCTTCGGTTCGACACTCGCCATGTGCAAGGTCGTGTTCAAGTCGCTGACCTCGCCCGACCGGCCGTCGAACGCCGGCCAGACCCGCGCGCTGAAGGTGAAGGCCGAGCCGGGCACGCTGTTTCACGCGGTCTATCCCGCACCGACCTTCACACTTTGGACCGGCATCGTCGGGCTGGAGCTGATCCACAAGGCACTGGCGCAGGCGATGCCTGACCATATGGCGGCCTCCTCCGGCGGTGACGTGCCGGGCTTCATGATGATCGGCACCCATCCGGACACTGGGCAGATGTTCGCCATTTCCAACAACGACCCGGTCGGCTGGGGCGCGACGCCGCGCCATGACGGGGCCAGTGCGCTGATCCATCTGTCTGAAAGCATCGTGCGCAACACGCCGCTGGAGGTTCTGGAAACCAAGACCACGATGCTGATCGAACGGGCGGAGTTGCGGCCCGACTCCGGCGGTGCCGGGCAGTATCGCGGCGGTCTTGGCCTGCATCGGGACATCAGCTTTCTGACCGACGGCGAGTTCCTGACCGTGATGAAGAAGACCAAGAGCCCGCCCTGGGCCCTGGATGGCGGCCGCGAGACCGATCCCAACACCGTCATCTTGTTTCCGGGCACGGAGCGCGAGCGCCGGGTTTCGACCAAGCGCACGGCCGTGGCATCCGGCGATCGGGTTACCCTGCTGACGGCGGGTGGCGGCGGCTACGGCGACCCGTCCAGGCGTGACCGCCAGCACGTTCGCGAGGACGTGGCGGAAGGATACGTCTCAGCGGACGCCGCTCGCACCATCTACGGCTTGTCGCCCGGCGATGGCTGACACGGGCGCGGTCGACGGCGCAACGCTGGAGGTTGTCCGCGCGACACTGCTGTCGGTCGCGGAGGAAATGCGCACGACATTGATGCGTACCGCCTTCAGCCCAGTCATCTATGAAGTCCGCGATTTCGGCATCTCGATCTATGACCGCAATCTGGACCTGGTCGCCGAAGCGCCGGGCCTGACCCGGTTCCTGGGCGCCAACGACTATGCCGTGCGCAAGGTGGTCGACTTCGTCGGCGTCAATCGGCTGGCGCCGGGCGACGTGGTGCTGTCCAACTATCCCTACTGGAACGCCGCGCACACTTATGACGCCACGCTGATCGCGCCTGTCTTCAGCGATGCTGGCGGCCCGCCGGTCGCCTATCTCACCATCCGTGCCCATTGGCTCGATCTCGGCGCCAAGGACCCGGGCTATGTGCTCGACAGCACCGACATGCATCAGGAGGGGCTGGTGTTTCCCGGCACGAAGCTGGTCAAGGCCGGACGGCTCGATCAGGAACTTGTCGATATCATTCGCTTCAACTCCCGCATGCCCGAAGCGGTGATGGGCGACGTCAATGCGCAGCTTGCGGCGCTGGCGACAGGCCGGCGCCGTATGCAGGCCGTGCTGGAGCGGTTCGATCCCGAACGGCTGCACCAGGCGACGGACGCCCTGCTGGCCTATGGGGAGCGGATCACCGTGCGCGGCCTCGCCAACCTGCCACAAGGCGAATGGAGCGCGATCGACTGGCTCGATGACGACGGTATCGGCGATGAACCGATCCGCATGGCGGTCACGGTGCGGCACCGCGAGGGTCGCTTCGAGATCGATTTCGAGGGGTCGGCCCCGGCGACCAAGGGGCCGGTCAACCTGCCCTTCGGCTCCACCCTGGCCACCGCCAAGGTCGCCTTCAAGGCGCTGACTTCGCCGTTCGAGCCGACCAATGGCGGCCAGATGCGCGCGCTGAGCGTCAAGGCGGCGCCGGGAACGCTGTTTCACGCGGTCTACCCAGCGCCGACGTTCACACAATGGACCGGCATCGTGGCGCTGGAGTTGATCTTCAAGGCCTTGGCACAGGCGATGCCCGAGCGGATCCAGGCCTGTTCCGGCGGCGACGTGCCCGGGTTCATGATGATCGGCACGCATCCCGACAGTGGACGCGCTTACGCGATTTCCAACAATGAATCGGTGGGTTGGGGCGCCACCGCGCGCCATGACGGCCGCTTGGCCGGCAGCCATCTGGCGCAGAGCGTGGTGCGCAACACGCCGGTCGAAGTGCTGGAAAGTAAAACCGCGATGCGCATGGAGCGGCTGGAACTGCGGCCAGGATCGTTCGGCGGCGGGCGGTTTCGCGGCGGCCCCGGCCTGCGCCGCGACATCGTGTTCACGGCCGATGGCGAGTTCCTGACTGTGGCGAAGAAGACCAAGGCGCGCCCCTGGGGCCTGTCGGGCGGCGACACCGAACCCAC
>JBCBSH010000096.1:0-15672 GCA_039819285.1 Pseudomonadota bacterium
AGGATGGCGGCCAGCCGCCGTCGCAGATCGAGCAGATGCGCTTCACTCCCGGCATACCTCGCGAGGGACCGCCCGGCGTCGCCAGCATCGACCCGGACGAGATCCAGGGCCGGCGCCATTTCGTCTTCGACATTGATGGCGACACCTGCCATCTGCCCTATCAGCAGTTTCGCATTAACGACACCCAGTACCGCCCGGACCAGGTCGATTTCGAGATCGAACAGGGGACGGTCGAGGAATGGGTGATGATCAACCCGACGGGCGGCATTCACCCGTTCCACGTCCACGTGAACGCGTTCCAGGTAAAGGAGGCCTATTCGGCCCAGGTACCGATTCCCGAACTCGTCGGCGACGATGTCGCGATCGTTCAGTCGCGCATCGACGCGGTCAAAACCATCGATCACCCAAACCAGTGGCGTGACACGATGATCATCCCGCCCAAGGGCTATCTGCGTGTTTGGACGCGGATGTATTCAGAGCGAGTCGGCAAGACCGTGCTGCATTGCCATTTCCTCGCCCATGAGGAAACGGCCATGCTGCAAAACTTCCTGATCACGCCCCGATCGGAGTAGCGATGGAACCATTCCCCATCCCGCTTTGGGGCGGCTTTCGCGATCCTCGCAAACACCTCGCCGTCGCTTAGGGCCATCCCCTATGATGCATATGGCGCACCCCCGCGCCATGTGCGGCCTGACTTGAGCAACAGGCCGGCCAAAGCGACGACGATGCGATGCCCGATGATGCCGATGACCGCCCGCTAAGGGTGGATGTTTTGAGGGAACGGCTTGCGCGTGCCTATCCGTCGCATACCGCCGATGCGCTTGTCGGGCGCATAGCAGATCTGGCAGGCCGCTATCGGGAGATCATTCCTGAACGCCGAAAACGTTGGGTCGATCAGACGGATGTGATGCTGATCACCTACGGCGATTCGATCCTGGACGGGGAACGACCACCCCTGGCCGTGCTGTCGGACGTGCTCGACCGGCATGTGGCGGACATTGTGCCGGACGTCCATATCCTGCCGTTTTATCCCTATTCCTCCGATGACGGCTTCTCGGTCATCGATTACCGGATGGTGAATCCGGATGTCGGCGCGTGGGAGGACGTTGCGATGCTGGCCGGGCGGTTCGGCCTGATGTTCGATGCCGTCATTAATCACATCTCGCGCCAAAGCACCTGGTTCGCGGGGTTCGTCGCCAACGATCCGGCCTACGCCGACTATTTCATCGTGGCCGACCCCGATCTCGACTACAGCCAGGTCACGCGGCCGCGTGCCCTGCCGTTGCTGACACCGGTGGAGACGGCGGCAGGCACCAAACAGGTCTGGACCACGTTCAGCGCCGACCAGGTCGATCTCAACTACGCCAACCCGGACGTGCTGATCGAGATCCTCGATCTGTTGCTGTTTTATGCCCAACAGGGCGCACGCTTCATTCGCCTCGATGCCATCGGCTTTCTTTGGAAGCAGATCGGCACGACCTGCATGCATCTGCCGCAGACCCACGCGCTGATCCAGGTGATGCGCCAGGTGCTGGATTACGCCGCACCGGGAACCTTGCTGATCACGGAAACCAACGTGCCGCACCAGGACAACATCAGCTATTTCGGCGATGGCACGAACGAGGCGCACCTGGTCTATCAATTCCCGTTGCCGCCCTTGACCCTGCATGCCTTTCAAACAGGCAATGCGCGACCGTTGTTTGACTGGGCCGCGTCGTTGGAGCCGACGACCCCATCGACCACTTACTTCAATTTCCTAGCCTCCCATGACGGCATCGGCCTGCGGCCCGTCGAGGGCATTCTCACCCGCGAGCAAGTTGCGGCCATGGCCGACCATGTGCGTTCCAACGGTGGCCTGGTTTCCATGCGCGCCCTGCCGGATGGCGGCACGGCGCCGTACGAGTTGAACATCAGCTATGTCGATGCCGTGGCGTCGCGCGACGACACCGACGCTGTCCGCGCTGCCAAGTTTCTGGCGGCGCAGACCATCCTGCTCTCGGTCGTCGGCGTGCCCGGCATCTACATCCACAGCCTGCTCGGCTCACGCAGTGACCATGCCGGGGTCGAACGCACGGGCCAGAACCGCTCGATCAACAGGGAGCGCCTACGGCTCTCTGAGTTGGAGGCCGAACTGGCGGAGCCGAGCAGCCTTCGACACCGTGTGCTCGACGGCTATCGCCGGCTGTTGACCATTCGTCGGCAACGGACCGCCTTCCACCCCAACGCGGCGCAGCGGGTGGTGAGGGTCGATGACAGGGTCTTCAGCATCGTTCGCGAGGCGCCCGACGATCGGGTGTGGGCGTTGGTGAACGTATCGCACCAAGACATCCGTCTGGCGCCGGATCTGGCCGAGATCGGTCTTCCGGCAGCGGGGCATTTGCGGGACTTGATCTCCGGCCGCGGCTTTGCGGTGAACGGTGAGACCCTGTCGGTTCGCCTGGAGCCTTACCGAGCGATCTGGCTCGCGCATTAGGTTGTCGGCAAAACCACTTCTGTGCCGACTCTTGTGCCGAGACGCTTGCCGATTGCTTCGAGGTAGCCGATCCAGCCCAACCAAGCTGCTTCAATAAAGACAGCGACTTGGATGGCTGGGGGACCTGGATTCGAACCAGGGTTGACGGAGTCAGAGTCCGCAGTCCTACCGCTAGACGATCCCCCAGCAACCGACCGGCTGGTGCCGACGGGCCCCCGATATCGCAATGACCGGTGCCGTTGTCAACACCGACCGGCCGTGAGCGCCCCTCCGTCGGAATCTGCGCGCTTCACCCGCCGCCAAACATGGTATCCGGCAGGAACAGTGCGATCTCGGGCACCGCTACCAGGATCAGGATGGCGATCAGCATGGCGAACCAGAAGGGCCAGATGCCGCGAAAGATGGTGTTCATCGGCACCCCGGGCGCTATGCCCTTCACCACGAAGACGTTGATGCCGACAGGGGGCGAGATCAGGCCCATCTCCAGCACGATCACCATCAATACACCGAACCAGATGAGGTCGAAGCCGTAGACCTCCAAAAGCGGCTGGATCAGCGGCAGCGTCAGTACCAGGATCGCGAAGCCCTCCAGAAAGGTGCCCAGCAAGATCAGCACGGCCAGGATCAACAGCAGCACGCCGTACGGCCCGAAGCCGAGCCCGGTGAGGCCGTCGACAATCGCGGCCGGAATGCCCGTGCGGGCGACGAACGGCGTGAAGACGAAGGCGCCCATCAGGATGATGAAGGTGGTCGCTGTCGAGCGCAGGGTGTAGGCCACGACCTCCTTGCAGGCCGCCCAGGTCAAGGTTCGCCGGAACAGGGCGACGAGGAAGGCGAAGAAGGCGCCCATGCCGGCCGCCTCCACGGCGGAGAACACGCCGAGATAGATGCCGCCGATGGTGATCAGGATGATCGAGATGATCCAGGTGGCGCGCCTGAGCGAGCGCAGGCGTACCTGCAGGTCCGCGCGCGTCGCCGATCCCGGCGCCAGTTCCGGGTTACGGCGGACCAGAAGGGTGATGGACAGGATGAACAGCCCGGTCAGCATCAGGCCCGGCAACACGCCGGCCATGAACAGGCGCCCGATCGATTCCTCGGTCAGGATCGCGTAGACGACGAAACCGGCCGAGGGCGGGATCAGAATGCCCAACGTGCCGCCGGCGGCGATCGAGCCGGTCGCCAGGCTGTCGGCATAGCGGAAGCGCTGCATCTCCGGCAGGGCGACCCGGCCCATGGTAACGGCGGACGCCAGGGACGAGCCGGACAGTGCGGAAAAGCCCGCACAACCGACAACGGTCGATGAGGCCAGCCCGCCGCGGTAGTGGCCGAACCAGCTTTGCGCTGCGTCGTACAGGTCTCGCGACATGCCCGACACGCCGGCCAGGTTCCCCATCAGGACGAACAGCGGCAGGATCGTCAGCGAATAGATGGACGAGATGCTGAACACCTCGCCGGCGAGCGTCGGCAGCGCGCCGCGCGGGCTGATGACATATAGCCCGCCGGTTCCGACCAGCAGCATCGCCGTGCCCACCGGCATGCGGATCAACAACAGAACCGCAAGCACGGCAAATCCGATCAGGCCGATTTCGATGTTACCCATAAACGCTCAGGTGTGCTCGTTGGGGTCGCGGGGGTCGCGGATGTGGATGATCCCGACGATCAGTTCCAGGATCAAAACCAGGGTGTAGGCCCCCATGCCGGCGATCAGCAGCCAGTAGAAGGGCTGGTGCGGGATCGCCAGGTTGGGCGTGAAAAAGCCGCAGAGCGCGCCGCACAGGCTTTGCTCGTATAGCGCGTAGGTGGTCAGGCCGACGATGCCGGCGCCCAGCGCACGGACCACGATGTCGGTGTAGCGCGTAACCCGGCGGCCGCCGACCATGCCGAGCACGTCGACATGGACGTTGGCACCGATCCGGCTGCCATAGCAGATGGAGCCGGCGACACAGACGGTCAGCAGCATGGTTGAGATGTCGTCCATGCCGAAGATCGGGTCGTTCAGCACGTAGCGGTAGAACACCGCGACCACGGTCACGCAGACAAGCGCGACCGTGGCCAGGCCGCCGATCGCCGCCAGCAAGATCGACAGCTTGTCGACCCAGCCGAGCGCGCGTTCCGGCCCGTTGGCAGTGGCCATCGTTTCGGCTAGCTGTTCTGGGCTGATTTCTGCTGGCTAGTTGTTGCCTTGCATGATGTCGACGACATCGGCGCCGGTTAGGTCGCCGGAAATCGTGCTGGCCAGGAACGCGTCCATCGCCGGCTGCATCGCCTCGTTGAAGCGGGCAACCTCTTCGTCCGACAGCTCTATGATCTCGACACCGTTATCGCGCGCAACCTCGATGCCGCGCAGCGCGTCCTCCAGGTAGACCTGTCCGCCGTTCAGGCTGAGCCATTCGCCGCTGGCCTCGTCGACCCACGCCTGTTCCTGCTCGCTCAACCCGTCATAGACCTCCTGGTTCATCAGCAGAACGAAGGCGGAGCCGGAGCCGGGAAGGCCGATCGTGACGTAGTTGGCTGGTTCCCACAGGTTGAAGGAGCCGATGGCGCTGGGGTCGATGGCGATCGCGTCGATGGTACCGTTGGTCAGGTTCTGGTTGATCACGGAAACCGGTTGAGACACCGCGCTGGCGCCCAGAGCCTCGACAAAGGGCACGTCCTGTGCGGAGGTGACGCGCACGACCATACCGTTGAGATCCTCAAGGCTGCGGATCGGCGTATCCCGCGTGATCAGCACGGGCGCGGCGTTGGTCCACATGGCCAGGATTTGGGCGTCGTACTCTGCCTCGATCAGGTCGCGCGCCCGCCACAGGGCCTCGGTGCCATCGACGGCATCAGCCGCGACGTTCGGCACTGTGATCACGTTCGTGACGGGGAACAGCTGAGCGGTATAGCCCGGCAACGCAAAGACGATATCGGCCACACCCTCGACCACGGTCGCGTATTGCCGCGGCGGGGCTGAGTTCAGCGCGCCACCAGGGAACATTTCGACGGTCAATTGCCCGTCGGATACCTCGGCGAGCCGATCGGCAAAGGGCTGGAATACCGCACCGTTCATCGGGTGGCCCGGCCCCATGAAATAGGCCAGGCTGAAATTCTCCTCAGCGGCAGCCGGCGCGGACCAGCCAACGGCAAATGAAACGGCAAGTGCCGCGGTGCTTACTCCAAGAATTGTTCGACGTTTCATGGCGCAGTCTCCTCCATTCGACTTTTTGTCTTCATTGTTGACATCGATGCTAGTCGCCCAGCATCACTTCGACCAGGGCTTGGGTACCCGACGTCCGGATGTGCGTGATCGCCTCGGCGAGCACCGACGGCAGGTCCGTACTCCGTTCGACACGGCGCGCCCATGCGCGACTGGCTTGGGCGATCTGAACGAAGTCGGGCAGGGGTGACAGGGCGGTCAGCGGCATCTGATTGGCCCGCGCCGCGTGGCCATCCGGATAGATGTCGAGCACTGAGTCGCGGACGGCCCGCCACTCGCCGTTGTTCAGGACGAGAACGAGAACCGGCAGCTTAAGCGCTTCGGCGATTTGGTGACACACGGCCGGGTTGGCGAACAGGTACGAACCGTCGCCGACGGAGGCGACGACAATCCGCTCGCGGTCGGCAAGTTGAATGCCGAGCGCACAGGCGAACCCCCAGCCGAGGCCGCCGGAGTGGGGTGCGAGTTGGAAGCTGTTGTGCTCGGTCCGGCGCAAGGCGTCGAGGCGACAACCCAGCTCCGAAATCACGGTTGACGGCCCGGCGTCCGCCAAGGCTTCGGACAGGCAATAGCTGGCCCATTCCTTGGTGATCAGTGTGCCTGCACCTGCCGTCGCTCTGGCCCGCACCCGATCTCTGATCTTGTCCGTTCGCGCGGCAATGCTTGCTCGGCGTGCGTCGCGCTTTCGCCGATGCTGCTGCGCCAACGGCGCCAATGCGTCGGCCAACGCCGCGACCGCGGGTGCCGTTTCGCTCAGAATCGACAGGTCGGATCGGAAGTTCCGCACGGGAAAGCGGCTGTGCAGCGGGTTCGGGCCGATCTGGACGATCGGGCAATCCGGACGTGGCTCGCCATTGGCGGGCGACCAAGGGGCCAGGCTGTTCAGCACCAGGATTGCGTCTGCCTCTGAGAGCCATGGTTCGGGATTGCTGCCGACGCACATCGGGTGATCGGTCGGTATCGCGATCTGAACGGCGAAATAGTGTAAGACGGGAATGCCCCAGTCACCGACCAGTTGGGTTAGCGTCGCGAAGGCATCGGCCGAGCCGGCGCCGTGCTGGGCGATGATCAGGGGGCGTTCGGCGCCTGCCAGCATCGAGGCGGCTGCTTCGATCTCGGCGGTGCCAGGTGCGGCTCGTGCCGGCGCCATGCTTGGCGGCGCGTCGAGCCCATCGGTCGGACAGGGGTCGCACAAAGGCTCGCGCGGCAGGCCGACATAGACCGGCCCGGCGGGCGACGACAGGGCAATGCCGTACGCCCGGTCGGCCAGGTCGATGGCCTGTTCGGGATAGCGTAGCTCGTAGTCCCATTTGCAGGCCTCACGCACGAGCGCGGTCTGGTCGCGCATTTCCTGACCCCAGCCGATCGGAACGGTTCGGGCGCCGGGATGGCCCTTCTCAAGGATCGGGGTGCGGCCGGAAAACATGAGGATCGGGATGCTCTCGGCCGCGGCATTGATCGCCCCGATCGCGCAATTCGCCAGGCCGACATTGGTGTGGGCCATGACGGCCTGCGGTTGGCCCGTGGCGAGATAGTAGCCATGCGCCATGCCCATCGCCGCGCTCTCATGCGGCATGACCAGCGCCTCGGGCAGGTCGATGTCGTTGGCCGCGGCCTCGGCCAGCCCTTCGATGATGGGCGGGTAATCGGTGCCGGAATTGGCGAAGATATAGTCGACCCCCAGCGCCTTCAGCCGGGCGAGCAAGGCGCCCCCGGCGGTTATCGACCCGGTCGTTTCGGTTACCCTGTCGGGTGGCGGCGAGCCGTCAGCCATCCATCGAAATCCGCACGTCGATGATCACAGCCCGAGGAACCCTGGCGGGCCAGAGATGCTGTGATACTGCTGAAACTCGATGATGCCCTCATAGCCCAGATTGCGGCCGATCCCGCTGTTCTTGAAGCCGCCGAAGGGTCCGCGACTGTCTTGCGCCAAGGGTCCGTGGCCATTCAGATAGGTGTAACCGGCCTCAAGCTGCCGGGCGATGCCGACCGCCCGCTCGCGATCCGCCGACCACACGGATGAACACAGGCCATAGTCGCTGGCGTTCGCCAGCGCGACCGCCTCGGCATCGCTGTCGAACGGCATGATCGGCAAGACCGGACCGAACTGTTCCTCACGCACGACCAGTAAGTCCGGCTCGGCATCCGTGACGATGGTCGGCCGGTGGAAATGCCCACGCTCGAACACCGCTTGGTCCTTGACCGTTCCGACCGGGTTCACGGTCGCGCCGCGCGCCTTGGCCTCGTCGATCATGCCGGCGACGATGTCGAACTGCGCCTTGTTGTTCACCGGCCCCATGGTGACATCCGGGTCCAGCCCGTCGCCGACCACCGCCTTGCCGGCGAATGCGGTGAACCGCTCGACCACCTCGCCATAGCGCGACCGGTGGACATAAAGCCGTTTCAGCGCCATGCAGATCTGGCCCGCCGTCATGAATGTGCCCATGACCATGCGCTGAAACGCCCCGTCATCCAGGTCCGCGTCTTCCAGCACGATGGCGGGGTCATTGCCGCCAAGCTCAAGTGTCACGGGCTTCAACCCTTCGGCCGCCTTGGCCATGACATGGCGCCCGGCGGCGATCGAGCCAGTGAAGTTGATCCTGCGCACCAAAGGGTGGGTCAGCATTGCGTCGCCGATTTCGGACGATTTGCCGGTGATCAGGTTGATCACGCCTTTTGGCAGAACCTCGGCCATCTTCTGGATCGCCAGCGCCGGCGCCAGCGGGGACTCGTTGGCGATCTTGATGACCACCGTGTTGCCGGCCATCAGGGCCTGCGGCAGTTTCGCACCCAGGATCGACAGCGGCCAGTTCCAAGGCACGATCAGCAGGGCGACGCCGAACGGTTGACGCGTGATGATGGTCTCAAGAGGCGGGGCCGGCAACTCATCATCGCGCGCAAGACGATCGGCGTAGGAGGCGACCAACTCGAACCGATCGCCGAGCCTTGTCATCTCGATCCCGGACTCCCGCAAGATCTTGCCATGCTCGCGCGTAAACAGGCGGATGCGGGCCTTCAGCTCCGCTTCGTCGGCGACCAGGTTCTTCGCCACCGCCCGCAGATACTTGGCCCGTTCCTGATAGCTTAGCGCCGCCCAAGCCGGATGGGCCTCGTGGGCCGACTTGATCGCAGCATCGATGTCCGCCGCCCCGGCGCGGGCGGCATGGCCGACGATCTCATCGGGTCGTGCCGGGTTGCGCACGTCATAGCGGCTGCCGCTTTCCGGCGGCTGCCAGGTGCCATTGATGATGAGATTGGTTTCGATCGCGCCGGCGATGTTTTGATCCATCACAGCCTTCCCTTCCGGACGGTCCTCAACCCGACCTGTTGGCCGCCTTGTTGTCGGCGTGTCGGGCGTCGCGGGATTAATCCTGGGATCAGCCTAACCCCGGGCAGGGTGCATAACCCATTCAAATCCGGTCGGCGGGCCATAAGCTTTATGCATATGGCCGTCATCGCCCAAGTAAATCAGCGTTTACCTTGGCGCACCGTCGGCAAGCGGCTACCATGACGAAAGAGTGACGAAAATGTGCTGGAAATCCGACCAGCCGTTCAGTCTAAGGAGCCGACTTTGCCCTCCATCGCGCCCCTTTCCGACAGTCCAGCCCCGCCGAGGCGGATGGATCTCGGTCGGCGGGCCGGTGCGGAGAACGGCGTCTGCGCGGCGGTCGATCTGGGAACGAACAATTGCCGCCTTTTGGTCGCCCGGCCGGCACGCGGCGGTTTTCGGGTGATCGATGCCTTCAGCCGTATCGTGCGGTTGGGCGAAGGGGTTGATACGAACGGCCGGTTGAGCCCCCGGTCGATGGGCCGCACCATGGGCGCCTTGCGCATATGTGCCGCCAAAATCCGCCGCCGCGGGGTCACCGCCAGCAGAGCAGTCGCCACCGAAGCCTGCCGCAAGGCCAGCAATTTCGACCAGTTTCGCGACCGCGTGGTAGAGGAAACCGGCTTGCGGCTGGAACTGATCAGCCCGGAGGAGGAGGCGCGGCTGGCCCTGTCCGGTTGCGCGCCGCTGTTGAACAAGCAGGTACGCCACGCGATCGTCTTCGATATCGGCGGCGGGTCGACCGAGGTCATGTGGCTGCAGGTCGACCATGAGACGGGGCGGGCTACCCTGATCGACAGCGTCAGCATGCCTCTCGGCGTCGTCAACCTGTCGGAGCGCTTCGGCGGCAACCGCATGTCGGTCGACGCCTACGAGACGATCATCGACGAAGTGATTTCGGTTCTGGCGTGGTTCGACGCCGAGCACGACATCGCCGGTCTGATCGGCGACGGCCAGGTCCAGATGATCGGCTCATCCGGGACAGTGACAACCCTGGCGGGCGTGTCGATGGGCTTGCCGCGCTACGACCGGGCAAAGGTCGACGGCAGCCATCTCGATCTGGAGACCGCCATTACGGTCAGCCGGACATTGTTGTCGCTCGACTTTCAGGGCCGGGCAGAGGAACCTTGCATCGGGCGCGAGCGATCCGATCTGGTGGTGGCGGGATGCGCCGTGTTCGAGGCGATTGGCCGGCTTTGGCCGGTGCCCCGGCTGCGCATCGCCGATCGTGGCGTGCGCGAGGGCATTCTGTTCGATCTGATGACTGGCGGTGAGCCGACGCGGACGCGCTGAGCCGCGCCGAGCAATCGGTTTCGATACCAAGGACTGAAACGATGGCAGGCAAGAGATCTGGGCCCAGCGGGCGCGGGCTTGCCGTTCGCGTTAAGACGGCGAAGCGCCGGCGCACCTCGTCGACGCGCTGGCTGCAGCGCCAGCTCAACGACCCGTATGTCGCCGAGGCGAAGAAGCTGGGCCTGCGCTCGCGCGCGGCCTTTAAGCTGATGCAGCTCGACGACCGTTTCGCTTTCCTTAAGCCGGACCAGCGGATCGTCGATCTCGGTGCCGCGCCAGGTGGCTGGTGCCAGGTGGCGGTTGAGCGCACCAAGGGGCAGGGCGTTGTCGTGGCGCTCGACTATCTGCCGATGGAACCGCTTCCGGGCGTGACGGTTCTCGAAATGGACTTCTACGACGATGACGCACCCGACCGGCTGAAGGAAGCGGTCGGCGGACCGGTCGATGTGGTGCTGAGCGACATGGCGGCCCCGACCACTGGCCATACCGCCACCGATCATCTACGCATCATGGCGTTGGCCGAGGCTGCCTACGACTTCGCTGCCCAGGTACTGGCGCCGGGCGGCACTTTCGTGGCCAAGCTGTTCCAGGGCGGGGCGGAAAAGTCGCTGCTGGACCCTTTGAAGCGCGACTTCGAAAAAGTCACGCATGCCAAGCCTGCGGCCAGCCGATCGGATTCCGCGGAGACCTACGTTGTCGCGCTGGGGTTTCGTGGCGCCAGCGACACGTCGGATTGACGCCCTCGATCCGGTCAACGGTGCCATGCGATTGGCCGGGTTTCCTTGTGAAGGCCGTTGGGTATAGTGCGGCGAATTTCCCTGCCGCCGATTCGAGTTCGCACGATGGAAATTCGCACCGCTCTTACTTTCGATGATGTTCTCCTAAAGCCGCTGGCGTCGGAGGTTTTGCCGGCCGAGACGGATACCTCGACACGCCTGACCAAGTCGATTTCGCTGGGCATTCCGCTGCTATCCGCCGCGATGGACACGGTTACGGAGTCCAAGCTGGCGATCGCCATGGCCCAGGCCGGCGGCATCGGCGTCGTGCACCGCAACCTCGATGTCGACAAGCAGGCGGAGGAAGTGCGCCGGGTCAAACGCTTTGAATCCGGCATGGTCGTCAACCCGATCACGATCGGGCCCGACGCGCCTCTGGCCGACGCCCTGGCCCTGATGGAGCGCCACGCGATTTCCGGCATTCCCGTAATCAAGCCGGACGGCACGCTGGTCGGCATCCTGACCAATCGGGACGTTCGTTTTGCCTCCAACCCGGACCAGCCGGTCGCCGAACTGATGACCAGCGACCATCTGGTCACGGTGCATGAAGGGGTGGACCGGCAGGACGCCAAACGGCTTCTGCACCAGCATCGGATCGAAAAGCTGCTGGTGGTCGACGACGCTTACCGCTGTATCGGCCTGATCACCGTGAAGGACATCGAAAGGGCCCAGCTCCACCCGCTCGCCTGCAAGGACGAGCAAGGGCGGCTGCGCGTGGCCGCCGCCACCGGCACCGGTGACAAGGGGTTGGAGCGGGCGGCCACGCTGTTCGATGCCGGCGTCGATGTGCTGGTTATCGACACCGCCCATGGGCACTCCAAGGGCGTGCTCGACGGCGTCGAAACCGCGCGAAAGATGTCCAACTATACCCAGATCGTCGCCGGCAATGTGGCCACGGCGGAAGGCGCGCGGGCGCTGATCGACGCCGGCGCTGACGCGGTCAAGGTGGGCATCGGCCCGGGCTCAATCTGCACGACCCGCATGGTCGCGGGCGTTGGTATGCCCCAGCTCTCGGCCGTGATGGAGGTGGTCGAGGAAGCGCGCCGCCAGGACATCCCGGCAATCGCCGATGGCGGCATCAAGTTTTCCGGTGATCTGGCGAAGGCCCTCGCGGCGGGTGCGGATTGCGCCATGATCGGCTCGCTGTTCGCCGGCACCGACGAGGCGCCGGGTGAGGTGATCCTCTATCAGGGGCGCAGCTACAAGAGCTATCGCGGCATGGGCTCCGTCGGGGCGATGGCGCGCGGCTCGGCCGACCGCTATTTCCAGCAAGAAGTCTCCGACGCGCTGAAACTGGTGCCGGAGGGGGTGGAGGGCAGGGTGCCCTACAAGGGCCCGGTCGCCCAAGTGGTCCACCAGCTTGTCGGCGGCCTGAAGGCGGCGATGGGCTATACGGGCAGCAAGACCATCGGCGACCTGCAACAGCGCGCTGAGTTCGTGCGCATCAGCAATGCGGGTCTGCGCGAAAGCCATGTCCACGACATAACCGTGACCCGCGAGGCGCCGAACTATCGGCAAGGCATCTGATCCTGGGCGACGCCCCATGATCGCTCCTATTGTCCCAAGGTCCCGCCGATGACACCGTCCGCGCGCCTTGCCGCCACCCTGGAGCTGTTGAGCGAGGATGAGGGAGGCGGCCGTCCGGCAGACGTGATCGCTGCCGCCTATTTCCGCGCGCGGCGCTACATCGGGTCCAAGGATCGCAGCGCCATCGCTGCCGCCTATTACGGCGCCCTGCGGCACCGCGCCAGGCTCGATTGGCATTTGGCCCAGCACGAGGCGACGGCCTCGCCGCGCACCCGGCTGCTGGCCCATCAATTGCTAGTCGACGGGCGCCAGCCGGCCGACTTGGACACCCTGTTCAACGGCGACCGCTATGCGCCGCCGCCGTTGAGCGAGGAAGAACGGCGACTCCTCAAGGCGATTGATCAACAGAAGCTGGACGATCCCGCCATGCCGGCCGCCGTGCGCGCGGAGTGTCCGGACTGGGCGGCCGCGCCCCTGGAGGCTGCCTTCGGCGATCGGTTCGAGACCGAACTGACGGCCCTCGTCGGTGAAGCTTCGCTCGACTTGCGGGTCAATACGATGCGCGGCGACCGTGACAGGATCTGCGACGAACTGATGGGTCTGGACATTGCGAGCCAGCCGACACCGTGGTCGCCGGTGGGCCTGCGGATCGAGGGCCGGCCGCCGCTTGGAGGGCTCGACGCGTTCAAGCGCGGCGCGATCGAGGTTCAAGATGAGGGCTCACAGCTGCTGTCCCTACTGGTCGATGCGCAACCCGGCTTTCAGGTCGCCGATTTCTGCGCCGGTGCCGGTGGCAAGGCGCTGGCCATGGCTGCGGCGATGGTGGGCAAGGGGCGGATCGTCGCCTGCGATGTCGCCGCCGGCCGGCTGCATAAGGCGAAGGAGCGCATCAAGCGCGCCGGTGTCGACAACATCGAACCGCGACACCTGGCCAACGAACGTGACCGCTGGGTGACGCGGCAGAAGGGCAAGTTCGATCGCGTGCTGGTCGACGCACCCTGTACCGGCATCGGCGCCTGGCGACGCAACCCGGACGCCCGCTGGCGCGCGGTCGACCTCAACGTCCTAACTGCATTGCAGGACCGCATTCTTGCCAGCGCGGCGAGATTGGTGAAGCCCGGCGGCCGGCTGATCTATGCGACGTGCTCGCTGCTGCCGGCCGAGAATGAGGATCGGATCGCGCGGTTCCTGGCGGCAGCGCCGGACTACACCATCGTACCGGTTGGCGACGTCTGGCGGTCCGTCCTGGAGTCGGACTGTCCGGTTGCCGGCGAGTTCTTGCACTTATCGCCGGCCAGCACAGGCACCGACGGCTTTTTCGCCGCCATTTTGGGCCGCCATTTTGAAACGACAGGGAACTGATAGCGATGGCGATACACGCTGAGCGAGCGCCGGAACCGGCGGCCAACCAGAACCACGATCGCCTCCTGATCCTCGATTTCGGCAGCCAGGTCACGCAACTGATCGCCCGCCGCGTACGCGAAAGCGGCGTCTATTGCGAAATCTGGCCCTTCAATCGCGCCCAGGATGACGCCATCCGGCATTTCGGACCGAAGGCTGTGATCCTGAGCGGCGGGCCGGCCTCCGTCACCGAGAGCGATACGCCCCGCGCCCCCGCCGTCGTGTTCGAGCTTGGCGTACCGGTGCTCGGCATCTGCTACGGCCAGCAGACCATGTGTGCCCAACTTGGCGGCGAGGTCGAGAACTCCGATCATCAGGAGTTCGGCCGGGCCTTCATCGAAGTCCGGGAAGGCTGCGGCCTCTTCGAGGGCCTTTGGAACACCGGAGACGAGGGCGAGACCATAGGACTGAAGGAGCGGCCCCAGCACCCCCGGGTCCCGCGGGAACTTCCCGCCTAGCTCGGTCCCTGCGTAGCCGGCCTGGCGTGTTTCCGTCAGGCAGGTCTCCAGCGGCGTGTCGCCACCCAACTCTGGAACATCGTCGTTCGTCCAGGTGATGGGATTGATGCCAAGGCGCACGGTCATGGCTCGCTGCCCCCGTAGGTCTCCGGGCTTTGGATACGCGCGCCGGTGTCTGCCGAATCGACGATCGCGTCGCAGATGCGGCTCACGCAGACCGCGTCATTGAGATCAGGCGGCACCGGCTCCCCCCGCGCGACGCCCTCCAGGAACTGGTAGATCTCGATCGTTTTCAGATCGTTGAAGCCGATCTGGTGCCCTGGCGCAGGCAAGAAGCCGGCGTAGTAGGGGTGGGTGGCATTGGCGAGGAGCGTGCGAAAGCCTTGCGTTTGGGATGGCTGTTCGGGCTCGTAGAGGAGGAGTTCATTCATGCGTTCGGCATCAAAGGCGAGCGTCCCGCGCTCGCAGACGATTTCGAACGACAGCTCCATCTTGCGTCCGGTCGCAATGCGGCTCGTCTCGACCGTGCCCACCGCACCGCCCTCGAACGAAAGGAGCGCGGCGGCATAGTCCTCATTCTCGACCGAGCGCGGCGCCTCGTCCTCTTCGCCTCGGCGCTGCGCGTGCATGGTCTGCGAAAGGCCGGAGAGGGCACTGAGGGGGCCGCACAGATCTCGCAAGATGGCGATGATGTGGTAGCCGAGGTCGCCCAGCGCACCGAACCGACCCGCGTGCGCCTGCGACAGGCGCCAGCTATGCGGCTGGTGCGGATCGGCAAGATAGTCTTCGGCATGGCGGCCGCGCACGTGCATGATTGGCCCTAGGGCACCGCCGCGCAGCATTGCCTTTGCATGTTGGACAAGGGGGGCGCGGCAGTAGGTGAAGCCGACCGCGTTCACGATGCCGGCCGCGGTCGCCTCGGGCCCACTCGCGGAGGTCCTCACCAGCGAAGCGAATTGATCGATGGCACCGGGCGTGGCCTGCTTCCGATCGGCTTTCCCGAAACCGACCCGATCACCGAACGGTGATGTTGGGGGCTGAGGCGGCTGGATCGAAACGGAGCGCACGGTTGGCGACTTCCCTCGGGTCGAAGTCGAGGAACTCGGGTTGTCTAGGCGAGGATCGTGAGGGTTTCGCGGCTGAGGTTCTTGGTGATTTCCATCACCCCAACATTGGCCTCATAAGCTCGGGTGCTTTCAAGCGCATCGACCATTTGC
>JBCBSH010000097.1:0-15493 GCA_039819285.1 Pseudomonadota bacterium
GGTCTCGATGAACCGCCCGAGGTGGAAGACGCTATCCCCAACGTCGAGGACCAACACGCCCTCGGTCGTGCCGTCGAGACCCCGGTGCATATTCACTTCAAAGCTGGCCGTGTCGTCTCGCTCGAGGGTGGTCTTGATGCCAAGATGATCCGCGACACGCTGGACGCGGCGGGCGACGAGGGGGCTTGGAATGCGGGTCACATGGCGTGGGGTGTCGATCCGCGCGCAATCTGGACGCAGCCGATAGTCCAGACACCCAACACCGGCGGCGGCGTGGATGTTGAAAGCTTTGCCGGTGCGGTTCAGGTTCAACTGGGCAGCAATGATGACGTCGCCTTCGGCGGCAAGAACCGCAGCCGCGCGCATCTGGGCCTCTGCCTGCGGGGCGCAACACTAAGCCTCGATGGCGTGGGCGTGGTGGCAGACGGACAATTGACGAGTACGGATAGAGGTCCCTAACCATCTCGGCCCCTGGTCTGATCGGTTCTACGATTGAACCCGGCGGCGCCCGGCAATTCAGACCAACAGGTTTGGTTCGCTGCTTCCCGGACGTGGCGGCGCACCTGTAGGAGTTGTTGGCTGCCTTGGTCGCGTGAGACCAACCAACCAGCCTTAGGAAAGTCCGGCTCAGTTCCCTACGTTATCTTCCCATGACGCACCCCCACGCCACAAAACGTGCCATTGCACCAAAGCTGCTCGACGGCTCTGAGCGCGACTGAGACATCTTGCTCGGCAACGGTTGACCAGGTGCCGCTACAATGTGCCAATGATGATGTTGGCACCGACGATCTCGGCGTTGCGGGCACGAGTTTGATGAGCGACATGAACTGGCTGGAGTATGACTGCGCAGTCGTCGGTGCGGGCCATGCCGGCATGCTGCTGGCGCGGTTGCTTGCCGATCAGGGCTTGCGCGTTGCCCTTGTGGACAGGAGACGCGATCCGCGCAAGACAGACGAGGGCTCGGACCGACCCGTCGGTTGGGGGCTGTCAGTCAATTTGGGCAGTGTGGTCGCGCTTAGAACCGCGGGGCTTTGGGACTATGTCGCCGACCAGGCGCAGCCTTTGGAAAGTATGCGGGTCAACGATCCGGCGACACGGCAGGATGTGTTTTACCGGGCATCCGAAACCGACAGCGAAGCGCTGTCGTGGGGCATCGCCGGGCGCGACCTGACGAGCGGCCTGGAGCGGGCGGTGTTCGACCAGCCGTCGGTCGACATGTTCTGGGGTGAGGAGATTGCGCACCGGAGCATCGGCGACGGGACCCGGACGCTAACCGGCCAAAATGGGCTGAGGATTGCATGCCGCCTTGTCATCGCGGCGGACGGCCGCCAATCCCCTTTGCGTCGGCAAGCTCAGCTTGACGGCCCCGTGCTGGACTTCAAGCAGGTGGCACTGACGTTCGGCGTCACCACCGAGGCCAGCCATCAAGGCCAAGGCTTCGAGATTCTGTTGCCCAGTGGCCCGCTAGCGTTTCTACCACTTAAGGAGGGGCACGCGGACCGCCCGTCGGCCTCGATCACCTGGGTGCTGCCGAAGAACCAGGCAGAGAGCTGGCAATCCGCGATGCCGGTGCAATTTGCCGAGGCGCTTTGCAGCCACATGCCCGAGCAGCTCGGCGCCGTCCGGCTGGCGACGCCGCTGGCCGCGTTTCCACTGACCTTCAGCCATGCCAAACGTCTTATCGCCGACCGGCTGGCCTTGGTCGGCGATGCCGCTCACGGCATGCACCCGATCCATGCCCAGGGGTTCAATCTGGCGCTGCGCGACGTCGCGCGCCTGGCCGAACTGTTGGTTTCGGCCCACCGACGTGGTCGCGACATCGGCGCACCGGCCCTGCTGAGGCGCTATCAGGCGAGCCGCCTGCCGGACACCCTGGCGACCGGCGCCTTCACCAGCGGCTTTGCCTTTCTTGGCAGCAGTCCTAACCCGATTGCCCGTGGCGCGATTGGCACCGGCGCGTTGCTGCTTCGAAAACTGCCGGCGCTTCGCCGGGCATTGACGCGACAGGGTCTCGGCGAGGTTCCCGGCGGGCCCCGGCTGCTGCGCGGCCTGCCGCTTTAGCGCGCCGATCAGTCGCTCCGCTGGGGGTTGGTCGTGCGCTCCGGAGAAATCTGCGGCGAGCCGGCGACCGGATCGGTGAACACCTGGGCATTGAGCGCGTAGATCGATGCCAACATTTCAGGCGTAACCACATCTGACGGTTCTCCCCGGTAACAGACGCGGCCGTCCTTCATAACCACCAGGTGATTGGCAAAACGCGCGGCCTGCCCGATGTCGTACAGCACGACGACGACCTTCGACCACCGGCGGCGGGTTCGGCGAGCAGGTCCAGCGTGTCGTACTGATAGCGGATGTCCAGGAAAGAGGTCGGTTCGTCGAACAGCATGACCGGCGTGTCCCGGGCCAGGCACATGGCGATGAAGGCGCGTTGGCGCTGTCGGCCCGACAAGTCGCTGAGGCGGCGGTGCCGATATTCGACGATGCCAGCACGCTCCAGCGCCGCCCGAACGGCCGCCGCATCGCCCGAGCGCCGCATGCCCATAAGGTTCTGACACGGTGCGCGCCCGTAGGACACACGCTGATCCACGCGAATGGCCGGGGGCACGCCGGGTGTTTGAGGCAAAAGGGCGACCCGGCGCGATGTCGCGACGGCGCGTCTTCGCGATGCCGCGATGGCGACATCTTCCCACCCGCGGCTCCACAGCGATCCGGTCATCCAAACCAGCGGCGTTGAGAACTGGTAGGTCGGCGATGTGACGAGAATGTAGTCGACGCCGGCAACGCACAGAAATCCCACGGCAATGCCGATCAACGCCAACCGCGCCGGGCTGACGGTTCGCCTCAGGCCGCCGAGATATACAAATGCTGCGGCCGCGAAACCGCCTGCGACGGCGTATGCCGGCAGCCAGACCAGCGAGCCGCCGGAGTGGATGCCAATGATCTTGTGGTTTCGGCCGCAGATGATAAGCATTGCTCAGCCTCGAGCCATGGAACTGCTTCTTGGCTCCAGCCAATCGAGAAAACTTGGGTGGAGGGGTGCATGGGCCTGTCGCGCTGTCGCAATTTCCAGGACTTTCGGGCGTTGGCCAAGCGCCGCCTGCCCGGCCCCATCTTTCACTACATCGATGGCGCGGCGGACGACGAGATCACCTACCGTCGGAACACGGCCGCCTATGAAAGCTGCGACCTGGTGCCGAGCGTGCTCAACGGCGTCGACGAGGTCGACATGAGCGTCACGGTCATGGGCCAAAAGCTGCAGATGCCGCTCTATTGCGCACCGACGGCCCTGCAGCGTCTGTTTCACCATGAGGGCGAACGGGCGGTGGCGGCGGCGGCGCAGAAGTACGGCACGATGTTTGGGGTGTCCTCCTTAGGCACGGTCAGCGTGGAGGAACTGGCGCGCATGGCGCCGGGGCCGAAAATGTTCCAGTTCTATTTCCACAAGGATCGCGGCCTGAACGACGCGCTGTTGGAACGGGCGCGGGCGGCCCGCTTTGACGTTATGGCGCTGACGGTCGACACCAGCACCGGCGGCAACCGCGAGCGCGATCTTCGCACCGGATTCACCTCACCGCCGCGATTGACGCCGCAAAGCCTGATCAGCTTCGCGCTGCACCCGATGTGGGCGTTCAACTATTTTACCCACGAGAAGTTTGATCTGCCGCACCTGTCCGACCATGTCAGCGCGGGTACCAATCTCGCCACCTCGATCGGCGACTATTTCTCCACCATGCTGGACCAATCGCTGAACTGGAAAGACGCGGAGGAGCTCTGTGCCAAATGGGATGGCCAGTTCGCCCTGAAGGGCATCATGAGCGTGACCGACGCCAAACGGGCCGTGGATATCGGCTGCACCGGCATCATGGTGTCGAACCATGGCGGACGGCAACTGGACGGGTCCCGCAGCCCGTTCGACCAACTGGCCGAAATCGTCGACGCGGTGGGTGACAAGATCGACGTGATCTGCGAAGGCGGCATTCAGCGCGGCACCCATGTCTTGAAGGCATTGTCGGTCGGCGCCAAGGCGTGTTCTGGCGGGCGGCTGTATCTGTATGCGCTGGGCGCCGCCGGCCAGGCCGGCGTCGAACGGGCCTTGGGCAATCTCCGGGCCGAGATCGAACGCGACATGAAGCTGATGGGCGTCACGCGCCTCGACCAGCTTTCGCGCGAGAACCTGCGTTTTCGCTAGTACCGAGGACCGACTGGACGCGTCAGCGGAACAGGTCCTCCTCTAGCGGCCGCACCAACGCCGAGGCGGGGAGATGTTTGGAGGGCGAAAGGCCCCGCACCAAGACCACTGGTCGGCCCTCGGCGGCCTGCCCCATGAGCAGCGAGGCGGCCGCCGCAAGTTCATCGGCGTGGCCGACGGCCGAGACCTTCAGGTCGCGCCCAAAAAGATCCGGTTCGCCGCGAATGTCCATAAAGCTAGCAACGCCCGCCGCGCCGATCGCGACCCCGGTGGTTCCGTTGCGGAAGGGCCGGCCGAAACTGTCGGCGATGACGACCCCGGGCGCCGTGCCGGCAATCGCCGCGATATCCGCACGCAGCTTGGCGGCGGAGTCGTCGGGCTGTTCGGGCAGCAGCAGGATCTCCCCACCGTCGGCGGTATTCAAATTGGATTGATCGATACCGGCCTGCGCCATCACCAGGCCAAGGCGGTGACGAACGATCAACACGCCCGGCCGCTTGCGCACCACCTCGGTGCTCTCGTCGAGGATCGCCTGAACCAGGCGCGGGTCCTTCGCGGTCTCCTGTGCCAGCGCGATGGCCTCGGCCCCCGGCTTGATGTCCGCCAGGCGCCTGACGCGGCCCTCCGCCTTGGAGACGATTTTCTGTGCCAGGACCAGGATGTCGCCGGCTGTGAGCGAAAGAGCGTTGCGCTCGAGGCCGGCGCAGATCAGCGCCGCCAAGTCGTCACCCTGTTGGACGAGCGGGAATTCCTCCAGCGCCCAGAGGGTCAGTCCCACCGCCCGGGGCCGCTCACCCATACGCCGCCCGGATGCGCGGCATAACGGTCTTGGCGAACAGGTCCAGGAAGCGGGCCTGATCCGGTCCCGGTGCGTGAAAGACCAGATGGTTGAAGCCGAGATCGGTATACATCTTCAGCTTTTCGACCACCTCGTCCGGATCGGCGGTGACGATCCAGCGGCTGGCCGTCTGGTCGGAGGACAGGCTGTCGGCCAGCTTTTCCATCTCCATCGGGTCTTCGACGGTCATTTTCTGTTCCGGTGTCAACGCCAGCGCACCCCAGAAGCGGGTGTCTTCCTTCGCACGGGCGACGTCAGTGTCGAACGACAGCTTGATTTCGATCATGCGGTCGACGTCAGCGGCCGAACGTTGCTTGTCGGCGATGCCCGCCTCCAGGTTGGGGACCAGCGTTTCGGTGTAGAGCGACGTCGCCTTGCCCGAGGTGCAGATAAAGCCGTCGCCGAACCGCCCGGCATACTTCGCAATCATCGGCCCCGCGGCGGCCACATAGATTGGCACCGGCTGATCGGGCCGGTCGTAGATCGTCGCGCTGACCGTTTTGTAATAGTCGCCTTCGAAGGTCACGCGCTCGTCGGTCCAAAGGCGGCGGATCAGGCGTACGGCTTCGCGCAGGCGGGCAAAACGCTCCTTGCGTTCCGGCCATTCGCAGCCGATGGCCGGCACCTCGTTCAGGCCCTCTCCGGTACCGATGCCCAGGATGATGCGGTTCGGAAACATCGACCCCAGCGTGCCGAAGCTCTGCGCGATCATGGAAGGGTGGTGGCGAAAGGTCGGGGTCAGAACAGATGTGCCAAGCGCGATCCGCTCGGTCCGCGCCCCGACGGCGCCAAGCCAGACCAGCGCATGCGGCGCGTGCCCGCCCGTGTGGCGCCAGGGCTGAAAATGGTCCGATATGAAGGCGCTGTCGAGGCCCAGTTCTTCGGCAAGGACCGCGAAATCCATCAGGTCCCTTGGCGTGAATTGCTCCGCCGATGCCTTGTAGCCGATGCGCAGCATGGTCATTCCCTGTCGATTGAGCTTAAGAGTTGGCTGTCTGAGCGCATTGCCCGCGGCGGAGCGTCTTGGCCGAAAAGGGCGTGTTGACCATGGCCTCCAAAGGTGCGGCCTGCATGGATCGGCGATAACGCTCACCCGACGCCCGGCCATAGAGCGTCGTGCGCTGCACGGGGCGCCGGCCGACAGCCCTGATCAGGTCTTCCATTTGCCAGGGCGCGAACTCCTGGCCGTGGATGGCCCCGGCGGCCCGCGTGATGCTCTCATTCATCAGCGTGCCGCCCATGTCGTCGGCGCCGGATGCCAGGCAAGCCGCGGCGCCCTCCGGCCCCATCTTCACCCATGAGGCCTGGATATGATCGACGGCCCCGTAGAGGACGATCCGCGCGATGGCGTGCATCAATACGGCCTCGCGCCAGGTTGGCCCCTTTCTGGACTGTCCGTGCAAGAACATCGGCGCCTCCAGCGCGACGAAGGGCAGCGGGATGAACTCGGTAAAGCCGCCATGGTCGAGTTGATGGGCGCGCAGCTTCAAGAGATGTCGGGCCCAATGCACCGGCCGTTCGACGTGGCCGTACATGATGGTCGACGTGCTCTTCAGCCCCAAACCGTGGGCCGCGCGCATAACGGCAAACCACTGGTCCGTCATGACCTTGTCGGGCGCGATGACGGACCGGATTTCGTCGTCCAGGATCTCGGCGGCGGTGCCGGGAAGCGAGGACAGGCCGGCATCCTTCAAGCGCGACAGGTACTCGGTCAACGGCAGGTCCAAGGTCGCTGCACCCTGCCAAATCTCCAGCGGGGAAAAGGCGTGGATGTGAATGCCGGGCGCGGCCTGCCGCGCATGCCGCAGAAGATTCAGGTAGGTCTCGCCCGTATAGCCCGGATGAATGCCGCCCTGAAGGCAGATTTCGGTGGCACCGCGCGCCCAAGCTTCCGCCACCCGGCGCGAGAACTCTGCCATGTCCAGGTCGTAGGCGGGGCCACGAAGCTCTTCACTGGTCTTGCCCTTGGAGAACGCGCAGAACTGGCAGCCGTACGTGCACACATTGGTGTAGTTGATGTTGCGGGTGACGACATAATGCACCGTCTCCCCATTCACCTGCTGGCGCAGCCGATCCGCGTGCCGACACACGGCATGATAGGTCGCGCCCCGCGCTTCGGTCAGGGTGACGATCTGGTCTTCGGTCAGGGGCCGCCCGGGCGGAAGGTCGAGGATCGCGCGGATACGTGCGTCTACCGGGCCTGACTGACGGATCGACGGCGCACGTTCCAACGCGCCCGGCACCCAGCGTCCCTCAAAGGCGAGGCCGTGGGCGTCCGACGCGCGCAAGACCGACCGGCGCATCCTTGGATGGACCCATGTGTCCAGATCGTGGGCGTAGCGCGGGTAAAGGGTTAGCCGCGGCACCAGCGTCTTGCCCTGGCCTTCCGTGATCGCCGCCAGCCGCTCAAGGCTGGGCCAGGGCGCCTCGGGATTGACATGGTCGATGGTCACAGGCGAGACGCCACCCCAATCATTGATGCCCGCCTCGATCAGTTCCGCGCCCGTGCCGGCCGCCAGGTTTGGCGGCGCCTGCAGGCTGATGTCGCAGGGCAGCAGCAGGCGCGCGATCGCGATGATGCGCTGATGGTCGATCGGGTCGGCGGGTGCGTGAAACCGCATCTTGGTGTCAGCTTTGGGCAGGAAGTTCTGGATGATGACCTCCTGCACGTGCCCGTATCTCTCATGCGATGCCCTGATCTTCAGGATCGCGTCGATCTGTTCGGCGAGGGTCTCGCCGATACCGATGAGAATGCCGGTCGTAAACGGGACGGCGGCCTGGCCCGCCGCGTCCAAAGTCGCCAGCCTCAGATGCGGTTGCTTGTCCGGGCTGCCATAGTGAACGCCGCCCTTTGCCGACAGCCGCTCGGATGTCGTCTCCAGCATCATGCCCATCGAGGCGCCCACCGGTTTCAGCCGCTCGAACTCCGCGCGGGTCAGCGTGCCCGGATTGAGGTGGGGCAGCAGCGTCGTCTCGTCGCGCACCAGGGCCGCGACATGGGCCAGATAGGCGATGGTGCTGTCAAAGCCCAACGTGTCCAAGGCGTCGCGCGCGGCCGGATAGCGCAATTCGGGTTTCTCGCCGAGGGTGAACAGCGCCTCGTGACAGCCCGCCTGCTCGCCCTGCCGGGCGATCTTGAGCACCTGATCGGGGCTCAAATAGACGTCCTGACCGCGCCGCGGGGGCTTGGCGAATGTGCAGTAATGACAGACGTCCCGACACGCCTTGGTCAGCGGAATAAACACTTTCGGCGAGTAGGTGACGGTTGCGTGAAAGGCCGCGTCGCGTCTCTCGCGCGCTGCCGCCATAAGCGCCGCGACCTCATCCGTCTCGCGCAGATACGCCAGGTCGAGCACCCCATCCTGCAGGTCGATCATGACGCGCGCTCGACCGCGTTGCCGTTCGACGGTTTAAGGCCGGCGAGCAATGGCCCGATCCGGTCGCCGAGCGGGGACTTCGGCATCCGGTCGAGATCCGCCGGTGCGTCGAGATCGAAGGCGATCCCCGGCACCTGCAAGACCGTCGGCTGCAAACCATCGGCCTGGGCCAATGTCCGATGACGCGCATAGCTGCCGGGACCGTATGCGAAGGCCAGATCGGCGTCCGCGCCCAGCAACAGGGCGTTGGTTCCATCCCGGCGGTCGTCGGCGACGATGACCACGGCCCTGGGGTCGCGTCCGGCGCGTACGACGCCCTCGACATCCTCCGACCTCAAGGCCGGAAGGTCGATCGGCAGAATCAGCAAGGCGACTGATCCGCACCTCGAAAAAAGCTGTTGGCGGCCAGAGGTCAGGGCACCGTTCAGGTCCGGGGCATCGTCGTCCAGGACGACGGCGCCAGCCGCTTGGCCGATCCTCGCCGCCAACGGGTCCGCCGTCACCAGCGCGATGCCGTCGATGTCCTCTGCCTTGCTCACCGTACTGAGCGTATCGCGAAGCATGGCTTCTGCAAGCCGAATGCGCTGTTTCGGCCCAAGCAGGCGCGCCAGTCGCGACTTGGACTCGGCAAACCGCTTGACGGGGATGAGGACCCATAGGGTCATCGCAAGCGATCCGCAAAATCTAGCGCCGCACGCGCCAGGCTTCGCTTGGCGGAAAGATCCGTCATCATGGTGTCGGTGGTTGCGACCGCCAGACCCGCGCCGATCCCGGCGAAGTCGTCGGCCTGATCGGCATCGCGCTCGTCAAGAAGATAGCCGTCGAAGATATCCGCGTGCAGGCGTGCCGCCGCCGCCGCCGTTACCGGCAGCCCGAATCCGCGCATCATGGCGGCCGTGGGCCCCTTGATGGCGTTGCCGCCCACAACGGGGGTGACACCGATCACGGGAGCTTCGCTTTCAATCAGCGCCTGCCGCAGGCCGGGCACCGCCAGGATGGGGGCAATCGAAAGATAGGGGTTCGAGGGGCACACGATGATGGCCCTCAAGTCCGGCGCGCTAAGGGCGGATTTCACCTCTGGCGTCATCTCCGCCTCATCCGCGCCGCGAAAGACAACCTCGCGAACCTCGGGCCCGCACTTTTCGGCGACGAACCATTGCTGAAAGTCATAGTCGCCATCGGCGCATTTCAGTTGGGTTGAAACCCGTGCATCGCACATGGGCAAGATCGTCTCGCGCAGGCCGAAGGCGCGCGCGAAATCCGCCGTGATCCGCGTGAGCCTGTCACCGCGCGCAAGGCGCATGGTCCGAAGCAGATTTGTCCCCAGATCCTTGTCGCCAAGGTTGAACCAGATGTCCTGGCCAAGTTCCCGCATGGCGTTCATGGCGTTCCAGGTCTCGTCCCTGCGGCCCCAGCCGCGCTTCAGGTCGGCACGGCCAGACAGCGTGTAAAGCTGGGTATCGATGTCCGGCGTGACGAACAGGCCGTATTGATCGCTGTCGTCGCCGGTGTTGACGATCACCGTAAGGTCTGTCGGGTCGATTTCCGCCGCCAGCCCCTGCGAAAGCTTGGCACCGCCGACGCCGCCCGAAAGGGCGATCACTTTCCTCGTGTCTTGGCCCAAATCCGAATTCCTAGAAATGACTGTCGCCGCGACGCCTGCGCGGTATGGCGGTTGCATCTGCGAACGGCTGCGTGGGGGTATCGACCCGATTGAACGTTTTTGCGCCGGCCCATTTCAAGCCGAGGATGGCAATTCGCGTTGATTTTTTACAAACGATAAAAGATGGTTTCAACGTCTGACACGCGTCTGGGAGAAGTTCCGAAATGGAATTCGGAATATGTTTCAAGGGCTTCGTAGAGCCCAAACGGGCCTTGGCTCTGGTTCGCCAAGCCGAAAACGCCGGCTTTACCTATTGCTGGTTTTACGACAGCCACATTCTTTGGCGCGACAGCTATGTCGCCATGGCGATGTGCATGGAACACACCACGCACATGCGCTTCGGGCCGTGCGTGACCAACCCCAACAGCCGCGAATGGTCGGTGGCCGCGAGCCTTTTCGGCTCGCTCTCCAAACAGTCCGACGGGCGGTTCGACATCGGCATCGGCCGTGGCGACAGCGCCTTGCGGGTGATGGGGCGCAAGCCGGCGACCTTGAAGCAGGTTGAGGAGTTCGTCGCTGTCATCCGCCAGTTGATCAGGGGCGAGGAGGTGCACTACGGGGAGCTGCCGAACCCGGTCAGCTTCTCATGGTCCGACGGCCATGAACCGCCGATTTGGATTGCCGCTTATGGCCCCAAGGCCCTCGCCACGGCAGGCCGGATCGGCGATGGCTTGATCTTGCAAATCGCCGAACCGGGCATCTGCAAGTGGCTCGGCGACATGGCCATAAAGGCCGGCGAGGAAGCTGGCCGCGACATGTCGCAGTTTCGTATCATGGCGGCCGCGCCGGCCTTTACCGGCGACATCGTTCGGGCCAGGGAGCACGTCAAATGGTTCCCGGCGATGGTCGGCAACCACGTCGCCGACATCGTCGAGAAGTACGGCTCGGACACCGATCTTTTGCCGGAGATCTTTACCTCCTATATCGAAAACCGGCGCGGCTATGACTATTCCAAGCACGGCCAAAGCGACAATCCGTTCCTGGACTTCATCACCGACGACATCGTCGATGCCTTCTCTGTTCTCGGCACGCACGAGCAACAGATCGCCAAACTTCAGGCGCTGCAGGACGCTGGGATAACCCAGTTCAACATCTACCTCGACAGCGGCGATGAAGAGAAAATCATCGCCGACTACGGTGAACACATCCTACCTGTCTTTCGCCCGTGAACCCGCGGCAGTTCAGCCGCGTGATGCCATCAGCGTCAATGTAGCGGGACAGGGTTCTAACAGCGGCGCAGCGGTAGACATTGGGCGGGCCCCATTCCGGCTATCGCTCGGCCTAATTGCCCCTGACTGAAGATGAGGCGCTAACGCTGAACCTCGACGAGGACGGCCTTGTCGCTTAGCGCGGGTCCCTTGGCGGCCTTGTCCAAAATGCCAAGGACGACACTGACCCCATTCAGACCATGCGCCATCAACTGATTGCCGCCGAGGTACTTTGCGGCGAACGCGCCCAGTGAAGCGGCAAAGCTTGCGGTCGATGCGACTTTCCTAAGCAGGTGTCTTTCCGGGTCGTTCCATGCGAGCAGGGCCTGGGCCCCTGAGAATCCGGTCGTCAGCAGGCTTACTCCGACGTCGATTTTTCCAATCGTGGCATCGTTCAATACGCCGGCTGCTGAAATCAGCGGCGTGGCGGCGGAGATGGCCTTGGTGGCCAGGGCAGACACTTCGACAGCATGCTGTTGCCGCTTCCTGGCGATGTCTCGAAAATGATCATCGTGGACGACCGGTGATCGAGCTGCTGCATGGGGGATGCTGTCGGCGTGGCCTGTTTCGAGGGCCTCGAGATCGGCTGGATCTTCGATTTTCCCCGGTCCCCGATCAAGCATCCGCTGGGCGAGACTGCCCGTTCCTAAGACGTAGTGATCCGGCGCGTCGGGCATGGATACCAGCGGTGTCGAAGCGCCAAGTTCCGGTGGCGCATCGGTTGCCGAGGCGACGGCCGCAACCTCCCGGGCGAGGAGCGCTTGTCGGAGCCATGCACGATGAGCTCCGCCAATGCCGATGATCCCGATATTGACCGAAGGAAAAGTCCTGAGGATTTCGTCAGCGGGTTTGTCGGCGGTTATCATCGCAGCAACCTGGCAAGGTTTTCACTGGTGTCTGTGTATCGCTATCACTTCACTAAGCATTCGAATTTGGTCGGATTCAAGCGAAAAAGTGGAGCGGAGCTGTTCCAGATACGTGCAATCTGAAGCTGAAAAGACAAAACAACCACGCGCCGTTTGGGGGGATTGTTAGCCACCATTCATGGCGCCTCACCGCGGTTAAGCTGAGGCGAAGTGGGGCGCCTGCGCGCCTTATAGGCCGGATGAGACATACCAGTGGGAGGTCTGCTCTGGGCAGACCAAGGTATCCCGCAAGTCTGCTAAAGCGTGGAACCCTGAGAGCCTTGGGTCAAAAGCCATCGATGTCCGGTAGGCGGACGAAGCTGCCATTGCCTCGTGCGGCATCGAGAACCGTCGTTCCCAGTGAAGATGAACACTCTTGCGTTTCTAGCAGTTACATCATCTAGGGTTAGAGCTGAGCACCAAGCGAGAATGCGCCTGCAATCACAGCACATAACGCCACTAAAACCGACCAAAGGTGCGCAGGCTTCAAACTTCCAACGAGCTGCCCGATGGTCATCCTGGCAACGTCATTTGGCTCATTGGAAGACCTGTTGGGACTGGCGGCCGTACGCGTTTCCACCTTGTGTTTCCAACTCGACAAAACGCCATTGAACTGAGGTGAACTCAAATGAGCTTCGTCCAGAGGAATGGTCTGAACATACCAATCATAGCCGGGCTCAAGCAGGCCCTCATGCTTCAAACCTTCCTGTACAATCACCAGCAGCGGTAGACTGCGGCTGTACGACATTGCCGCTTCAATATGATTCCAAGGAGTAGGGAGAGCGACGTCCATAACTCTCTTTTCGTTTTTCCCGCCGCGTTTTTCTACGCCCTCAGGAAAGTAAGACCTTTCAAGCGCAAGAACTACGGTACCGCAGCATCGATCCATAAGATGCTCGACAGTCCTAAGTGGGGCGTCCACCGAAAATGTGTTTCGACCAACCGTATTTGGTGTAAGTCCCTCTGCTCGGAGACGGTTCTCCACTGCTTGTACAAATCTCTCTTGCTCATCGTTGGCCGTCCCGCCAACACTCAAAAAGATCTCTTTGGCCATTGCCCACATCCGCTGCGTTTCGCTTAATGGTGCAAATTTGTGGCCGTGTTTACAAGCTCAATAGCACAAAGCGGCGATTCGCCGATTCTCAGTGTTCGGCAGCTTTGGGCTCGAAGCGGCCAACGGGCCTCTCGGGGACAATGCATGCCCTGTCACTTCGGCCCTGACAGCCGACCAGGCTCATGAACCAAAGACAGCCGGTGCAAGCCTTGCAATCAATCCAGGACCAACGCCTACAACCAACACCCGCATGTTGGTACAAGCTCGGCGCTCAAGATGCGGCCGCGCACACCGGTCATGGCGGCAGAATGCGCCGCCGGCCGCTCCGCAGCAGCGACGTTCGTTCGCAAGTCTTTGTCCGAACCCTACGCTAGACCTTGCCCGCCCGAACCTCGCTGAAATAGCGTGGTGAGCCCATCTGGCCGCCCTTAAGCGAAATCTCCAGCGTCGATTCATCGGCGCTGGTGGGGTGAAGGCGGTAGAGGCCGGCACCGGGTGTCAAGGGCGCAAGCCCGGTAAGGGCCAATGCATCAAGCTGTTTCAAGACGTAGCCGGAGGTATCGCCGCCGGCCACCGCCACACGGTCGATGGCGTTGCGAGCAGCCAATGGGCCGAGAACCGAGCCAAGCGCCTGGCCCACCTTCATATTGGCCTCTTCCGTACTGAGCCCCGCCGCTTGGGCTGTTGCCTTGAAGATAGCAACTGCCGGATCGTCCGACCCCATCGCCGAAGCGATCAGCGGCGCCCGGCCTGCTGACAACGCCGCCAATGCGGCTCGGATCGCGATATCGACGGCACCTTGCCGATTGGTGCCAAGGCACGCCGCAGCATCGAGTGGGACAAGCGCGAAGCCATCGCGCAAGGCCTCTGCAATCTGTTGGGACGTCGTTGGTGACAAGGACCCTGAAAGCGCCACCATTGCGCGGCTCGGGCCAACGGGGGCGTGCGGTCTTGCTGTTGGCAGGGCGCCATCAGCGTGCCACACCGCAACCAACGCCTCGGCAACGCCTTGCGAGCCGGCAATGAAACTGCCGTGCGGCAGACTTGTGAACAGGCGACCGCAGGGCAGAAGGTCACCGTCGCGTGCCGTGTCGATCGTGATCAGCCGGTTTCCCCGGCCAACCAGATCGCTCCAAGCCTCATCGATCCGATGAAGGTCCGGCAGCATGAGCGTCCCGATAGCCTCATCGGTCTGCCGCGCCAGATGACGGGCGACATCGGCCTCGTCCATCGGCGTCACGGGATGGCGCGAAACCACGGGGTGCCTGTCCAGGCGATGGATGCCATCGCCGGCGCGCGCGAACAGGGTTCCGAAGCATTGGAAGCGATCCATCTTCGGCGAGGCGGGAAAGACCGGGACCGCGCCCTCGCCGAAAGTCGTCCGGGCCAGGCCGATGGCAGCGCCGATCGAGCCGATGTCGGGTGAGGAGTCCAGCGTCGAACAGATTTTGTAGAGGTTGAGGGCGGCATCGAGGCCTTTAAGAAAGGCAAAGGCAGGGGGCAGATGGTCGGCCATCCAGGCCGGGCCGTGTGCCCGCGCGGTACCGGCAAGCCCAATCGCTTTGGCGCCGGCGAACCGCTGGCGTTCGTCCGCGGTGGGCACGCGCAGGAACAGCGCGGTCTCCACGCCTGCAAACGCCAACTCCTCCATAACGGCTGCCGACCCGGTGAAATCGTCGCCGTACCAGGCAAGCGCCGTGCCGTCAGGCAGGCTCGTCACGCGTAGGCCTCAAGCGCGCGGGCAAGCGCCGGGTGATGCTTGGCATAGGTATCGGCCGGAATGCCCGCCTCTGCCGCCTCCCAGGCCTGGCGCAGGCTGGCGACCCCGGCGGCGATACCATCGGGATGGCCGACCAGACCACCACCCGCCGCATAGATCAGGTCGGTTGTCCGCATCTGCCGATAGGTCTCGGCGGCTTGAACAGCGCTTTGACCGGAAGAAAACACCGGCATCGTGATGCACGGCTTGTCGGCGAACATCGGCGTGAGAAGCGACCGCGCCGCCGCGATCACGCTGTCGTCGCCCTCGCAGAACTTGTTCTGCAACCCGTTGACATGCAGATGATCGGCCCCCGCCAAACGCCAGAACTTGGACCAGGCCGGGAATGACCAGCCGAGCATCGGATGCCGGGAGAGGTAGCCCCACCCGTTTCTGTGGGCATGGATCGGCAATTGGCTGTGGCGGCCGAGCGCCAGCAGCCCGCCAAGCCCGACCGAATTGACGCTCGCCATCACGCAGGTGCCGCCGTGCCGCATCAC
>JBCBSH010000098.1:0-15436 GCA_039819285.1 Pseudomonadota bacterium
CGGCTATCCGCTGGCGCGCCAGGGCAAGGCGGGCAAGGCCTTGACGATCGCGGCCATCGCCTCGTTCACCGGCGGCACGGTTGGCGCCATCCTGCTGATGATCTTCGCGCCGGCCTTGGCCTCCGTGGCGCTGATTTTCCACTCCGCGGAATACTTCGCGCTCATGGTGCTCGGCCTGTCGGCGATTGCCGCCTTTGCCGGCACCGGCAATGTCGCCAAGGCCGTAATGATGACCATCCTCGGCCTCGTGATCGCGACGGTCGGCGAGGCCGCGCTGTTCAACGCGCCGCGCTTCACCATGGGCATCATGGATCTGCAGTCCGGCATCGGCTTCATCACGCTGGCCATGGCCATGTTCGCCCTGCCGGAAGCGCTCTATCTCGTCATGGACCCGAACCGCTCGAACACCGGCGATGGCGGGTCCGGCAAGATCACCAATTTGCGCATCACGCGTCAGGAGGCGAAGGAGATCACCCCCGTGATCGGCCGTCAGTCGATCCAGGGCTTCCTGATCGGCGTTCTGCCCGGCGCCGGCGCGACGATCGCCTCGTTCCTGGGCTACGCCGTGGAGCGCAACCTGGCAAAGAAGGAAGACCAGGAGAAGTTCGGCAAGGGCTCGGTCAAAGGTCTCGCAGCGCCGGAGGCGGCTAACAACGCCGCCGGTACCGGCTCGTTCGTGCCCCTGTTGACGCTGGGCATTCCGGGCTCGGGCACTACGGCGATCCTGCTGGGGGCGCTGATCGCGCTAAACGTCTCGCCCGGACCGCGGCTGATGATCGACGAGCCGCAGATCTTCTGGGCCGTGATCATCTCGATGTATATCGGCAACGTGGTTCTGCTGATCTTGAACCTGCCGCTGATTCCGTACATCGCCAAGATCCTGGCCGTGCCGCGCAACTACCTGATCCCGTTCATCATCTTCTTCACGATGATGGGCGCCTATATCGGGCAGAACAACGCGACCGAGCTGTTGATCCTGACCGGGCTTGGCGTCATCGCGACGATCCTGCGCCTGGCGGACTACCCGCTAGCGCCACTGTTGATCGGCTTCATTCTGGGGCCGATGCTGGAGAACAATTTCGCCCGGTCGATGCAGCTCTATGACGGCATCGGCTTCATTGTGGAGCGGCCGATGACGCTTGGCCTGCTCGCCATCGCGGTGCTGTTGATCTTCCTGCCCAGCTATCGCGCGCGGCGTGCCCGGCTGAGGGCGGAGGGCGTGGCCGACTCCGACTGACGCCGTCGGCATTGGGTTTTCGTGGCGGCTGGCCGAGTGCCAGCCGCGCCGGTGGACTGTTTCCAGAATTAGGACGAATGGGATGCTGTTTTCTCAGCTAAGTGCCGGCGACAAGCGGCAACAGCTCCGCGATAGGCTTCGCGGCGATGCGATCGTGCGTGCGCCCGGGGCCTTTTCACCGCTGGTTGCCATGGGGATCGAGCGAGCCGGTTTCGAGGCGGTCTATGTCTCCGGCGCGGTCTTGTCCGCCGATCTCGGTCTGCCGGATATTGGCTTGACCACCCTGACCGAGGTGGCGAACCGCGCCGAACAGATCGCGCGGGTCACAGACCTGCCGACTATCGTCGACTGCGACACAGGCTTCGGCGAACCGATGAGCGTGGCGCGAACCGTACGCATGATGGAGGAACGCGGCCTGGCCGGCCTGCATCTTGAGGATCAAGTGAACCCAAAACGCTGCGGCCATCTGGACGGGAAGGCCGTTGTCCCGATCGCCGACATGATCCAGCGCATCAAAGGCGCGGTGGATGCCAGACGCGACGACAACCTGCTGCTGATCGCCCGAACCGACGCGCGCGCGGTCGAGGGGCTGGACTCCATGATCGAACGTGCGAGCGCCTATCTGGAGGCCGGCGCCGATATGGTGTTCGCCGAGGCCTTGGCAGACGAGGCCGAATGGCGGCGGGCATCGGCCGACATTCCCGGCCCGCTGCTGGCGAACATGACGGAGTTCGGCAAGTCCAAGCTGCTCAGTGCGCACGAACTGCGGAATCTCGGCGCGAAACTAGTGATCTATCCGGTCACCACACTGCGGATCGCGATGAAAGCCACGCTCGACGCGCTGGACCATATTGCTGAGACCGGCACGCAGCGGGACATCACCGACAGGATGCAGACCCGCCAGGAGCTTTACGATCTGATCCGCTATGAGGACTACAACCGGTTCGACCAGGCGATCTACAACTTCAAGCTCTAGCCGGTCCCGGCCGTTACTGCGTCTGGTCGCCGACCAGCAGCACGATCTTACCCTTGGTCTCCCCGGCCTCGATCAGCTCATGGGCCCGGCGCGCCTCGGCCAGGGGCATCGTTAGGGCGATCACGGGCTTGATCTTCCCTTGCGACAACAGCGTGAACATCCGGGCGAGGTCTTCCTTGAACCATTCCGGATGGTGACGGCGCATGGAGCCGATGGCGTAGAACGATGTCGCGTGTCCGTTGGGCAGCAGGTCCCAAAGCTTCAGTTTGATGAAATCAAGCGGGATACTGCCGCCTTTGCCCATCACCATGTTCTGAAAACCGTAGGCGACCAGCATGCCGCCCGGCTTCAGGATGTGGAGTGACCGGTTCAGGCTCTCGCCGCCCAGCGCATCGAAGACGACGTCGACACCGCCACCGGTTGCCGCCTTCAAACGAGCCTCCAGGTTCTCCGGGTCGCCGTCGATGGCGACGCCGCCGAGTTCGCAGATCACATCGTGCTTGGCGATGGTATCCGTGCCGAAGGCCTCGACATTCGCCAAGCGGGCAAGCTGAAGCATGGCCGTACCGACTGCCCCGCCGGCGCCGTGGATCAGGATGCGTTGGCCTTTCGTCACTTTGGCGACCCGATGGAGCATCTGATAGGGCGTGACGAACGACAGAATGACCGCGACCGCCTCGACCGGATCGACATCGTCGGGAACCGGCACCAGTTCGTCCTCTCGCAGGCAGACATACTCCGCATAGGCGCCGATCGTGGTCAGGTCGGCGACCCGCTGCCCTGGCTGATAGAGCCCCGCATGCGGCCCCAGCTTGTCGACAACGCCGACCAGGTCGTAGCCCAAAGCGAAGGGTGGCTGTTCCTTTACGTCGGGATAGAGGCCCTTGCGGATCATCACGTCGGTGAAGGCCGCGCTCGTGGTCAGAACCCTGACGCGCACCTCCGACCCAACTGGTTCCGGTAGCCGATCGTCGGTGACCACGGCCAGCACCTCTGGCCCGCCGAATTCTTTGACAACCACACGGGTATTGGGCATGGGCGAGGCCGATGAAAGGGGGACGACGATCGAGCACTACTTGTACATGGACCGACGTCGGCGCGGTTGATCTCCGTCAAAATGGCTTGATGCGCTATTGCGTTTGAAGCTCGGCAGTCGGTTCACGCTCCATCTCGCTCTTCATACGATCGAGAAGCGTGACGGCCTCGGTGGCGTAGGCTCCGATCCAACGGTCGTGGATGCGTTTGATCGGAATCGCGTCCAGATAGTTCCAGCGCTGACGCCCGACCCGCCGCACGACCACCAGACCGGCCTCTTCCAGCACATCCAGATGCTGCATCACGCTGCAACGGCCGAGTTGGGGAAACCGGGCACAAAGCTCGCCCGTCGTCTGCGGCGTGTCGCGCAGGGCGTCCAACAGGCCACGTCGGATCGACGAGGCCAAGGCGCGAAAAACCTTGTCGTCGGAGAGGCTGTCTGACATGTTATATTTTTATAACATTTATGGCCAGAACACAAGGAGCACGTCATGACCCTGAAATTCGAGGTCAGCGGCCGGATCGGTCGACCGGTCGAAGAGGTCTTCGAGGCTGTCGTGAACCCAGAAAAGCTCTCGGGCTACTTCACGACGGGTGGCGCGAAGGGCCGTCTTGAGACCGGCGCGACAGTGGTTTGGGACTTCCATGATTTCCCCGGCGCCTTTCCGGTGAAGGTCGTCGAGGTCGAACAGAACCGCCGGATCGTCCTGGAATGGGCGGGTGGCGACTCAGATGATGAAGCCGGTGGATACGACACGCGGGTCACGATGCGGTTTGAACCGCTTGAGGACGGGCGGACCCTGGTGTCGATCGCCGAGGAAGGCTTCCGCGACACCGAGGGCGGCCGAAAGGCCTCCTACGGTAACTGCAGCGGCTGGATGCAAGTGCTTTGCGCCATGAAGGCCTATCTCGAACACGGCATCAATCTGCGGGATGGCATGTTCAGATAGGCGCCGAACGAACGAATTTCGCCTGCCCCCGCGCTTAAAAAGTATCGACTAAAAACCACCCTTGCGTCTCCGATGGATCTGTGTCATCTATATTGTATCGACTCGCTACTAATATGTCGGTTGGGTGCGATGAGCGATCGATGCCAGACCATCAATTCATCCGGATGAAAGGGAAACCGATGACCAAGTCATTTCCAATTGCGCGGATTACGCGTGTCGGTGCTGTGATGTCCTTGCTTCTGGCGCCGATGACCCTATGGGCGCATGGTCCGGGCGAGGGCGGCATAGTTGACCCCGCGTCTGATGCACCGGCCGCTGAGTTCGACATCATCCATGCAAGGATCACCACGGAAGGCAGGATCGCGACCTTCCATATGGGTGTCACCGGTTCGGCCGGCGCGACGGTGCCGACACCGGCCGGCGGTGTCGCTGGCGGTCCAGCCTATGCTTACGTCTGGCCGACCACGATCGATCCCTATGAGGTCGGCTTCGAACGCGGCGCGGGCATTTTGGCGCTGGCGGTCACCACCCATCCGGATTTCGACGACACGCCGCTTTATGACGAGAACAATGACGGCGCGTTCGAAAATGACGGCGGCGTTTGGCACAGCCATTGGGTCGTGCTGGGTCCCGACGAGGCGTGCGGCCCAGGGGCGTTGAAGGTGATCGATGTTCCGGAAGGTACGTCTCCGCGCCTGCCGAGCACCTGGCCGGGCCTGCCTATTCTCTTGGACAGTCCCGGCTGGGAGCCGGCGATCTCCGGCGACACGGTGGAGGTCCAGGTCGCGTTTGACGACATCGCCGTCGTCGAAAACGCCAGCTTCGATGGCGTGACGGCCGGGCTGCGGGTCCATGAGAACCTGCACGCACCGTTCTTCTGTGTCACCGACGTGTTCGACATCGCGTCTGACGATCTGTCGCTGCCGGGTGAGGTCAACGACTAGCGATCGGACTTCCGCGATACGTGGCCGCGGGTGACAGAACCTGCGGCCAGGCGCGGCGTCAAAACATACCGTTGGGGTTGGCGCTGACTGCCGGCATCACCTGAAGCACGTCCCAATGCTCGACGACCTTGCCTGCGTCGTCCAGGCGGAAGATGTCGATGCCGGCATAGTCCCGGTCGCCGGGCCATGTCTGGTGACAGTGCAGCACCACGAAATTGCCTTCGGCGATCGCCCGCTTGAAGGTGACCGACTTGCCGGGATAGTCCCGCGCCATGGCCTCGAAATACGCGATAAAGCCCTCTTTTCCCGTCGCAACATCCGGATTGTGCTGAATGTATTCGTCGCCGACATAGAGCTCGACCGCCCGGCGCGGCTCACACTTGTTGAACATGAGATCGTAAAACGCCACCACGTTCGACTTGTTGCGCTCAAGCTCAGTCACCGGCCCTCCTACCACTGGCTAACGTCCAGACAATGACGACAATTCAATCCGATTCGATCCGTCGCGGCGCGGCTCGCAGCACTGCTCAGCCGTTGGGGCCGGGGCCGAAATGCATGCCGACGGCGCCGTCGCCGGGGTTGGGGCCGAAATGAAAGCTGTCGATGAACAGGGTTGCAACGCCGAAGGAGGCTGGCATATCGCCCATCAGGATGCTTGTTTCGAACGTCATGGTGCCCGCTTCGTGGTCCAAAGTGAGTTCCGACAGTTCGACGACCACGTTGCTGGCGCCGTCCTCAGTTAGGATTGACATCGTCGCGTTCGGCGGATCCGACCGGAAGACATCGGTCTGCTCGTTCCATTCTTGCGCGAACGCAGCAGGCGTGATGGTGCCGGACATCCGGTAGGGCCGGTCGGAGAAGTAGACCACCACGGGCACGTCCTGAAGCACGAGGGCTCCGTTGGCGTAGCTCCCGGAATCGGCGCTCATTGTGAACAGGAACTGCGGCTGGTCCGCCTCGTTGATTATGCTGTTGTACTGAGCAGCGGCCGAGCCCACCCCAAATGCGATGGTGAGAGCAAGTGGCAATGCCGTCTTCATCTTCGATCCCTTCATCTATAGGCGACCGAACCTCTCCCGTGTCGTAAGTCGGAGTCAAGGTCGGGGCACGCATGTGAATCGCATGAAGCGGGTGGGCGGCCATGGCCACGCGTCTCTAGGTTCGCGGCACCCCAGTCCCCTTGTGAGGTGCAACCGTGGAACTAAAAGACAAAACCATCATTGTCACCGGCGCTAGCAGCGGCATTGGCGCGGCCGCGGCCCGGCTGTTTGCCGCCGAGGGCGCCAATGTGATCCTCGCCGCCCGGCGCGACGCGGTGTTGGCGGAAGTCGTTGAGCAGATACGCCAAGATGGCGGGAGTGCCGTCCATCTGGCCGGTGACGTGACGGATGCGGCCTACGCGCGGTCCCTGGTTGATCTCGCGCAAGCTGAGTTTGGCAGGCTGGACGGTGCCTTCAACAATGCCGGCTTCGTGGGCGACATGGGGCCGGTCTTTGAGACGAGCGAGGCAAACTGGCACGCGGTGATCGATGCCAATCTGACCAGTGCCTTTTTGTCGGCCAGCGCGCAGATTCCCGCCTTGCAGTCTCGCGGCGGCGGCGCGCTCGTCTTCACCTCCTCCTTTGTTGGCTACAGCAATGGCGGCTTGCCGGGCATGGCAGCCTATGCGGCGGCAAAGGCGGGTCTGATTGGGCTGACCCAGTCTCTCACGGTTGACCACGCGGCCGAAGGCATCCGTGTCAGTGCGCTTCTGCCCGGCGGCACGAAGACAGCGATGGCCGGCGACGATCCCAACGCGCATGCCTTCATCGAAGGCCTGCATCCTGTGAAACGGATGGCGCAGCCGGAGGAAATCGCGCAAGCCGCGCTGTTCCTGCTGTCCGATCGCGCCAGCTTCGTCACCGGCAGCCCTCTGATCGCGGACGGCGGCGTTTCGGTTCGATTTGCCTAGCCACCGCCGTTGCCGGATCGCCCAGCCTAAAGCACACCCGCCTCGCGGTAGTAGCGCTCCGCACCCGGATGAAGCTGCATTTGGCCGAGCTGTTGGGCGGCGTAGTCGATGTCGATGGCCTCGACCCAGGGCGCGTCGGAGGTCACCTGGTCCAGGTTCTCCCAGAAGGCACGGGTGATGCGGTAGACGGTCTCCTCGTCCAGATCGGCACGCACGCCGATGCCGACGGCGGTGTTCATGGACATGATCGGGCCTTCATTGACCTGATTGTCATAGACGCCGGCCGGCACTTCCTCGCGGTAGCGGAAGTTGCCGAGGAACTCGTCGACCGCCTCGCCCTGATCGTCCTCTGGGCCCAGGAAACGCACCGGCTCTGTCTCGGTGAACTGAATGAACTGCTGGCAGGGGTCGAGGCAGCCATTGGTGTACATCTCGATCGTGCCGTCCAGGAACGCCTGAAAGCCGGTCTGCCAGTTGGCGCTGATGGCCTCGTAATCCTCACCGACGACGAGGCCGGTGGTGGATTCGATCCAGCGGCTGGCCGCGTTATAGGCGCCGCCGCCCTGGGGGCCGAGAAAGACCGTAGCGCCCTCCAAATCGTCCAGCACGGTAATGTCGCTGTCGCCGCGCACAGCGAAATGGTACTGGCCGAACGGGTACCACATCAAAAGCCGGACGTTCTCCGAGGCCTCTGCCGCGTCCGCCTCGTTCTGGTACATGGCGGCCCCGGCGGCCATCAAATTGTAGATCGTCGGCGAGGTCATCGACATGTCGAGATTGCCGCGCCCGACCTCGAGCTGGTGCAGCGTAGCCGCACCGCCGCCCGCGACCTCGATGGTGATGTCGTCCAGATTGTCCGACACGATGTTGGCGAAGGTCGCCATGGTAATCGCCTGACCCAGGCTGGGCGCGATGGTTGCCATGCGCAGCGTCTGATCCTGCGCCAAGACGGGCCCGCTAATCAGCACAGCCGTCAGGACAGTACCGGCAAGATACCTGTTCATGTCATCTCCTCCCATTCGTTGTTGGTGATCTTAACGTTGGCGCAGCCGTCGTCGCCAGTATGCCGCGACGGTGCAACGCAATCAGGGCCAGCCCGGCCAGCGCTGCCGGACCGGCGATCAGCATCTGGGGCCAAAGCACGAGGACACCGACGATGCCTCGCACCAGGCGCTCAATGGGTGTAAGTCGGCCCTTCTCAAAGCCGGCCAAGGCCGACGCCAGCAGCCAGATGGCCAACACGAAAGCAACGACGATCCAGCCCAGGTCTAGCCAGTTTGTCGCGGCCGGGTCCAGCATGGCGCGCGAGCGCACCGGCTCGCCGCCGAACCACTCGAACAGCACTTGCAGCTTGTACAACACCGCCGGGTGATAGACGAAGATGAAGGGCACGATGAAACCGGCGAGGCCGATCTTGGCGGCCTCGAACCCGGTACGGATCGGGTCGGCGCCGGCAATCGGCGCGGCCGCAAAGGCGGCGAGCGCGACCGGCGGCGTCACCGTCGACATCACAGCGAAGAACACGACGAACAGGTGCAGCGTCAGGTCCGGGATGCCGACCGCGTCGATGCCGGACGACAGTGCGATGACGATGATGAAATAGGTGGCGCCGGGCGGCAGCCCCATGCCCAGCACGATCGAGCCTAGAGCGACCACGATCAGCACCAGCAAGAGCGGCCCGTCCGCCAGTTGCGCCAGCAGAAGGGACAGGCGCCCGGAAAAGCCGGAGACCTGGATCAGCCCGACGATCAGCCCGATCGCTGTCACGATCACCACGATCGATGCCGCCATGCGCCCGGCATTGACGAAGGCGCGATAGATTTTTCGCCATGACCGAAAGCCTGGGAACAGGATCAGCGCAGTCACGATGGCGGCGAGGAACCCGTAGAAGCCGGCCTTGGGCACTGAGGGCTGCACGAACAGAAAGGTCGACAGCACGGCCAGCGGAATGATGAAGACGAGGCACTGCCAGCTTTCCGTTCTGGTTAAGCCCGGTCGGGCCTCACGGGGCAGGGGGCCGATGCCGTGGCGGCGCGCCTCGAAATAGACCGCCAGGAAAGTGCCGAGATAATAGAAGATCGCCGGCACGATGGCGGCGACGACGATGTAGCGGTATTCCAGGCCGATCTGGCCGGCGACGAAGAACGCCACGACGCCCATCACCGGCGGCATGATCTGCCCGCCGGTCGACGCGGCTGCCTCCACCGCGCCCGCAAAGGGGGGCCTGAAGCCGGCGCGCTTGATCACGGGGATTGTCATCACGCCGGTTGAGACGACGTTCGAAATGGCGGCCCCCGAAAGCGTTCCGAACAGGGCCGAACTGGCGACCGCCGAATGGGCCGCCCCGCCGGTCAGGCCGCCGGTCAAGCGGTTGGCGATCTTCATCAGCAGTTCGCCGGCGCCCGAGGCCATCAGGACGGCGCCGAAGACGATGAAAATCAGCACGTTGCCGGAGACGACCTGCAAGGGCTGGCCGAACATGCCGCCGGTCTGGGCCCAGAAATTCTGGACCATCGCGCGCAGGTTTTGCGCGAACGTCGCCTCTGACCCCGCGAAGATCCCCGTCCAGTCCGGTAAGAGGCCCCGAACGAAGAAATAGATCACCCAGAACAGGCAGAAACCGACGATGAAGCCGCCGAACAGCCGCCAGGTCAGGTACAGCGTGATCGCCGTCGCCAGCGGAAACATCACGAAGTCCAGCGGCGAGGCGGAGGGCAGGAGACCGCTGTCGGTGACGAAGATCTCGACAATCCAGCTCACGAACGCGGCCAGCGCGACGAGGGTCAGCGCCCAGTTCAGCCACCGCAAGGATGGGCTGCGATGGAGGTTCAGCAGCGAGACGGCGAACGAAAAAGCGATCGGCAGGCCCAGGATCAGACCGGTCGGCTGAAGGAAATTGCGCTCCAAGGTGCGGTAGGCCGCGCCAAGCCAATGCTCGCGCAACAGGGTTCGCTGGTCGCGCCGCGACAGCTCGTCAAAGCCTTGCGTCGTGCTCTCAACAAACCAGCGCACGAAGTCCGACATCGGGCCGGAGGCGGCGTACATCACGACGACAATGGCAAAGAGCACGGCCAGAACGTTGGCGATCGATCTGTCCAACGGGTGGGGCTCAAGTGCCGCCTGTGGGTCTTCGGAACTCACGAGCAACCGGCGGTCTCAGTTGAACGTCGAACCAGCCGCGCTGGCACACGGGCGTTGGCGCCGCTCAGTAGCTCGGAACTAGGTAAGTCGTCCCTCACAAGCACGGTGTGCACCCGTGTCCCCCCGAAGTCGACGGTTTGTCTCCGCTCTTTGAGCTTGAATGCTAAGGCCCTCAGGGTCTGATGGATAGATCCGAATAGTTGAATGCGATCGTTCGTGTGGACATCGGATAACCAGTGGGGCTCAGTCTGACCGGACGCCGGATTTTACCCGGGTGAAACTTGACAGGTAGCTTTTACCCGGGTAAAAGGCGCCATGGACAACGAAATCACATTCGCCATTTTTCTCGGCTCGTCGCTGATCGCGAAGGGGCCGATCGACGTTGCGGTGCGGTCAGTCTTGGACCAGGGCGTGCCGCAGCCCGAACGCTGCGTCATGCTTGAGGAGCAGACCGGGCGCAGCGTCGACATCAATTGGCTCGGCACGCCGGCCGAAATCGTCGAGCGTGCGATCGCACAGTTCGCGGCCAAGCCGCCGGGGCGCCCGAAGCTGGGTGTCGAGGGCAGGGAGGTGACCTTGTTGCCCCGGCACTGGCGATGGCTGTCGAAGCAACGCGGCGGCGCCTCGGCCGCCCTTCGGCGGCTGGTGGAGGCCGACATGCGCGGCGGTAAGGCCGATCCGGCCATGGTCGATGCGGTCTATCGGCAAATGTCGGTCCTGGCGGGCGACCATCCTGGCTTCGAGGAGGCGGCGCGCCAGCTTTATGCCGGGAACCGCGAAGGCGTCGACACCATCATCGGAGCGTGGCCGGGCGACCTGCCAACCTATTTCGGTCGACGCCTCGACGCCGTCTTCGCAAAGGAAGCAGCCTAGCCGGACCGGAGATAGCGAACAGCCGCGTCCTGTTCGAACAGGTAGAGCAGCAGGCGCAAGGCCCGGCCGCGCTCGCTCTCCATCTCCGGATCCCGGTTCAGGATCAGGCGGACATCGTCGCGCGCGGCGGCCAGCAGGTCGCCATGGGCAGCGAGATCGGCCAATCGCCAGACCTGCAGGCCGGACTGCCGCGTGCCCAGCACCTCGCCGGCGCCGCGCAGCTCCAAATCCGCCTCGGCGATGACGAAGCCGTCCTCCGTCTCACGCAAGGTGGCCAGACGTTTCCGGGCCGTTTCCGACAGAGGCGGCGCGTAGACCAGAAAGCAGACCGACTGCGCGGCACCCCGCCCGACGCGCCCACGTAACTGATGAAGCTGGGCGAGGCCGAACCGCTCGGCATGTTCGACCACCATGATGGTCGCCTCGGGCACGTCGACGCCCACCTCAATCACCGTGGTGGCGACCAAAATGTCGAGGTCGCCGGCAATGAAGCGCGCCATGACGGCGTCCTTCTCCGGCCCCTTTAGGCGGCCATGCACCAGGCCGACCCGGTCGCCGAACTGGCGCTTCAAATCCTCGAACCGCTCGGTCGCTGCGGCCATGTCCGACTTTTCGGACTCCTCGACCAGCGGGCAGACCCAGTAGGCTCGCGCACCATCGGCCAGCTTGCGATGCAAGGCCTCGATCAGGTCCGGCAGTCTGTCGACGGGCAAGACCCTTGTGTCCACCGGTTGGCGCCCCGGCGGCTTTTCCGTCAGCCGCGAGACCTCCATGTCGCCATAGGCCGTCAGCGCCAAGGTGCGCGGGATTGGCGTGGCGGTCATCACCAGCAGGTCGACGCCGGCGCCCTTGGTGGTCAGTTGCAGCCGCTGGTGAACACCGAACCGGTGCTGTTCGTCGACCACGGCCAGCGCCAGGTCGTGGAACTCGACGCTCTCTTGCACCAAGGCATGGGTGCCGACAATCAGCGGCAGGCTGCCGTCGCGCAGGGCGGTCAGCACGGGCTCGCGTGACTTGCCCCTATCGCGACCCGTCAACAGCGCGATCTCGAGTCCCGCCGCTTGGGCCAGCGGAGCCAGCGTCTGATGATGCTGGCGGGCGAGAATTTCGGTTGGCGCCAGCATCGCCGCCTGGCGGCCGGCCTCGACGGCGGTCAGCATCGCCATCAGCGCGACCACCGTCTTGCCGCTGCCGACATCGCCTTGCAGCAGGCGCAGCATGCGGTCGGTGCCGGCCATGTCGGCATCGATGTCTGACAGGGATTTGCGCTGAGATGCCGTCAACTCGAAGCCAAGCGCGGCGGCGGCCTTGGCGCGCAAACGCCCGTCACCCGTGGTCGATCGGCCCTTCAGGCGCCGTTGGGCACGCCGGATCAGCGCCAGCGCCAACTGATTCGCCAACAGCTCGTCATAGGCCAGCCGGGCACGGGCAGGGGCCATGGGCAGCAAATCGGCGGCGGATTGCGGTGCATGCGCGGCCAAAAGCGCGGTCCGCCAGTCCGACCAGCCATTGCGTTCCCGCCAGGCCGGGTCCTGCCATTCCGCCAGTTCGGGCGCCTCCTTTAGCGCGGCGCCGATCGCCTTGGCCAAGGGTTTGGGCGTCAGCCCGGTCGTCAGCGGATAAACCGGCTCGATCTTCGGGATCTGGTCACGGGCCTCGGGCAGAACGATATAGTCCGGGTGGGCCATCTGGGCCGTGCCGCGGTACCATTCAATCCGGCCACTGACGATGCGCTTGGTGCCGACCGGCAACTCACGCATGAGATAGTCACCCCTCGCGTGGAAGAAGACGAGCTCCAGCGTGCCCGACGAGTCCGTGGTGATGACGCGGTAAGGCCCGCGCCCGCCAGACGGCTGATGGGCCTCGACCGTGACCTCCAGCGTCGCCGTCCTGCCGTCCTCCAAGCCGGCGATCGACGGCACCGGGTTGCGGTCGATCACGCCACTGGGCAAATGCCACAGCAGGTCGACCAGGTGCGGGCCGGCAAGCCGAGTCAACAGCGCGGCGATCTTGCTGCCGACGCCGGGGAGGGTCTGGATCTCGGCAAAAAGCGGGAACAGGATTTGCGGTCGCACCGTGGCGGCTCTATATCGTCTCGGGCCGAAGCTGGGATCGGTGAGCCGCCAGGGTAGAGGAATGTCCGTCAAAGGCCAAAAACAGAAAGGCGTGTTCACAGCCGATACGCCGGATGATATCGACGCATTTCGGCGTCAACTGAGGTTTCGAAGCTGGCATCGCGGCACGCGCGAGGCCGACTTGCTGCTCGGCGGGTTCGCGGACCGGCACTTGGCGGGCTTCGGCTGGGACGAACTGCACCTCTACCGGCGCCTGATCGAGGAAAGCGACCCCGACCTCTACAACTGGATCACGGGCCGCGAGCCGGTGCCGGACCGGCTGAAATCGCCGGTCGCCGATCTGCTCGTTGCCCACAAGCGTGAACCCAACAAGCGCTGAAACCATGTTTGATTTGAAGCTGGATACCCGCGCGGCGGGACCGATCGCCGTTGGCGGCGCGCCGGAGGGGCATGATGCCCGCGTCCTGGCCGCCATCGCCGGCAATCTGTCGGACACGCCTTTGCTGCACGTCGCTGTCGACGACAGCCGCGCGGCGCGCCTAGCCGACCTGATCGGCTTCTTCGCGCCCGATCTGCCGGTCGTCGTGCTACCGGCATGGGACTGCCTGCCCTATGACCGGGTCTCGCCGAACCCGCAAATCGTGGCCCGCCGCGTCAGCGCGCTAGGCCAGATCGCCGCCCATCAGGCCGCTTCCCAGGGCAAGCTGCTCGTCATCACCACGATCAATGCGGCGATCCAGCGGTTGCCGACGCGCGACAGCCTGGCCTCCACCCATTTCACCGTCGCCGTCGGAGACCGGCTCGATCTCGACGCCCTGCAACTCTTTTTGGCCAAGAACGGCTACAGCCGGACCCAGACGGTGCGGGAATGGGGTGAGTTTGCCATGCGTGGCGACATCATCGACCTGTTTCCGCCCGGTGCCGACGAACCCTGCCGGATCGACTTGTTCGGCGACGATGTCGAACGCCTGCGCACCTTCGATGCGCTGAGCCAGCGGACCAGCGGGACCATCGACCGGCTGGACCTGCTGGCCATGGGCGAACTGTTCCTCGATGAGGCGTCGATCGACCGGTTCCGGGCCGGCTATCGCCGCAATTTCGGCGCCGTAACCGATGACGACCCGCTTTACGAGGCGGTATCGGCCGGTCGCCGCTATGCCGGCATGGAACATTGGCTGCCCCTGTTCCACGAGGCGATGGAGACGATCTTCGACCATCTGCCGTCGGCACCGGTCAGCCTGGACCCGCAGATCGACCGGGCGCGTGAGGCGCGGTTGGTCCAGATCTCCGATTTTCATGAGGCGCGCTTGACCCTGCAGGCCACTGAACGCAAGGCCAAGGCCCCGGTTTACAAACCCCTGCCGCCGGATGCGCTCTATCTGACGGCAGAGGAATGGCAGCAGCATCTCGCGGCGCGGCCGGTCGCCTTGCTGTCACCCTTTGCGCCACCGCCCGGTGCTAAGGGCGCGATCGATGCGCGCGGGCGGGGCGGGCGCGACTTCACCGACGCCCGAAATGCCCCGGAAGGCTCGCTCTACGATGCGGTCCGGGTGCACGTCGCGTCGCTGAAGCGCGACGGACGGTCGGTTTTGATCGCCGGCTATACGCGCGGCGCACGCGACCGCCTGGCCGGCCTCCTACGAGACCACGGGCTGTGGGAGGTCGAGGCGGTGGATGCGCTTGCCGATGTCGGCTCGCTGGATTCCCAGCGCGTCGCCAGCGTTGTCTTGCCAATCGAGCACGGTTTCGTCGCGCCCGACCTGGCGGTCATCACCGAGACCGACATTCTGGGCGACCGGCTGACCCGCCAGCCCAAGCAGCGGCGCAAGGCCGAACAGTTCATCGCCGAAATCTCGGCCCTGTCGGAAGGCGACTATGTGGTCCATGTCGAGCATGGGGTCGGCCGCTATGAGGGGCTGGACACGCTGGAGGTCGGCGGCGCGGCGCATGATTTCGTCCGGCTGATCTATGCCGAAAACGCCAAGCTGTTCGTGCCGGTCGAAAACATCGAGGTGCTGTCGCGCTACGGTTCCGACGACACGATCGTCCAGCTTGACCGGCTCGGCGGTGCGGCCTGGCAGGCGCGAAAGTCGCGGGTCAAGAAGCGCCTAAAAGACATGGCGGACGCCTTGATGGGCGTCGCCGCCGCGCGTGAGTTGCGCAAGGGCGAGGTCATCGAGCCGGGCGATGGCGCCTATGACGAGTTCGCCGCCCGCTTTCCCTATCCCGAGACCGACGATCAACTCTCCGCGAT